>DATCBW010000301.1:0-17422 GCA_036511615.1 Verrucomicrobiia bacterium | reverse complement strand
GCGGGCGGCGGAATAAGTCACGTTGCCGCTGCGGCCGGTGTTCTGCGGATCAAACGGACTCGGCAAATTCGAGACGGTTCCCGCCGCGTCCACATCGGTGGAAAATACCAGGGCGTTGGCACCGCTGCCGTTGCCGGTCGCCCAGATGTTGTTGTTGGAATGAACGTGGCCGTTGACGGTCATGGCCGCGCCGGGATTGATCTCCAGATCCATGTTGTAAAAAATGGCGAACTGGAACAGCGGTATCAGCGCGAACTCGACGGATTGATAAACCGTGGCTGAAAGGTTCTGCACCCCAACCTGCGGCGCGGCGGTGGCGGCGATCGTCACCGGCTGGGCAAAACCATAAAGGCCGGAGAATTGCGAATTCAGGGCGGTCGCGGTGGTCGGCACGCTGCCGATGCTGATGGAGGCGGTGTAGGCGGTGTTTTGGTTGGTGTCGCTGAACTGGTAATAGACCGGCCAGCCGTTGGTTGGCACCGCCAGGGTGTTGTAGCTGGTGACGGGATTGAGCGATCCGTAACCGAAATCACGAATCATGTAGGTCAGAACGTTTTCCGTCGCGGATTCGGCGGCGGCCTCCGACGTGTTGAAAATATTGTTCCGCAAGGTGATTTTGGCGTTGGTGGCGGCCCAATACATCATGCTGGCAAACACAACGAGCAGCAGGGCCATTGAAACCATGACCACGATCAGGGCGTAACCGGACCGGGCAAGGCGAAGTATGCTGGGTGAAATTTTCATGGGTTCCTTTAATCTTTGGCACGCCGCATCACCCGCGTCGTCACGTTGTAAAAGTTATACGCATTCACTGCGTTGGTGCCCACGAAACCAAGCGGGTATTGCCATTGGTCAAACTGCAGGACAATGTGGAAGACCGGGTTGTTCAAATAGTTTGAGAGGACGTTCCCCTTATAATCTTCGGCATAAAAGCAGTAATAATTCGTCACATACAGCGCCAAAGCATTGAGGGTGCCTGCCACATTGTTGCTGATGCTGAAAAGGGTGTTGGTGGGAATCGTGTTGTCCAGGTAGTAAACCAGATAATTGGTCGTGGTGTTGTTGGTGTAGCCGATGGCCAGCGCATTGCCCTGCTGATACACGCCAGGCACCGGCCGGGTGAACCCGCTTCCGCTGGCATAGGTGCCCACATACACAATTTTTGCCCCGCGAATCTGGTCGCGCATGGTGTTCATGGTTTCGCGCGCACCCGTGGTCGCGGACAGTTTCGTCGCGCCCAGCGTATAGACGCGCATGGCGATAATCTGCACCGCCACGATGGCCGCCACCATGAAGGAGAAAACCAGGACAACCATCATCATTTCCACCAGCGTAAAGGCGCAAACTACCGGACGGCGGATACGAGTCTTGATTGGTGAAAATAATTTCATTGGTCCGGTGCCCGCAGCAGGATGACGGTGTTGGTGTATTTTTTCCCGGTCAGATAAAACGTCCACACGGCATCCGACCGGATTTGCCGCAAAGGTGGATTGACCGAGACGTCTGAAATGCTGACGTAGTTGGTGACAAAGAAGGCAAAGTCGTTGGATGCGGGATTCCCTTTTATGGGAATGTCCAGAATGTAATTTGTCACTGCGGAATAAGGCGCGGGCATCTCGTCCATCGTGCCAAATCCGGTGGCCGGCGGATAATCATGCGGCCGCCAGTCCGCCGCGCGCACCTGCTCCGCGCCTTGCGATGCATACGACTGCGCCGCCAGCGAAATCGCCGACCATTCCGACATGCGATTGATCTGGATGTAACCGTAAATCACCCCGCTGGACACCATCGCAAAAATGCTAAAAGCCACCAGAAGTTCTACCAGGGTGAAACCTGTTTTTCTTCCGTGACTGCCTGTTTTTTCCAGACGCAACCTCATAAAATTTATCGCCAACGAATTCCGTCAACGAATAGAAACAAGCAGTCTTCATACCAAAACGTAAGACCTGATACTACGCTCCTTATGTGGCCTGATACTATCTTTGCTGCGCGCCATTAAGCCGCCTTGTCCGGGAACAAGACACAAATGTCCGCATTTCAACCGGCAATAAACTTCGACGGAGGTGCTTTCACAAAAGCCGTTTCCCGCAAATAAACCGGCTCCAGCTTTTCACCCGCCACAAAATCTGTCCGCTCCGCCGCCAATGTTGCCACCATCGCCGCGCGCGGAAACAAAACCTTGCCGCCATCCGGCCCGAGGCAAATTGCGCCTTCATTTTTGAGCCGTTCAATCTCGCCGGCGGCAACAATCTTCAACGGCAAAACCGCCTCACACCGCCCGTCGGAAATTTGCCACGCAGCCAGATAAAATTCGCCGCGCTGCGCGTCAATCACCACGTTCACGCGCCCGAAAATTTTCTCCGCCTGCGCTTGTGCGGCCAGACATTCAGCGCTGTTCACGCCGAGCAGCTTCACCCCGCGCGCCAGTTGCCAGCCTTGCGCCAGCGCAATCGCCGCGCGGATGCCAGTGTAGCTGCCCGGTCCCAGCCCGACGGCAACCGCTTCAATTGCATCACGCGACGTTTTGGCCGCCGTCATAACTTGTTCAATCAGCCCGAATGCGTTCGTCGCGCGTCCGCCGGATGTTTCGACCGCTTCGGACAAAACGATTCCGTTGCGCGCCAGGGCCACGCTCCGCTGCTCCGAAGAAAATTCAAGCGCCAGAATTGTCATAAACAATCTTCCGTTCCATCTCGCCCACAATTTTAATTTGCACCTTTTTCAAATCGTAAATCGTAAATCGTAAATCGTAAATCCGCTCCGCCCATTCAATCACCGCCACGCCGTCCGGCGACAAAAACTCTTCGATGCCTGCCGAGCGGATTTGCTCCGGCGTTTCGAGCCGGTATAAATCCAGATGAAACAACTTCAGCCGTCCGCCGCCGTATTCGTTGACCAGCGTGAACGTCGGCGAATGCACGCGCGCCGTCACGCCCAGCCCGCGCGCCAGCCCGCGCACGAACTGCGTCTTGCCCGTGCCCAGGTCGCCGCTCAACGCGATGACCAGCCCGCGCACCGCCATCCGGCCAAACTGCTCGCCGAGCGCTTCCGTCTCCGCCGGACTGTGAGAAATTGTTTCCAAAAGGTCAGTTTTTATTTTGCGGGTTCTCTTCTTGCGCGCCGGACACCGCCTTTCTGACCAAATAATCTCTCACCAGCAAGCCTGAAGGTTTTAGCATGGCGTCGGTCCACGGACCCGTTGCGCTGGCGCCGGGTTGAAACGCGGCGGAAATTTCATCCAGGGCGGCGACCGACCAGTTGGCGCAACTGATTTTGTTTGCATCCAGCCAGTCCCACCACAACTGCGTCTCCGCCGGATCGTAAGCGCCGCCGCCGGAAGCCGAGCTGGTTCCGTATTCGGTGCAAAAAAGCGCGACTCCGTTTTTCAGCGCCCGCGCCCCGTTGTCCCGGAGCGACTGCCGGTGAGTCGCCGCATAAAAATGGATTGAATAGGCGATGTTCGTGGAAATGGTGATGGGATTTTGTGAGGCTTCGTCACATTCCTGGTCCCAGTGCCGGCTGCCGCAGATGATGATACTGTCAGGATCAATGGCGCGGATTGCGGTTATGATGGCTTCGTGATAAGCCTTGATGACCGTCCACGGCTCCTGCACCGGTTCGTTCCACGGTTCAAACAGGATGTTGGGTGTTTTTCCGTAGGCCGCCGCCAGGGTCGAGAAAAAAGCCCGGGCCGACGCGACATCATTTTGCGCGCCGTTCATCGCATGCCAGTCAACGACCGCATAAATCCCGTTGGCAATGCACGCATCCACCACCGTCTTTACCTTGTTGATTTCATTCGTGGGATTCCGCCGGTAGGCGTTGGGCAGGATGGGAATTCGGATGACGGTGCATTTCCAGTCCTGCGCCAAGTGGTTGACGGCGCTGGCATTGTAAAACTGCGTTCCTTGTGAATTCCAGCAATACAGCGACATGCCGTGCAGCGTCACCGGATCGCCGTGCTGATCAATGATTTTGTTTCCGTCAACATTGAGCCGTCCGTGAGCGCCTACAAATGTCTGCTGCCCGAAGCCGGAGGAAACCAAGGCCAGACAGGCGAACCCGGTCAATGCCATTTTTGGAAAACCGCGCAATTTGCGGCGGCGTGCATTTTCAATTTTGATTTTCATAAAACAATTGTCAGTTTCAATTATTGGATGCCTGCGGCGGGATTTCCTTTTGCGTGAAATGAATGTAGCCATGCGCGCTTAACTTGTGCGAACCCATTTTGTCGCGGATCAAAATCCCTTCGTCCGCGACTATTTTCCCGATGCAGCTCAATTTCAATTTTGGAAATTTTTTCTTCCACGCGTCCAGCAACTTTACGGCGTCCTTACTGGCGATGGTGAACAGCAGTTCAAAATCCTCGCCGTCCGTCAGCGCCGCCACGAACGACGGTTTCGCGGCGGAACTTTCCCGCGCCCGCAGTTTCGCCGCGCGCGAAACCGGAACCGCCGATTTCATAATCTCCGCGCCGACGTTGCCTGCTCTCAAAATGTGCCGCAAATCGCCGGCCAGTCCGTCGCTCAAATCCAGCATCGCGTGGATGGCAAAATGTTCCGCCAGCCAGCGCGCCTCTTCCAGTCGCGGCTCGAAATCGAAATGTTTGCCCGCCAGCGAACCGCCGAGTTCGCCCGTCACAAAAATCGCGTCGCCAGCCTTCGCGCCAGAACGCAAAACCTGTTTTCCGCGCGGCACCGTGCCAAGCAAGGAAATGGAAATCAAAATGCGCCCGGGATTCGTCGTTGTCTCGCCGCCCACGATGGCGACGCCGTGTTTTTCCGCGAGCGCGTTCAGGCCGGCATAAACTTGTGCGACAAACTCCGTGTCGAAATTTTCCGGCAGCGCGATTGTGACCAGTGCCGCCGTCGGCGTGCCGGCCATCGCCGCGATGTCGCTCAAGCAGCGGGCGAGCGCCTTGCGCCCGATTTTTTCCGGCGGCGTTTCGCGCGTGAAATGGACGCCTTCCACCACTGTGTCGGTCTTGAACAAAATCAGTTTTCCCGGCACGCCCAAGTCCAGCACCGCGCAGTCGTCGCCCGCGCCGACGACGACATTTTCATTTGCCGGCAGATTTTTTGTCAGGCGTGCGATGAGGTCGAGTTCGTTCATGGCTGGACGGGAAGCTGATGGCTGGAACCATTGGTCAAGGTCAGCGCCACGAGGTTGGCGGCGTTGAAAAGCGCATGGACGGTGATCGGCGCGAGCAGATTGTCAGTCCGTTCATACAGCCACGTCTGCGCCAGGGCGAAAAAAAACAGCGGCACAAACGTCGGCACGTTGAAGTGGATGAGCGCGAACAAAAAACTGACGCCCAACAGCGCGAGCTTCGGAAAGCCAAGCTGTTTGACGAGCGGATACAGCGTCCCGCGAAAAACGAACTCTTCCGCCACTGGCGCAATGACAATGGCAAAAACTCCCAGATACACGCGCAGCCACGGCGACTTGGCACCCAGCATCAGCGCCACTGCCTGCTCATCCTCCAGATGAAAGCCCAGCCTGGTCAGCGTCCACACGGACAGAAATTGCAGCCCCCACGCCACAAGCAAAACCGGCAACACCACGACGAGCGCCGTGACGAGCGCACGCTTCAAATTGGGATCGCGCAGGCCGAACGCCTCGCGCCAGTCCATTCCATGCAGCGCCAGAAAAACCAGCATCAGCACCCAGACTGCGCCGTGAAAGCTCAACGTGCCGAGCAAAATGTTGCCCGGACTGTCCGGCGTCTGGAAAGCCGCCAGCCCGGCCTGACGCAGCAGCCCGGCGAGAACCATGCCAAAACCCAGGCAGCCGAACGCGCCCGCGAGCAGCATGATCACGGCTTCAATCCGCCAGGGCTTTGGCGACAGCATGAGGCAGAAGGTATGAAAACCTCCGGCCAGCGGACATGAAAAAGTAGGAGGCCTCTTCATGGGCTGACTGCTGCGGCATATTGTCGAAATGTTAATCGAGCTAGGACAGCATTTTCATTTCCGAAGTCGGCTCAACCACCGAAAATTTCAATTCGACGAGCGAAAGCCGCCTTGAACGGCCATTTTCAGGCCTTTGATCTTTTCAATGGCAAGTTCCACGGTGCTCATACGGTCAAACTTTAACTTTCAAGCAGGTTAAAATCAAACGCTCTTTTGAGCACGGCTCAACTCCTGCCACAAATATACGCTCATCAACTGGCCTTTTACGAAACAATCCAGATTGAACTTTTCGTTTGGCGAATGCGCGTTGTCGTCCGGCAAACCGAGGCCGAGCAGCAGGGAATCCGCGCCGAGAATTTTTTTGAACTGGTTCACAATCGGAATCGAGCCGCCTTCGCGCATGAGAATCGGTTCGCTGCCGAAGGAGTTTTTCAACGCGCGCAAGGCGGCCTGCGCCTGCGTGCCCGTCGGCGAAACCAGATACGCCTCCGCGCCGTGGCCGGCCTCGATTTCAAGCCGCACGGTCGGCGGACAGATTTTTTTGAGATGGTCGCAGACGAGCCTGCGAATCTTCGCGGGGCTTTGATCCGGCACGAGCCGGCAGGTGATCTTGGCGCTGGCCCACGCGGGGACAATCGTTTTGTTGCCCTTGCCCTGGTAGCCGCTCGTCAGGCCGTTGATCTCAAAGGTCGGTCGTGCGCTGCGCTGTTCCATCGCGGTGAAGCCGCGTTCGCCGAACAGTCTTGGCGAGCCAAGCAGCTTTTTCAGCGCGGCATCTTTGAGCGGATACTTCGCCGCTTGTTCGCGTTCCAATTTCGAAAGCGGCACAATGTCGTCGTAAAAGCCCGGAATGGTCACGCGGCCGTTTTTGTCGCGCAGGCTGCCGAGCAAACGGCAGAGCGCCATCGCCGGATTTTCAATCGCGCCGCCGAAGACGCCGGAGTGCAGATCGCGCGCCGGGCCGTGCAGCTTGATTTCAAACGCGATGATGCCGCGCAAGGAATAGGTCAGCGCCGGATGTTTCAGGCCGGGCATTCCCGTGTCGGAAACAACGACGGCGGCGCATTGCAATTCGCGGCGGTTTTGTTTGAGAAAGCCGGAAAGGCTTTCGCTGCCGACTTCTTCTTCGCCTTCAATCACAAACGTCAGGTCGCAGGGCAAAGGTGTGCCGGTTTTCAAGTAAGCCTCGACGGCCTTGAGGTGCGCGAAGTTCTGGCATTTGTTGTCAGTGGAGCCGCGCGCGAAAATGTTTCTGCCGGCGATGCGCGGTTCAAAGGGCGGCGAGTCCCAAAGTTCGAGCGGTTCCGGCGGCTGCACATCGTAATGGCCATAGACCATGAAGTGCGGTTTTTTGGAATTTTTCGCGCGCCGGGTTTTGGCAATGACGATTGGGTGGCCGGCGGTCGGACAAAGCCGGGCGTCGAGGCCGATGTGCCGGCAGTGCGCCACCAGCCATTCAGCGCAGGCGAGCAAATCCTGTTTGTGCTGCGGCTGGGCCGAGACGCTGGGAAAGCGGAGGTAATCGCAGAATTCCGCAAGGAATCTTGGTTGCTGCTGTTTCAGGTAATCGAGAACCGGTTGCATGGTGTTAGCTAAACTGCGCGCGGCGCGCTTGCCAAGCAAAACGATGAACTTTTTGGCATCGTCCGGACTCTCCTTACGCCGGCTGCCACGGGCGGTCACGTTGAAAATTGGCTTGGAAAATTTCGCGGCCGTCGCGTTGCGCGGCGGAAAAACATTTCATCACCGCCTGCTGGCGACTTGTCACAACCAAATCTTCTGGTAATTTCAACCCGTGCCCGCAACAAATAATTTTGGATAAGAACCATCACCATGCCCAATTCGCCTATGAAATCAAAAACCTCGCTTCGTCACCTGATCGTTTTCGCCGGACTGCTTGGCGGGCTTTTCACCGCACGCGCCGCCGACCCAAATTTTTGGTCCTGGGCGCCGACGCCGCCGATGGGCTGGAATTCGTGGGACTGCTTCGGCGCGGGCGTCTGGCAGTCAAATGTGGTTGAAAACGCCGATTACATGGCGCAGTTCCTCAAGCCGCACGGATGGGACGTCATCACGATTGACATCCAGTGGTATGAGCCGCTTGCGCACTCGACCGCGTATCGGCGCAACGCCGTGCTGGAGATGGATGCGAACGGGCGGCTGCTCCCGGCCCCGAACCGTTTTCCGATGACGGCGACGACGCGTTCGTTCAAGCCGGTCGGGGATTATTTGCATTCAAAGGGCCTTAAATTCGGCCTGCACCTGTTGCGCGGTATTCCGCGCCAGGCAGTGGACAACAAGCTGCCTGTTTTGGGAACGCCCTACACCGCCGCCGACATCGCCAATACGAATTCGCGCTGCGCCTGGAACGGCGACATGTATGGCGTGGACATGAGCAAGCCCGGCGCGCAGGAGTATTATGATTCCGTGTTCGCCCTGTTTGCGTCGTGGGGGCTGGATTATGTGAAAGTGGACGATCTCTCCTCGCCGTATCACAAGGACGAGATTGAGGCCATCCGCAAGGCGATTGACCATTCGGGCCGGGCGATTGTTTTCTCAACTTCGCCGGGCGCGACACCGTTGAGTCAGGGCGAACACATTGAGACGCACGCGAACCTCTGGCGGATCAGCAATGATTTTTGGGACAACTGGCGGGCGCTGGATGAGCAGTTCGCGCGGTTGAACAGTTGGACGCCGTATCGCGCGCCCGGCCACTGGCCCGACGCCGACATGATACCGCTGGGCAACGTCCGCGCATGGCAGACGCGGGACAACTGGACGCATTTCACGCAGGATGAACAATTCACGCTGATGAGCCTTTGGTGCATTGCCCGCTCGCCGCTGATCCTCGGCGGCAACCTGCCGAAGAACGACGACTTTACGCTCGCGCTCCTGACCAACGACGAAGTGCTGGCCGTGAATCAGAACTCCGAAAATAACCGGCAGCTTTTTAATACCAACAGCACGGTCGCGTGGGTGGCGGACGTGCCGGGATCGAAGGACAAATATCTCGCGCTCTTCAACACTTCACCCGAGCCGGCGGCGCGTGGACGGCGTGGCGGATTTGGAGCTGGCCCCGCGCCGGCAGTGGATGAGACGGCGGCCCAGCCCAGGAGTGTTTCGGTTTCCCTGGCTGACTTTGGTTTTTCAGGCCCGGTCAAAGTCCGCGCTTTGTGGACGCACAAAGACTTGGGTGCCTTCACGGACACGTTCGCCCAGGAAATCAACTCGCACAGCGCGGGACTCTATCGCGTGACGCCCAATCAATGATGCGTCATCATTTTTTGCATCAAGCTGCCGGCTGCCAGCGAAATAAAAAACGCGCCGGTTTGATCCGGCGCGTTTTGCCTTGGCGTCGCTGGTTCAATAATTCGCGGCGACCGCGTTCCAGTTCACCACGTTCCAGAACGCCTTGAGATAATCGGCGCGCTTGTTCTGGTATTTCAAATAGTAGGCGTGCTCCCAGACATCCGCGCCGATGACGGGTTTGCCTTCGCAGCCGGCGACGGCCTTGCCCATGAGCGGATTGTCCTGGTTCGGCGTGGAGACGATCTCCAGCTTGCCGCCGTTGGAAACGAGCCAGACCCAGCCGCTGCCGAATCGGCCAAGGCCCGCCGCCTCAAACTTCGCCTTAAAATCATCGAAGCTGCCGAAGGCGGCCTTGATGTCGTCCGCGAGCTTGCCGGTCGGCGCGCCGCCCGCGCCGGGGCCGAGAATTTTCCAGAAGAACGAATGGTTCCAGTGGCCGCCGCCGTTGTTGCGGACGGGGCTGCTGATGGCATCGGGGACGACGCTCAAATCCTTGATGAGCTGGTCGAGCGACTTGGCTTCCAGCGCGGCGTTGCCGGCGATGGCCTTGTTGAGGTTGTCCACATACGCCTTGTGATGGCGGTCGTGATGGATCTCCATCGTCAACGCGTCAAAGTGGGGTTCGAGAGCGGCCTTGTCGTAAGGCAGCGGAGGGAGTTCATGTGCCATAATAATTTAATCGGTTGTTGTTTAACGCCTAGTTTCCGGTTCCAAATTGCAACATGAACAGATGAAATGCAAGCGCGGAGAAAAACGGCAGTGTCCGAATTTGACGGAGCGCGGCTTGTCTCAAGCCGCAGCGCGTTGGATTGAAAAAGGCGCGTCATGTTTTTTCCACGGTTTGCCCGTCGGCACGCGCTGCGAGTTGGGACAACTCGCGCTCCGTCAAATCGGGAATTTTTAAGAGACCTTCAATGGCAGACCGCCGGAGCGGCCTCCGTTCAGTCCCAATTGCTGATGGACTGGCGCAGGTCGTGGAGGCAGGCCTGGCGGTTGGCTTCGCCCAGCCAGTTGCCGGCGCGATAGCCTTTTTCCAGAGCGTCGGTGAAAGTCTGGTAGTAGGTCCTTTGGGCGGTGGTGATGGACGTGAGCCTGGTGCCCTTTTGAATCTCGGCGGATTTTAACTCCGCCGGCACGGAAACATTGAAGTCCTCCATCAGTTGCACGAGGTAGCCATCAAGCTGCTTGAGAACGTCGGCCTTGATTTTTTGCGCGGTGGGATCGTCCTTGCGAATGTCCAGCGCCTGGTTGGCCAGCGTCACCGCCCCCGCAAAATCGTTTTTCTTAAGAGCAGCCTGGGCTTGCGTGACCGTGTCGTCAAACGCGCTCAAGAACTGATGGGCGCTGTCCCTGATTTTGATGGCCGCCGCATCACCCGGTCTTTTTTCCAGCGCGGTTTTCGCCAACGTCTCGGCGCTGGTGTAATTATGGCTGTCCAGCGCGGTTTGCGCCTTGGACAGGGCATCGTTGTAAGCCTTGACGTTGGCAATCTGCGTTTGGGCGTTGTCCTGGAGCTGCTGCATGGCGCGATCATTTTTGTAAATGGCCAGCGCCTTGCCGGCTTCCGTCACGACGGTCGCAAAGTCGCTCTTTAACGATGCGGCATTGGCGGCGCTGACGGCGGCGTGATAATCGTCGAGGAATTTCTGCGCTTTGTTCTTCAAATCGGCGGCTTTCGGATCGTTGGCAATCTGTTTCAACGCTTCCGCCGTCCATGCCAGAGAATTCGTGTAATCACCGTTGTTGAAGGCGGTCTGTGCGTTGTTAAAGTCCTTGGTGTAGGCTGCGCGGAGGCCGGCCTGTGTCTGGGCGTCGGTCTTGAGCTGTTTCATCGCTGCGTCATTGGGATAAATGGCCAGCGCCTGGTCGGCGGCGTTTTCAGCGTCGTCAAAATTATTGTTCCGAAAATTGGATTCGGCGGCACCCACGGCAGTGTGATATTTGTCCAGTTTGTCTTGGGCGTTTTTGCGCAGGCTGGTCGCGTTCTGGTCGCCAGGGAATTTTTGCAACGCCGCGTCTGCCAGCACCACGGCGTTGGTGAAATCGCCGCCGTTGAGGGCGGCCTGCGCTTTTTTCATCGCGTCGGTATACGCCTGCTGGCTGGCGATCCGCGCCAGGGAGTTGTTCTTGATCTGCTGCATCGCCGCGTCATTGGGATAAATGACCAGCGCCTTTTCCGCCTCCGTGCTGGCGTCGGCGAAGTTGCTATTTTTGAAAGCGACGTTCGCGCCGTTCACGGCCTTGTGATAAGCATCGAGCGTATCCTGCGCGTTTGCCTCCAACTTGGTGGCGGCGAGATCGTCCGGCATTTTTTTCAGGGCGGCTGCCGCAAAGTCCACCGCGTTGGAATAATCGTGATTGGTGAAAGCGGTCTGGCCGTTCTGTATCGAGTCGCTATAACTTTCGTGCAGCTTGATCTGTTCGTTGGCGTCCACGATCAATTTTTGCATCGCCGGATCGTCCTTGTGGATGGCCAGGGCCGCATTGGCATCGCTGATGGCGGTTTTGTAGCTTCCGCTGTTATAGCCGGCGTGCGCCCGGCCAACCGCCTTGTTGAAGGAACTTTCCACCATCGCCACCCGGGCCTTGTTCCAGCCAAAATATCCAATGACGGCCACCGCCACGACCGCCGCGAAAACACCGCCCACCTTGGCGGCTTTGGCCATCTGTTTTTTGCGGATGACGGCGCGTTCGGCGCGGATTTTGGCGAGCCGGGCGTCTTCGATGCGTTTTTTTTCGGCGGCCTCGGCGGCGGCGATGCGGCGGCGTTCCGCTTCCACGCGCTCGGCGGCTTCGCGTTCTTTGCGACGGACTTCTTCGGCGGCTTGGCGCTCTTTTTCGCGCTTGAGACGCTCGGCCTCCTCAATTTTTCGTCTTTCGGCGTCCTCGGCGGCTTTGCGTTCCCGTTCTTTGGCCAGCTGTTCGGCTTCCTCGCGTCTTTTCTTTTCCGCTGCTTCAGCGGCGATGCGTTGCCGTTCTGCTTCCTCGCGGGCTTTGATCCGGTTCTCTTCGGCCTGACGTTCTTGAATTTCTTTTTCCCTGGCGAGCCGTTCGGCTTCTTCGCGCGCTTTGATCCGGTTCTCTTCGGCCTGACGTTCTTTTTCCTTCGCAAGCCGTTCGGCCTCCTCGCGATTTTTCTTTTCCGCTTCTGCGGCGGCGATGCGTTGCCGCTCGGCCTCCTCGCGGGCCTTGATCCGGGTTGCTTCGGCCAGACGTTGTTTTTCCCTGGACAGCCGTTCGGCTTCCTCGCGGTTTTTCTTTTCCGCTTCTTCAACCGCCAGATGCTGCCGTTCAAGTTCCGCCGGATCAACCGCCGGCGGCGGCGGGACGGCAGGCTTTTCGGGAACGACCGGAGCCGGTGAGGCGGCCGGCGCCATTTCGCGTTCGATTTTTGGCAGATCGGCGACGCGGGTCGCGGCTTCGGTGTCCACTTCGATGTTTTCGATTTCTTCGCGGACGACCGGTTTGGCGAACACCGTGGCGGCGGTTGGATCTTCCTGGGCGTAGTCAAAAACCGGTGCGCCCCAGTTCATGAGGATTTTTTTGACTTCGTCGCGCATGGCCCCGGCGCTGGCAAAGCGGCGCTTGGGATCGGCGGCCAGCGCGCGGCGAAGCAGGGCGGCCAGTTCGGGATAAGTTTTGAAAACGGGATGTTCAAACGAACATTCCTGGGGGTTTTCAGAACGCCGGAAAAAGGCGACCCACGCCTCGGCATCTTTTTCGGGCAGGCGCGGGAACGGCAGTTTTTTGGTCAGGGACTGGTAAAGCGTGACGCCGATGGAATAAACGTCCGATTGCGGCGAGCCGCGTCCGCTGGTCTGCGTGGCGAATTCGGGCGGCATGAAATCCAACGTGCCGGGCACTTGGCCGTGGGTGCGGGTGCCTTCCTCGTCGTGCGCGATGCCGAGGTCGAAAATTTTCGCCTTTTGCGGTTCGCCGGCCGGGGCGTAAAGGTTGCCGGGCTTGATGTCGCGGTGAATGATGCCGTTCTTGTGCAGATGCGCCAGGCAGTCCAGGTAGCGGACAAAGATTTGCAACGCCTCGGTGGGGTCGAGGCCGCTCTCGGAACTTCGGACGCGGTCCCGCAGGCCCGCGCCGGGCATGCCGGGAAGATATTCCAGGATGAGATAATATTCCCGTTCGTCGTCGCGCAGCCGGACTTCGACGAAATCCACATACTCGGTCAAATTCGGATGCGCGGCGTTGCGGAGAATTTTCGCCTCGCGGACGAAGCGCGACGACTGGCCGGAACTGAACAGGCGTTTGACGGCGACTTCGCGGTGGTCGCTCGTGCGGCGGGCGCGGAAAACTTCGCCGAAGCCGCCTTTGCCGAGCCAGTCGGTGAATTCATAAACCTCGCTGCCGTGTTTGAGCTTGCGGTAGCCGACTTGGGCGAAGTCGGCCATCAGCTCGTCGAAGGTCTTGAAGCGCGCCGTGCGGTCGGGATCAATGCACTTGGCGATGCAACTGCGCGCGTGGGCCAGCACCCGGAAGACGGGATGGCGGAACTCGGCGTTGGGCGGCTGCTGCGCCAGCCAGCGGATGTAATAGCCGCGATCCGCGTGTTCGCCGAGCGGCGGAAACGGCAGGGCACCCGCGAGCGTGTAATAAAGAATGATGCCAAAGCTGAAAATGTCCGACTGTTCGTCGCCGCGAAATCCGCCGTGCTGCAGCGCAAAATCCGGCGCCATGTAATCGAACGTGCCTTTGGCGCCCGCCGCACTGCTGGTCGCGGTGGACTCGCCGTCGTCCTGCCGCGCGATGCCGAAGTCCACCAGCTTGGGGACGCCGTTGGTGGTGATATAAATGTTGGACGGCTTGAGGTCGCGGTGGATGACGCCGTTTTTGCTGGCGTATTGCAGCGCCTGCAAGGTGTGGGAAAGAATGCCGCTGGCCTGTTCCCACGGCAGTCCGCCCTTATGTTTTTCAATCAGCGATTTGAGCGGCTCGCCGTCCAGCAGCTCCATCACGAGGCAATAGATGTCCTCTTCGAGTTCTTTTTCGCGCCAGACAAATGAATCCTTGTGGCGGACGATGTTCGGGTGGTTGAGCTTGCTTAAAATTTTAATCTGACGGAGGAACTGCTGGGATTCCTTTTCGTGGCCGGTGCTTTTGAGCCGTTTAACCGCCACCAGTTCGCCGCGCGCCACGGCCGGCACGTTGTCCGCGTTGCAGACCGCCTTGTAGACGCGCCCCTCCGCGCCATCACCGATGACCTCCAGCAATTCATATTTGCCGAGAAATGATTTTACAGGTTCCGCCATGGTCGGTTGTGTCTTGGATCCGGGCTGCCTAATTGTGGCTGGCGATGGCGTCTTTCAACTGTTTGAGCAGTTTTGCCCGGTCATTTTGGTCGAGCATTCCCAGCTTGCCATAAAAGTCCTCCATCCAGGCGACGGTATCCTGTGCGTTTTTCCGGCTTTCAACCGTGAGCGTTCCATCCCGCCGCCTTTCTTTTTTCGCCTCGGCGGTTTGAATGTAGGGATCGGTTGGATCCTTGATGTTGAACCACACCAGTAATTCTTCAAACGTGACCGAAGCCTGCTGAAGGAGCTTTTGCTTCTGCGCCTGTTCAAACATGGACTGCGCCCAATCGCCCAAGGCGCGGAACGACGGCTTGTTTTTCACCGCCAAAAACGCCGGAGAGGCGAGCTTGTTGGTCACGGTCTGCCAGTTGCCGGCCTGCTTGAGCGACGAAAGATCGGCCAGCAGCTTCTGTTCGTCCGCCGCCTGCTTGAGCAGTTCGACGAACGGCGGCTTGTTTGCGCAAGCCTGTTTTTGAATCTGCGCGACGAAGGAATAGTCGCCGGCGGTGAAACGATTTTTTGCGTCGGCGAGCGCCTTTTGCTCCGCTTGGCTGTCCGCCGCCAGTTGCTTGAAGTCTGCCGAAGCCGGATGCGACTGGCAGATTTGCGCGACGGTGTCGTAATCGCCCTGCCCGAAAAACCGGCGGGCGCTGTCCAAATCCATCGCCACCTGCATTTGCTGAATGATCTGCTCCGCCGCCGGGTCGTTTGGACGGATGGACAGGGCTTCCTTGGCCTTGGTCTCCGCCAGTGTGAAATCGCTTTTGCCAAGCGCGTCCTTTCCAGCCTGCAAAGCCGCCTGATATTTTTGATCCTGCTCCGTTGCCGCCGAAATCTGCTGCAGCGCGCTGTCGCGCAGTTTGGTGGCGGCCTGCTCGTTCGGAATTTTTTTCAAGGCTTCGGTCGCCCAGGCGGCGGCGTTTTTGTAATCCTTGTTGTTGA
Organism: Verrucomicrobiia bacterium; assembly: GCA_036511615.1. Classification (GTDB taxonomy): domain Bacteria; phylum Verrucomicrobiota; class Verrucomicrobiia; order Limisphaerales; family UBA11358; genus UBA11358. Next base: position 1,953 of record DATCBW010000301.1, on the reverse strand, counting down.
ACGCGGTCTGCGCCTTGGTCAGCGCATCGCGCCACGCGTCCTGAATCAACTTGAGCTGTGCCATCGCGTCGGCCTGCAATTTGGTGGCCGTCGCATCGCCGGGAATTTTCTGCAACGCCGCCGCCGCCAGCGTCGCCGCTTTGTTGTAATCGTGGCTGTCAAACGCGGCCTGCGCGTTTTTCAACGCCGCGCGTCCGGCCTCCAGCAGCGCGGCCTGCGCCTGGTCGGGCACGGCAGGGGCGGTATTATTTGTGGTTGGCGTTGGCGTCGGCGTTGGCGTCGGCGGCTTGACGGGAGTGGGGGCCACAGCCACAACTAGGGAATTCGAAACGGCAGGTTTGGCGGGAATCTCGGCTGCCGGTGCGGCGGTTTTTGATTTTGATCCGGCGGCGAACCAGATTCCCGCGCCGACAGCCAGAACAACAATTACGGCGACCACGACGACGCCTGCGGGAAAACTTTTTTCCTTTTCCGGTTCCGAACCGGGCTTGGTTGGGTTAGGCTTGATTTCCGGTTTGGTTGTTTTTTCCGAGGTTATTTTTTCCGATTTAGATTCTGTTTTTGCGCTGGGAATTATCATTGCCACCTTCGGAGCCGGCATCGGTGCAGGAGCTGGAGTTAATACTGCCTCAGGCGTGGGCGCGGGTGCCGAGGCGGAGGTTGGTGCTGGTGCTGGAACGGAAGTTGGAAGCGGAGTGGGTGGTTTGTCAGCCGTGTCTTTGTCAGCCGTGTCCTTTTCCGATTTGGGATTTTCGCCGTGTGCGGTCGGGGTTGGTGTATGGGGTGTGTCACCGTGAACGTCACCGCTGTCCAGCATGGGGGTATGGGCCTGATAATTTGCGGGGGTCTGCGCTTCAACGACTGGCGGCACGGGAGCCACCAAGGTTTGGTCTTCTTCCTCCTCGTCGGGGTCAATCAGTTTGGGCGCGTTGCGGAGGTCGCCGACCTTGATGAGCACGACGGTAACATTGTCCTTGCCACCGGCTTCGTTGGCGGCGTTGATGAGTTTTTGGGCAGTCGTGGCAATGGGATCTTTTGCGCCATCCTTCAAGATTTTGGCGATCTGCTCGTTGGACTGCATTTTGTCCAGGCCGTCGGAGCAGATCAAATACAGGTCGCCGCTGGCAATATCCACGGAGGTTCTTTCCAGTTCGACGGCTTCGGTCAAACCGACGGCGCGCAGCAGTTCGTTTTGATACTTGGCGGGGATTTTATCCGGAGTGACTCCGAGTTTGGCGGCCAGCGCCGTGACGGCGGAATGATCCGTGGTGATTTGTTTCAGCTCGTCTTTGCGGTAGCGATACAAGCGGCTGTCACCGGCGTGCAGGGCGGCGGCGCGGGTGGGGTTGCGGGGATCAATGATTAACGCGACGATGGTGGAACCCATCTGGCCGATGACTTTTTCGTCCGCAAAATTCTTGATCCATTTGCTGGCTTGATTGGTGGCTTTCCGAAACAGAGTTATCCGGCGGACAAAGGAGCCGTTCTCCGCCGGATCCGCCTTGGCGAACGCCTGTTGCAGGGTCGTGGTGATGGCTTCGCTGGCGAGGTCGCCGCCGGCCTGTCCGCCCATTCCGTCGGCGACGAGGAAAATTCCCCATTCAGGAATCCGCAGGCAGGCGTCCTCGTTGTTTTTACGTTTCCTGCCGACGTCGGACACTTCCGCCGACTCAAAGTATTCCGTATTCATGGTTCACCTGACCGGGTTGAAAATGCGGGCTCCACTAAAAAATCCGGCTTATCTTTCTCATCAGACGCACAGCTAGTCAATCATAAACTCGTATAAGTTCATGCGCGAGCCTGCCCTTGTTCTTTCATTTGAGTCAAGTCGGATTCGGAACATAAATCAAGAAAACGGTGGACAGGCGGGGTGAAAGCGGCTAAAAAGGCGGCCCAAAGGTTTGGGGCCATCAATTATGAAAACAAAATTCGGAAGTTGTTCCGCCGTGGCGC
>DATCBW010000300.1:0-9466 GCA_036511615.1 Verrucomicrobiia bacterium | reverse complement strand
GCCATGCCTTATACGATCATCGTCAGCGCCTGCGCCTCTGATTCCGCCACCAACCAATATCTCGCCCCGTTCGCGGGCGCTTCCATGGGCGAATGGTTCATGGACAACGGCATGGACGCCTTGATCATTTACGACGATCTTTCCAAACACGCCGTCGCCTATCGCCAGGTTTCACTCGTGCTCAAGCGTCCTTCCGGCCGCGAAGCGTATCCGGGCGACGTGTTTTATCTCCACAGCCGTTTGCTGGAACGCAGCGCACGCGTCTCGGAAAAATACGGCAACGGCTCGCTCACCGCGCTGCCAATTATTGAAACGCAGGCAGGCGACGTTTCGGCCTACATTCCGACGAACGTAATTTCGATCACGGACGGTCAGATTTATTTGGAAACGGATTTGTTCTATCAAGGCGTGCGCCCGGCAGTTTCCGTCGGATTGTCCGTCTCTCGCGTCGGTTCCGCCGCACAAATCAAGGCGATGAAACAAGTCGCTGGCCGCATCAAGGGCGATCTGGCGCAATACCGCGAACTCGCGGCGTTCGCGCAGTTTGGTTCCGACCTTGACGCGAAGACGCAGGCGATTCTCGAACGCGGCAAGCGCGTGGTGGAAATTTTCAAGCAGCCACAATTCAATCCGTTGCCGGTTGAACTCCAAGCCGCAGTGTTGTGGGCCGTGCAAAATAATTTCTTCGACGATGTCGCGGTGGACAAGGTGAAGGATTGCCAGACGAAAATGGCGGATTTCCTGAACACGCGCAAAGCCGATTTGCTCGCGAAAATCCGCAATGAAAAAGCCATCAGCGACGCCCTCGCGGCGGAGTTGAAGGCGGCGGTGGCGGAATTCAAGCAGAGCTACCACTAATTCATGCCCAGCACGCGCGACATACGCCGGCGAATCAAGTCGGTCAAGAACACCGCCCAGATCACCAAGGCGATGCAGATGGTGGCTGCGGCCAAGATGCGCAAGGCGCAGCAGGCCGCGTTGGTTGGCCGCCCGTATGCGGATTTGATGAACGCGATTCTTGCGGAAGCCGGTCCGCGCATTGTGTCGTTCAAGCATCCGCTGATGGAAATTCGCGCCGTGAAAAAACGCGCGGTCATCGTGGTTAGTTCGGATCGCGGTTTGTGCGGCGGCCTGAACGGCAATCTGTTTCGCGAAGCGGGCAAGTTCGACAAAAACACAACCGTATTTATCACTGCCGGACGCAAGGCGTCGCAGTTCATCGCGCGCACCAAACGGCAGCTTGCGGCGGAATTTACTTACAAAGACACGCCGACGTTTGCCGAGGCGCGCGCGATTTCCAAGTTCGCGCAGGATTTGTTTTTGAAGGGCGAGGCAGACAGCGTGGACATTTTGTTCACGAAATTTGTTTCCACATTGGTTCAGCAGCCAAACACGGTTCCGTTTCTGCCCGTCGGCAAGATCAAGGCTGTCACCGCCGGGGTCAACGCGCCGGCACAGGAATTACAAGCTGCCGGCGTGCGGACCGATGTTTTTGAATTTGAGCCGGACGAAAAAACAGTGCTGGGCGCGCTGCTCCCGCACAGTTTGAATTTTCAGATGCACCAGATTTTGCTCGAAGCAAAAGCGAGCGAGCAAAGCGCGCGCATGGTCGCGATGAAAAATGCGACGGACAACGCGAAACAGATCATCAAGGATCTGACGCTCGAATACAACAAATTGCGCCAGGCGAACATCACGAAGGAATTGTTGGAAATCACCACCGCACAAATGGCGGTGGGCTGAAATTAAATTTATATGAACAAAGGCAAAATCGTTCAAATCATCGGCCCGGTCGTGGACGTGGAATTTCCCGGCCAGTTGCCCGCCATTTACAACGCGTTGACCGTGAACTTCACCGTGCTGGATCAGCCCGTCAAGCTGACGCTCGAAGTGCAGCAGCACCTCGGCGACAACTGGGTGCGCGCCGTCGCCATGAGCACCACCGAAGGTCTCAAACGCGGCTACGAAGTCACCGACACCGGCGCGGCGATTTCCATGCCCGTGGGCGAAGCCGTCATGGGCCGAGTGTTCAACGTGACCGGCGATCCCGTGGACGAACAAGGTCCGGTCAAGGCCGATAAGTATTTGCCGATTCATCGCGCCGCACCCGCGCTCGTGGATCAATCCACCAGCCCGCAGGTTTTGACGACCGGCATCAAGGTCATTGATTTGATCTGCCCGTTCCTCAAGGGCGGAAAAGTCGGCGCGTTCGGCGGCGCCGGCGTCGGCAAGACCGTCGTCATCATGGAACTCATCAATAACATCGCGAAATTGCACGGCGGCGTTTCGATGTTCGCCGGCGTCGGCGAACGCACGCGCGAAGGTAACGATCTCTACAACGAAATGATTGAGGCCGGCGTCATCAAGGTTGAAAAAGACGAAAAAGGCCATCCGAAAATCGGGGAGAACGGTCTCCCGATCATCGCGCCCGGTTCACGCATTGGTCTCGTTTATGGCCAGATGAACGAACCTCCGGGTGCGCGTCTCCGCGTGGCGCTGTCCGCGCTCGCTGTGACGGAATATTTCCGCGACGAAAAAAATCAGGACGTGCTCCTGTTCGTGGACAACATTTTCCGCTTTTCACAGGCCGGTTCGGAAGTGTCCGCGCTGCTGGGCCGCACGCCGAGCGCCGTCGGTTATCAGCCAACGCTGGCCGCCGAAATGGGCGATTTGCAGGAACGCATCACCTCGACCAAGAAAGGTTCCATCACGTCATTCCAGGCCGTTTACGTTCCCGCCGACGACTTGACCGACCCCGCACCGGCCACGACGTTTGCTCACTTGGATGCGACCATTGTTTTGGAACGTTCGATTGCCGAACTGGGAATTTTTCCCGCCGTTGATCCGCTGGCCTCGAACTCCCGCGCGCTTGCGCCGGAAATCGTCGGGCAGGAACATTACGATGTCGCGCGCGGCGTGCAAAAAGTTTTGCAACGCTACAAGGATTTGCAGGACATCATCGCGATTCTCGGCATGGACGAGCTTTCCGCCGAGGACAAGACCGCCGTGTTTCGGGCGCGCAAGATCCAACGCTTCTTGAGCCAGCCGTTCACCGTCGCGCAGGTGTTCACCGGACGCGAAGGCAAGCAGGTGCCGGTGGCGGAAACCGTCCGCGCGTTCAAGGAAATTCTCGAAGGCAAGCACGACGACGTGGCCGAACAGAATTTCTACATGAAGGGCGGCATTGACGAAATTAAAGAGGCGTGATGCGTTGAATCGTTGAATCGTTACATCGGCAGACCGAACCACGATTCACGATTCAACAATGTAACGATTTAACAAACGACAAATGGCCACAATCAAACTCGAAATAGTCACGCCGGAGGCGAAAACCTACTCCGAGGACGTGGACATGGTCACGCTCACCGGCAGCGAGGGTGAGATGGGCATCCTGCCACAGCATATGCCGCTGATGACGCAACTGGTCGAGGGCGAAATCAATGTGCGGAAGGGCGCGGAAAACATTTTCATCGCCGTTGGCGACGGCTTTGTGCAGGTTACTGGCGAGCGCATTTCCATTCTCACCGACATGGCCATCCGTGCCGAGAACATTGACGAGGCGGCGGCCGAGCAGGCCCGCCAAAAGGCCGTGTCCCGTCTCCACGAAAAACTCACTGACGAGGAGGCGGCCATGATTCACGCGGCGCTGGCCCATGTGACGACGCAGCTCAACATCAAGCGCCGTCACAAGAAATGATCAGGGTTCCGAAGCCTGCCTGTGGGAGAATTCATTGCATTTTTTCCGCAAGTCCCTCGCCGCTCTGCCGCTGGAAAATTTCCCGTGGCGGTGCTGGTTTCGGCGGCAAACACGCGGCGGAGATTTTGATTGGCAGGGCAGGCGATATTTGATAACACTTTCTCACATCCAAATATGGGATCACTGAAAAAACGCCGCAAGGCAAAGATCAACAAACACAAACGGCGCAAGAAGCTGCGCTTGAACCGTCACAAGAAGCGCACCTGGCAGAAGTAACCTGCCGCGCAGTGTGATTTCAACCGTTCGCGGTGGTTGTCTGGTGCAGCCGCCGCGAACGGCTTTTTATGAGTCACCGTTTCGACAAGCATTACACGCGCGACGAGGCGCGCGAACTGTTGCCGCAAGTCCGCCGCTGGCTGGCGGAGCTGAACCGTTTGCGGGAGGATTTGCAGCGCTGCGAAAAACGCCTGGGCGGGCTGGCCGGGTCGGGGAACGACATCGGCGGCGAGACGGTCAACAACTGGATTCGCGCGCTGGCCGGAATGCAGGGACTCCTTGCCGAGTTTCAGCGCCGCCGGATTTTCATCAAAGACTTGTCGCGCGGGCTGATTGATTTTCCGGCCATCATCGGCGGACGCGAGGTGTTTCTCTGCTGGGAACAGGACGAGGACGACGTGGAGTTCTGGCACGATCTCGAAACAGGATTCGGTGGCCGGGAAAAGCTGCCGTAAAATTCAATTCACCTTTTGCACGCGACCGTTGTGCTGTGGGTTCGCGCGCCACATCGGCCAGGAACTTTTCGCCAGCGGCGCGGGATGCATTAGTTTGAGCGCGAACAGGCTTGACCCGTCGCAGGCATAAATGACGCCCTGCGCATCCACGTTCGGCGCGGTGGCGAGGTTGAAGCTCATCTGAAAATACCACGCTGGCGGCCAGGGATTTTTGCCATCCATGGCGCTGATGGCCAGCCAGGGCATCGAGACATAAACCATTCCGTTTTCCGCGACGGCCCATGACATGTCCATCGGCACATCAGTTGGGTGATGCCAGAGCAATTTGCCGTCGCGGCTGACGGCGATCTGTTCCGAGTTGGCCGCGAGATAAAGATTTCCGTCAGCATCCAGCACCGGCGACGACGCAGTATAACTGCCCGTGTGCAGACGCCAGAGTTCCGAGCCGTCAGGCCGCAGCGCATAAAGGTTCCCATCCGTCGAACCGAAATAAACCGTGCCGTCCGCGCCAATGGCGGGCGAACCATCAATCTCCGCGCCAGTGGTAAATTTCCACTTCAATCTTCCGTCCGGCGCGAACGCGTAAAAATTTTTATCATGCGAGCCGAAGTAAATCGTGCCGTCGGCGGCGATTGCCGGCGAGGTCGTCACGAGATTGCTGGTCGCGAACTGCCATTTTAATTTTCCTTCCGGTGTGAGCGCGTAAAAATTATTGTCCCACGAACCAAAATAAACGCTTCCGTCCGTTGCGACGGCGGGCGACGAATCCACCCACGCGCCGGTCGAGAACGACCATTTTAATTTTCCATCAGGCGTGAGCGCGTAAAATTTCCGGTCGCGCGAGCCGAAATAAACCGTGCCGTCGTCGGCGATGCTTGGCGACGACTTGATTTCAAGTGCGGCCTTGAATTTCCACTTCACCCTGCCATCTGGCGTGACGGCGAGAAGCCAGCCGAGAAAAGTTCCCTGATAGATCGTGCCGTCCGGAGCCACGGCGCAGGATGAGTGGCTGCTGTTGTCCGGCAGTTTCAAGCGCCAAAGTTGCGTGACGGAATTTGTGCCGTCCGCTCTTGTCGAAAAACAAATCAAAAAAAACAGCGCGGTGAACAGCAGTAAATACTCTGGCTTAAGTGGTCGCATTCCGCAGAAGTAAAACGGCAAACCCGCCGGAATTCAAACGTAAAACCCGCGCCGAACTGGCCGCGACGCGGATCATGTTCGGTGGAGAACAATTCAAACCCGCGTTGTTCCGCCGCCGTGAATTTTTTCTTTGCCGCGCAGCACACGGCGGACTTGGCGTCAAATGACGTGAGTGTGAGCCGATAATTTTCCAGCGCCAGAGAGATTTTTTCCGCCATGATTTCCGGCGAACCAAACGCCTTGGTGAACAGCGCGGGATAATCGTCACCGGCCCACGCCAGCTTCACCACGAGGTTCGTCAGTGACTCGTTCATTTTAATTGAATTTCGCATATTGGCCGGAATCGGCGGTGAACCAGCAGTTCGTGCGCGGGTCGGCGGCGAGGGTGGAAAAGGCGAGCGCGAGGAAAATTCCCGCAAGTCCAACGACGCGAAATTTTTTGAATTGAATCTGGATTTGAGTTTTCATGCCGCCACTTTACCCGAACGAACCTTAAGAAAGCGTGAAGCCGGAAAATATTATTTCGTGCCAGAAAAAGATTACCCTTGCAGCGTTTAAGATTATCCGTGAACGCCCGCAAATCGTCCATGCGGACAAAGAGATTGGCTGTGCGAGCCTTAAATTTGTCCGCGCGCGGGGTAAAGTGCTTCGTGCGGATGAAAACCATTGTCGTGCGCGGTTTTGAACGCTTCGTGCGGAATCAAAACTGTTCCGTGCCAGCCTCAAAATGAGTTGTGCATGGCATTGGACGGCATCCGCGCGCCCTCAAATGCCCCGTGCGACGGCAAATGCCAATGGTGGCCGCGTGTTGACTCATGGCTAAATGTTACCGGAGGCGGGAGCTGTTATAGCTTCGTTGCCTCACGATTCAGGTTGCCCAAGATAGTGAAGAACTTCTTCAGCTTGACCTCAATATTTTTCTTCAACGCGAAGGGATCCAAGTTGGCGTGTTCGGCCCGCAGCCTGGCTTTCGTCGCTGCGGGAATGTCTGGGCCCTCCAGCAGTCTTTGATACGGCGGCTTGGGCGTTGGCTCATAGATGCGTTTGGTTTTCCCATCCTGCTTTTCCCGCTTCACCAGTTTGAACGTGGGCTTGAAGTGGTTGGTGAACTGACTCCATTCCTGGGCATACAGGTCATTCATCAACGCCACCAGTTCAGGGTGCGCGAAGCGGTCGTGACCGAACTACTGCCGCACATGCGTCCAGTTCTTCTGCTCGCAGTGCGCGTTGTCGTTCTTGCGATAAGCCCGGCTGCGCGTCCAGGGCAGCTTCAGGGCCCGCCCCGTCAGATGCCGGTGCAACGCCCAGTTGAGAAACTCGCCGCCGTTGTCGGTGTGGAAGTCTTTCATCGGATACGGCACGGTCGTTTCCAGTGCCTTCAACTGCACCAGCACCGCGTCGGCACGCTTGTTCCAGACGGCGCGGTTCTCCGTCCACCCGCTGAACAGCTCGGTAAACGTGAGGGAATTCACATAATCTCCCTCGGTGCTGTCGTCGCAATGCGCCACGGTGTCCGCCTCGACCGAACCCAGCCGGGTGGTGTCGGGCGGGCCGGAGCGCGTCCGCACCGCGTGACGCAGCAGGGTGCCGGGCCGCGTGGCCGAGCGTCCCTGCTTGGGATGCTGCACGCGCGCGGGCCGCAGGAGGCGGTCAATCTGCGCGGGACTGATCGCCAGTAATTTCTTCTTAAAAGCCTCGGGCAGCGGCGCGGAGCGCCGCTCGTAATGTGCCAACCATTCGGGCAGCGCCGCCTTGAGCAGTTTGCTGCACAACTGGTCGCTAGCCAGCCAGATGGTCTTGAGCACCGGCAACACCGCGACCGGATCGTAGATGATTTTGGGTCCGCTCCGTTTGGGCGGGGTCGTGGGCAGCGGCCGGTTCAAGAGCCGCAGGGCGGCTTTGCGATGATACCCGCACACGGCGCAAAACTCATCGAGGATGCGCGTCTTGTGCGGACGACCGGCGCGTTGGTAGCGGCCGTGAATACGGGTCAGAGACTCGCGTTTGGCAGACAAACTCATGTTCGTGGTTTGGGTAACCATGAATATGAGTCAACTCGGCCGTCTGCAAGGACCTCGTGCGGGCAAAAAATCGTTTGTGCAAAACCTGCTTTCGCTATAAAACCGGACATGACAACAACCCAGACTGACCCCAACGAAATCACGCAACTCCGGCAGGAACTCGACGCGCTCCGAAAGGAGTTTCAGGAACTGCGCCGGTTCTTGCGCGTTGACCCGCCGGAGGAAGAAGGCAAACCGGCCACGCTCAACATCACCTGCACCACGCTTTCACTCTGCGATCCGCAGGGACAATTGCGCGGCAGACTGATTGCGGCCAAAGACGCGGCGTTTCTTTCCTTCGACGGCGGCGACGCGCAACAGCGCATTTTTTTCGGCGTCGAAAACGATGAACCTCTTTTGGAATTTCAAACCGCAGCGCATGAAACGACGCTGCACGCATACGCCGGCGCGCAATCCGGTCGCGGTGAAATTGTCGTGTTTGAAAAAGGCCGTCCGCGCGCCGTGATGAAAGCCTTCGACGGCGAACGCGGCTCTGTTGCCGTCACTCACGATGACGGCACGCCTTGCGCGGGCATGATCAGCCAGAAAACCGGCGGGCAAATCATGCTGTTGACCCCGGAACATAAAGTCGCCATCAAGCTCGTCAGCGACATCGAGATCGCGCCCGAAGGCGGCATGATTTTGGTAAGCCGCAAAGACGGCCAGCCGGTCGTCAGCATGAATGCCGCCGCGAGCGGCGGCGCGGTGATGATCTTGGACGAAGGCGATTTTTCCGCCGCGATGATGAACGGTGAGCAGGGCGGCGGCATATTTTTGAACGCCACCGATAAAAAATCGAGCATCAATTTACAATCCGCCGCCAACGGCCACAGCGGTGTTTCCATCCTCGATTCGGAAAATCGTTCAGTGGCGCAATTGTGCGGCGAAGACCACGGCGGCGCGTTGACGATTCACGACAAGCAAAGCCGCGAACGCGCCGTCATTCGCATGGCCGCGGAAGGGCCGTTTTTGCAATTCCAGGCCGCTGACGAAAAAATACATCCCGTTCTTTTGACCGGCTTCCATGACCGGGGCGCGTTGTATTTGGAAAATGCGCGCGGCGACATCGGCGGATTGAACATGGGAGAATTCGGCGGCAGCCTGACTTTTCTGAACGAGCAAAAGACGATCCAATTGAGCCTTGGGTTCGATGAAAAAGGCTGCGGCTTGCATCTCAAACCGCAGGGCAATTTGAATTCCGCCGCCGCGCTCGTCACCCAGGAACAAGGCGGCCTGCTCATGGTCAGCGCGCCGGATGGCTACCGGCGCGGTGTCCTGTCCGCGTCAAACGACGGCGGCCAGCTTGGCCTGTTCAGCGATCTGGGCATCGAGCGCGTGTTGCTCGGCTCGGTCAAGGATGGCGGCGCGTTGACGCTCAAATGGGGCGGCACTCCGGGCATCGTCGCCGTGGCCACCGACAAAGGCGGCTGCGTCATTGCCAATAATGCAGACGGCGAGACCGCCGCCACTTTGCCGCCGCGTGAAGACGACCCGGAGGATCTTTAATTTTCGGCAAAAACTGTTGGCTTAACGGCTCCATTCCGTCAAACCACCAACGAACCAGCAAAGGTAAATCATTATGGCTTGACTGTGGTTTTCTTTTTCATGCCCTACCTTGTGGCAGGGCGCAAACCCGCAAGCCAACCTTTTTTTACCTCTCAACCATCAACCCAGTGGGTCAGCAATGATTTACGTTCCCTAGCAGGCTGCTGCAAAACCGGGTGATTTTTGCCGGAACTATTTTTGGCCATGGTTAAATCTGTTACTAGCAACTGCAGCGCGCGGATTTGTGTTCGGCGGCGACCCCGCTTGGCGGCTTTGACCGGATTGCTCCGCTG
>DATCBW010000299.1:0-3990 GCA_036511615.1 Verrucomicrobiia bacterium | reverse complement strand
CCCGTTCGTTCTCAAAATAGGCGTCGCTGATCCGCAGGATGTTCTGTTTTTTGCCGCCGGCGGCATCGCGGCCTGCCTGTGGTGGAACCGTTCGGCAACTCAAGCTTGTTCCGCCTCATCATGAACTTTGACCGGCTGGCCGCACATTATCACTGGATGGAAGTCATTTTCGCCGGCGGGCTGATGCATCGTTGCCGGACGGCGCATCTGGCGCGCACAAAAGATTGCCGGCACGCCCTGCTTGTCGGCGAAGGCACGGGAAAATTTCTGGCGGAACTGCTGCGCGCCAACCCGGAAATCCAGATTACCTGCGTCGAGCATAGCGAAGGCATGATTGAGCAGGCGCGTGAATGCCTGCGGCGTGAACGGCTGGACGAGTCGCGTGTCCACTTCAAACAAATGGACGCGCTGCACTGGATCCCGCCGGCAAAAAAATTCGACCTGGTGGTCACAAATTTTTTCCTCGATTGCTTTCGTGCCGATCAACTTCAAAAACTTGTGCCCCGTCTCGCTGGGAGTGCGTCCGCTGAAGCCCTCTGGCTGCTCGCCGATTTTCGACTGCCCGGGCGCGGCTGGCGGCGTGCGCGGGCGGTCGTCATTCTGACTGTGCTGTATGCGTTCTTCAAAATTTCCACCGCGCTGTCCGCCAACTGGCTTACGCCGCCGGATAAATTTCTGGCCGCCGCCGGTTTCAAGCTGGTGGATCGGCGGCTGGCGAACTTCGGTTTCGCCCACGCCGACTGCTGGCGGCGAACAATTTCATGAACCTGACCAAATTGAATCAACTCCTGCAACGGGTGCCCGCCCGTGGCCGCACGATTTTGGTTTCTTGCATTTACGGTCTGGTCGCCGGCGCGGCGGCGGTCGTTTTCCAGCTCGGCATCAACTGGGTCTACTATCTCGGACTCGTGCAGCTTTCGCACGCTTCCAAAATTGTTTTCTTATTCGGCAGCCTGGGCATTCTCGTCAGTTCGTCGCTGGTGGTTGGCTGGTTGTTGAGTTCGTTCTGCCCGGAGGCCGCCGGCAGCGGCATTCCGCAGCACAAGCTCGCGTTTTGGAAAGATTTTGGTTTCATGCCGTGGCGCGTGGCGTGGGTGAAATTTGTGGCGGGCATCGTCAGCGTCGGCGGCGGTTCCAGCATGGGGCGCGAAGGTCCCAGCGTGCAACTGGCCGGCGCAATCGCCTCCAACCTCGCCGGTCTGGCCGGCGAAGCCAAGCAAAACCGCCGTGCCGCCTCGGCCGCCGGCGCAGCAGCAGGTTTGGCGGCGGCCTTCAACGCGCCGCTGGCGGCCACAACGTTCGTGCTGGAGGAAATCATCGGCGACTTGAACAGCCGGCTGCTCGGCTCCGTGCTGCTGGCTTCGGTGCTGGGCGCGCTCGTCGTGCATGGCATCATCGGTAAACAACCGTCGTTCACCCTCCACAACGTCCAATCGCCGACTTGGGTTGGTTATCTGCTGACGCCGCCGGTGGCGGCGCTGGCCAGTCTGGCCGGGGTTTATTTCCAACGTTTTTCCCTCGGCCTGCGGTTTCGGGTGAAGCAGCACCACACTTTGCCGGCCTGGCTGATGCCGGTCTTTGGCGGACTGCTGACCTGGGCGCTGGGCGTCGCGGTTTTCTGGCGCACCGGCCATCTTGGCGTGTTCGGCCTCGGCTATGGCGATTTGTCCAGCGCGCTCGCGGGCGACATCGGCTGGCAACTGGCGGCGGTGCTGCTGGTCACCAAATTCATCGCCACGTTCAGTTGCTACGGTTTCGGCGGCTGCGGCGGCATTTTTTCCCCGGCGCTGTTTTTTGGCGGCATGATCGGCATGATTGTTGCCAATTTGTTGAACCTGGAATTCGACATTTCGCGCGGTGACACGATTACGCTGGCTGTAGTCGGCATGAGCGCGTGTTTGGGCGCGGTGGTGTGGGCGCCGGTCACCGGCATCCTGATCGTGTTCGAGATGACGCAGGAATTTTCCCTCGTGCCCGCGCTCATGATTGGCGCGCTCATCAGCCAGACGGTGGCCCGGCGCATGAACAAGCACAATTTTTACGACGAGCTGCTGCATCAGGACGGCCACCGCATCGAACACGTCCGCCCGCCGCGCGACCTGCAAAGCTGGGAACAATTTCCCGTCTCCGCGATTGCCAATTTCGGGCCGGTTTTCATCATGAGCCTGGATGAAACCGAACTTCGCAAAACTTTGAAGGCCCATCCCTATTCGCAATTCCCGGTCGTGCTTCAGGGAAAATTGCAGGGCATGTTGACCCGCGCCGCCGCCGAACGGGCGTTCGCCGCCAAAACCGCGCAGAAGCTGCAACCGGCCACCACCTGCCTGCGCGATCAGACTGTTGGCAAATTGCAGTTGCTCCTGATTGAATCCAACACGCAATTCGTCGTGGTGCTGGACCGCCCGGATGGCCAGGTCGTCGGGCTGGTGACGTTGCACGATTTGTTGCGCGCCCAGACCATGATGGCCCAGCGCTCGGAAGATTTGTGAAGCCACATTTTTTTGCCGGCGTCCGCTTAAAGAACTTCAAATTTCACAACGGCTCGCTTCAGGTATTGGGCGGCTGTGGCGTTCCAAAGTTTTTCAACGAACGCCAAAGCTTTGCGAAACCATGCGCGCCGAAAAACATCCAGGCACCGAGGGCTGCTTTCAACAAAACCCCCAAGGCGGTTAAAAGCGTGCGCCGGTGAAAACGTCTGGGAAGCCGCCGGCACGCTGCCGCTGCACGAACTGGAAAAAATCATCGGCACGGTCGAGCACGACGAGGGCATCGCGACGGCGAGCGGCTGGGTGACGCAGAAATTCGGCGGCTTCCCGAAATCCGGCGAAACACTGGCGGTGGGCGCGTGTGAATTGCGGGTGGAAGAAATGGACGGTCCGCGCGTGGCGCGTTTGAAGGTCACGAAAGGTGTGGTGAAATAAAAGAGTAGGGGAACGCACCACGGCGCGGAAGAATTGTTTCACTCCTTGGGGCTGATCCTTTTTTGTTTTTTGCGAAAAGCAAATCTACTGCACGCCGACGCGATAAAAACATGGGCCAACGTTGGTCGCGGTGGTATCGGTGTAACTGGTCGAACCAGCCTGGCCGACGATATTGCTTTGGATGGAAGTAAAGGCCATGAGATTGGTGCTGCTCTGCAAATAATAAGTCACACCGCTGACGCTTTGCCACGTCACGGTCACGCCGGAAACGCTGTTGGAGGGCGACGCGAGTTTCAGCACGGAAGCCGCGTTGGTGGGGATTGTTCCGGCCTTCCATTCCTGCCAGTTGTTCATGCCGTCGCCGTCGGAATCCAGAGTGTCCGCCGAGCCGTCCGTGGGCAGGTCGAATTGCTGCGCCCAAGCGTAGGAAAGAATCGAAGACGGCGTTTGGTATTCGTAAGCGCCGATGTCCACCGTGCCGCCGACAATGCGCGGGTTGCCGTCCAAGTCATTCGTCACAGAAATATAAGAATTGTTGCCCGAATTGATACAAGGGGAATTGGATTGAAGACGATAGTTGCCGTTTGCCATGTCCATAAAAACTGGTTCGTTGGTTATGTTGCCGATGCCGCTCGGTAACGGCATGGTATCGCAATAATTAAAAACTCCGTTGGGATAGTTCGATCCATTGGGGGCGGAATTGTGAAATAAAATACAGTTTTTTAGAGTGGCCCCATAAACACCACCGCCATATTTTGTGGCGGTATTTCCGACAATGGTGCAATTGATTGCCATGCCTGGTCCGCTGCCGTAATATCCACCACCATTGCCATAGCAGTAATTACTGACAAGAAGGCAATTATTCAAATTTCCACCAGAACTTCCACCCCCGCTGCATATAATTCCAGCACCTGGGTTCCTGGCGATGTTGTTAGAGCGTATCTCATAAATAGGGCTTGTAATTTTTGCGGTTGATTTATAGATGGTTATGGATGGAACTGACCAACGAACAATGGCAGGTCGTGGCGGCGTTGCTGCCGTCGGAAAAAGTGCGTGCCGATGGCCGTGG
>DATCBW010000298.1:0-12737 GCA_036511615.1 Verrucomicrobiia bacterium | reverse complement strand
TGCGCGTTCGACGACGCTTCCAGAATTTCCACGTTCGGCAAATTTTGTTGCACCCAGCGACGGCATTGGCCGAGCGCCTGCGGATGAGCGTGCAGACGTTTTATGTTTTTCAAACTACCGCCCTTCCCCGCCAGACAGTATTGGATCGGCAAAACGATCTGCGAAACGATTTTCAGATCGCTGTCCACGAACATGTCGAGCGTGTGCGTGACGACGCCTTCGGTGGAATTTTCCACGGGCACGACGCCGTAATCCGCGCGCTTTTTGGCGACCTCGGTGAAAACGTCCGCGATGGTTTTTTGCGGCGCGTAGCGCAGGCTTGAACCGAACCGCCGGATCGCCGCCTGATGCGTGAACGTCGCCTCCGGGCCGAGATACGCGATGGTCATGGTCTTCTCGAGCGCGAGCGCGCTGGACATGATTTCGCGGTAGATCGCGCGCAACTGCTCGTCGGTCATCGGCCCGGCGTTGGCCTCGCAGACGCGCTCGAACACGGCGCGTTCGCGATGCGGCGCGTAAATCTCCTCGCCCGCCGCGAGCTTGAGGTCGCCGATGGCGAGGACGTGGCGCGTGCGCTCGTTGAGCAGCCGGACGATGTGCGCGTCCAGCTTGTCAATCGCCTTGCGATGTTCGGGAATGTTCAAGCGAAGGTAGAATGATGAATTTAAAATGAAGAATCAAGCCAACCTGCCCACACAATTTACTTGTCGTCTTTTTGTTCAAGTTGAAGCAACAAGCGCATAAATGTTCCCGTCTGGTAAATTATGAATTCAATTTCGTCCGCTCCAAATTTTGCGGCGTGCTTTACAGCTTCATTTTGGTAAATCGCATAAGGCCCAAAAAGCAATGCGACATACATATTGATGATTTGCTGCTGCAAACCATGTTCGTGAAGCCATCCCGTTAAAATCTCCTTTTGATTTTCAAGCGACTTCTCGTTCTTCAAAATCATCTTCAATAACTGCTCAAGGGAAAATCGAAGATTATCCAAAAGATTTCTACGACTGTTAGAATCTCCACCTAAATGAAGAGCTAGTGCCTTTTGAAAAGATTCTGCAACTTTAGGATAACCATCGAGCCACTTCAAAACGTCATCTACAACAGCTTTGTCTAGCAATTTAGCGCCAGCAGGATAAAAAGTTACAGACTTTTTACGAACAACAAGCTTGAGGCCAGCTCCGGGGCAGAATTCTACCGATTCTAAAATTGATTCAGTTAAATTTTTTATTACCCAATCCTCGCCATCTTCTTTTATCGCAGCAAATAAACAATGCAGTGCAGTAGCAAGCTCAACAATGTTCCCTGTTTCCTGGATTGTTACAAAAGCATACGAATTTAAAAACTCTTGCCTACGGTTTTCGGCATACCAGTCTTTGGCGATTGAACACCCAAAAAGATATGCAAATTTTTTGTCATAACTTCGATTAAGATTGAATAACGGGCGCAAGAATGACTCCAAATTATGCAAAATTCTGTTCTTAAATTCATTAAAGACGGCAGCGTCATCTGTTTCAGACTGAATATTCCAGCGCCGGTAATGACGTTTTAGTTCTTGAAGTGTTTGTTTCATTTCTCCGCTTCAGATTTTTTAATTTCGCCTTGCGCCTCTTCCAATTTCAACTGCTCCGGCGCAACCGTCGCCAGACCGTTCTTCAAGCATAAACCAATCGTCCACGCGGCTGCGGAATTTCCTGACCGTCGTCCTTCGCGGTCTTGATCCAAAACTTGATGGCGTCCTCGGCGTTTTTGATGGCTTCCTGCCGCGTCGCGCCGTGGGCCATGCAGCCGGGAAGTTCCGGCACGTCCACGACGTAGACTTCGTCTTCCGCGCTCCACCAGATGATCATTTCGTAGCTGTTCGCCTTCATAACAATTTGTAGTTTGCCAGAATTTTCCGCACTTGTCGAACCTGATATGGCTTGGCCTTCGCGCCTTCGCGCTGAAGGTTGATGCGTTCCATCACGCCGGTCTGTGTGAAAATATGATGGCTGCCGGACACGCGCATCCGAAATCCTTTCGCGCGCAACAAATGACAAAGTTCCTCGAAGCGAATGTTCGTGTCCGAATCTCCGCGCAAAATTTTGTCGAGAGTTTTTTCGGCACTCATGTTGGTTTAGAATCTGAAATCTGGATTTGAAAATCAATCCGTTCGTGCGGTTTTATTCATTGACTTCAGCGGTGAAATACGTATGCTCCTCGTTCCTTAAAATAATTTGCGGGAACTGCCGGTGCAGTTTTCACCCGCCCCCGGAAGGAAGTGAGTGCATTGACAGAGATTAAACTGAAAAAAGGCGAACCTGTGGAACGTGCTTTGCGTCGGCTGAAGAAAAAAGTTGACCGCGAAGGCACGCTCAAGGTCGTGCGCATCCGCCGGCAATTTGAAAAGCCCAGCGCCGTCCGCCGTCGCAAGGAAAAAGTCGCCCGTTTCTCCGCCATGCTCGCCGCGCGCTACGCCGACGAGTGATTGCTCCTGAAACATTTTGAGTCGTTAAATCGTTGCCTTGGGCCGGCGGTTTAACGATTCTCCTTTTTCGCGGTTTAACGATTCAACGATTTAACAATTCACGACTCACGATGTATTCCTTTTCCACCTGCTGGAATTCCGGGCGCCACACCGACGGCCGCGCCATGCTCCGCGAAATCCGCGACCTCGGCTTTGAATACGCCGAGTTGAGCCACGGCATCCGCTTGAGCCTGGTGCCGGGAATTCTCGACGCCGTGAACGCCGGCGAGATGAAAATTTCCACCCTGCACAATTTCTGTCCGCTGCCCGTCGGCGTCACCGGCCCGTCGCCGAACCTCTACGAGTTTTCCGCCGACCGCGACCGCGACCGCCAGCTTGCCGTCAAGCACACCCTCAACACGCTTGAATTCGCCAAACGCGTCGGCGCGCAACTGGTCGTGCTGCATTTCGGCAGCATGGACTTGAAGGATTACACCGGCAAACTCAAGGAACTGCTTGAACGCGGCGAAAAGGGCACGCCCAAATTCCACAGGGTCGTCGCCGACGCAAACGAGGCGCGCGAAGCCAAGAAGAAACGATATTACGACCGCTCCCGCGAAACCCTGAAGTTTCTGCTCACCGAATCCAAATCTCGCGGCCTCAAGTTCGGCATCGAAATCCGCGAGGCCGTCGAGGAGCTGCCGGTGGAATCCGATTTCCAGTCGCTGCTCGCGGAATTTCCCGCGCCGGATGTTTATTACTGGCACGACGTCGGGCACGCGCAAATCAAGCAGGACCTCGGCTTCATCAATCATGCGCCGTTTCTGGCCGCGCACGCCGGGCGGCTCGCGGGTTTTCATTTGCACGACGTGAAATTTCCCGCGCACGACCATTATCCGCCCGGTGCCGGCGACATAGATTTCGCCTCGCTCAAGCCGTATGTGAAACCGGAGCACATCAAGGTGTTTGAATTAAGCCCCAAAATCCCGCAAGAAGCCGTCCGTGCTGGCGTCGCGCACCTGAAAAGCATCTGGGGCGAGGATTGATTTTTCTATTTACGATTGACGTGATTGCTGGAAGCCAGCGAGAAAATCGCAGATGTGAACTGCTGCATCACGGTGAGCGAAGGCGGTAAAAACGAACGGAATGATTCGTCCATTGCGGATCATTGAAATAGGATGTGCCGTTTGTGCCGATGAAAGTGTTGAGAGTATTGGTGGACACCGGCGACCAAGCCGGGTTGTCAAAATTCGAGCAGGCTTCCACCACGATAACCAAGTTGCTGCTGCCGGTGATGTTGAAACCAAATTCGTTCGTCCGCACGCCAAAGCTAGTATCGCTGGTCTGGGCCTGTGGATTCCAGAGCACTACCGGACGACCGGCAAAGAAGGAATCCCATCCCGTGGTTCCCGGCAAGTAATAGACGGTGGTTTTATTGTCACTGAAGAACACTGTTCCGTATGAACCAATTTTGGGAGCATTACCTTTGAAATAGACTCCAGTCAGGTTGGTGCAATAATAAAAGGCATGGCTACCGATATAGGTGACACTGTTGCCGATTGTAATGTTGATCAAGCTGGAGCATGCCTGGAACGCATTGTCCTCGACATTGGTAACACCGTTACCGATTGTGACGCTGGTCAAGCCGGAGCATCCTTGGAACGCATTTGTTCCGATGCTGGTAACGTTGTTTGGAATCGTGACGCTGGTCAGGCCGCTACGACTGAACGCGCTGGTCGCGATGCTGGTGACACCGTTGGGAATTGTAATGCTTTTCAGGTTGGTGCAACCGGAAAATGCCCCTTCCTGAATGCTGCTGACGCTGTTTGGAATCATGATGTTGGTCAGGCTGCTGCCAGAGAATGTCTCGATTCCAATTGTGGTGACGCCGTTGGGGATTGTGATGCTCGTCAGGCTGGAGCAACCTGCAAACGCATATTCTCCGATGTTGGTGATGCTGTTAGGAATCGCGATTGTCGTTAATTTATAACAATCTTCGAACATTCCAATTCCGATGCTGGTCATGCTGTTTGGAATCGTCAAGCTGGTGATGTTAATGCAGCCATTAAAACAATCATTCCCGATGCTCATAACGCTGTTAGGAATCATGACGTTGGTCAGTTTGGTGCAGTTTTCAAACGCAACGTCCCCGATGTTGGTGACGCTATTGGGGATTGTGATGTTTTTAAGGTTGTAGCAATCCAAGAATGCTCCGTTTCCGATGTTAATTACATTTGTGCCTATCGTGGCGTTGGTCAGGCTTGTGCAATACCAGAATGCACCGCTTCCAATACTGGTGACATTGTTGGGAATCGTGATGGTAGTCAGACTTTGACAATAGGCGAACACTTCGACCCCTAAACTAATGACATTGTTTGGCAGTGTGATGCCGGTCAGGTGATAGCAAGGATAAAATGCACTGTCTTCGATGTTGGTGACGCTGTTTGGGACAATGTAGTTTCCAGCAAAGTTCACCGGACACCAGATGAGCGCCGTCTGGTTTTTATTGAACAAAATTCCAGATGCAATCATATAGGCAGGATTGTTTGTATCCACCGTTATTGCCGCCAAACTGGTGCATTGGTTGAAAACACTTTCTCCAATATTGGTAACGCTGGCTGGAATTGTGATGCTCGTCAGGCTGGAGCAATCCGCAAACGCATCGTCTCCGATACTAGCCACGCTGTTGCCAATTGTGACGCTGGTCAAACTGGTGCAGACGAAGAACGCATCATCCCCGATTGTGATAACGCCGTTGCCAATCGTAGCGCTGGCAAGGCTAATGCACTTGAAGAACGCGTATTGCCCGATGTTGGTGACGCTATTGGGAATCGTGACGCTAGTTAAGCCGGTGCATTGATAGAACGCATTGTTTCCGATGTTGATAACGCTGCTGCCAATTGTGATGCTGGTCAACCCGGAGCAGTATTGGAACGTTTGTTGGCCGATGCTGGTGACGCTGTCGGGAATCGTGAAGCTAGTCAGGCTGGTGCAGCTAGCAAAAGCAGCCGTCCCGATGTTGATGACACTGTTGCCTATCGTGACGCTGGTCAGACTGGTGCAGCCATAAAAAGCAGAGCCGCTGATGCTGATGACACCATTGCCGGTCGTGACGTTGGCTAGGCTCGTGCAATAAATGAACGAACCGTTTCCGATGTTAGTAACACTGTCGGGAATTGTGACGCTGGTCACGCTGGTTTTATTTTGAAACGCGGAGTTCCCGATGCTGGTAACCGGCAGGCCATTGGTTGTGCTGGGGATGGCCACCTTGCCACCGGAACCGGTGTATTGGCTGATGTTGAGCGAGCCGTCGTTATTGGTCGTGAAAATGAATTGGGCTTGCACTACGGCAGGCAACGTCAATAGCAATGCACACAGCAGGCAAATATGAAACAGGTTCCGTCTCACTTCCATATTCATAAATAAATAACCAGCGCGTTGCAACCCGTTTGTGTCTTTGGAGTGCATGGCATGTCGCGTCGTTCCAAAGCGCGGATATGTCCGCGCACTCCAAATTCAAATTAAGACGTTGACGAGTTGTCTGGTAATTTACACACAAATCGTGAATCGTAAATCGCATATGACGCCCGATTCGCCCAGAGCCGTCGCCGGAGAAATTGTCGCACGCCTGCAACAGGCGGGCTTCGCCGCGTTCTGGGTGGGCGGCTGCGTGCGCGATTTTTTGCTCGGCCGCGAGCCGCAGGACTTTGACATCGCTACGGACGCCAAGCCGGAGCAGGTCGAAAAACTTTTTAGCAAAACCATTCCCGTCGGCAAAAAATTCGGCGTGATGATTGTCGTCGAAAACAACCAGCAGTTTCAGGTGGCCACGTTTCGCGCCGAGGCGGATTACCGCGATGGCCGGCGGCCAACGAAAATCGCCTTCGCCAACGCCGAGGCCGACGCGCTCCGCCGCGATTTCACCGTCAACGGGCTTTTTTACAATCCCGGCACGCAAAAAATCCACGACTGGGTCGGCGGCGAAAAAGATTTGCGCGCGAAAATCATCCGCACCATCGGCGTGCCGGAGGATCGTTTTGGCGAAGATCATCTGCGGATGCTGCGCGCGGTGAGATTCGCCGCGCAGTTGAATTTTGAGATCGAGCCGGAAACGTTTGCGGCCATCCAAAGGCTTGCGCCAAAAATAAAATTGATCAGCGCAGAAAGAATTCGCGATGAACTGCTGAAATTATTTTCGCCCGACAAAGTAGGACAGTCTTCCAGCCTGTCCATGAACAGGCAAGATGCCTGTCCTACTATCGCCGCGCGTGGATTGGTTTTGCTGCGTGACAGCGGATTGCTGGAACACATTCTGCCGGAACTGGCGGCGACGGTTGCGTGCGAGCAGTCGCCGGATTTTCATCCCGAAGGCAGCGTGTTCAATCACATTTGCCTGATGCTGGAAAAGTTGCCGCCAGATGCAAATGAACTTTTGCCGTGGACAGTTTTGTTGCACGACATTGCGAAACCTGTGACTGCCGAACATGATTTGAAAACAGGCGCGATCCATTTTTACGGCCACGAAAAAGTCGGCGCGGAAATGGCGGAGAAGATTTTGCAGCGGCTGCGGTTTCCAAAAAAGCAGACGGAGGAAATCGTGACCTGCGTCAGAAATCACATGCAGTTCAAGGACGTGAAGCAGATGCGCAAGGCGACGCTGCGGCGGCTGTTGCTGCGCGAGACGTTTCCGCTGGAACTGGAACTGCACCGGCTGGATTGCCTTGGTTCATCCGGCGGTCTGGAGCATTATCATTTTCTGCGGGAACAGGCGGAGGAATTGAAGCATCAGCCAACGATCCGTCCGCCGCTGCTGACGGGCAATGATTTGATTGAACTCGGAATGAAACCCGGCCCGGTGTTGGGCGCACTGCTGAATGAAATTCGCGAGAAGCAACTGGCGGACGAATTGAAAACGCCGCGCGAGGCCAAAGCGTGGGTGAAGAAGAAATTAACGGCGAAGAACAGCGGTTAATTTTGCAGTTTTTGGCGCGCAAATTCAAAAACTGCCGCGGGCAAAATAGCGTTCAGACATTCGTTGGGATTTTTCCAGGCGCAAAAAGATTTCATGCGCGGCGAGCAGGGGAGTTCGAGGCGCAAAACATTTTCAAGCTGGCCGTAACCGAGCATCACCGACATCATTGGGGGACTGGCTCGGCTTTCTAGGTGGCATGGATTGTGCATCGAAAGAATCAATCGCAGACATTTAATTATCAATTAACACGTTCGCATGCGGTTTGGTAGAGTGGCACTGTTGAACATAAACATAACCACTAAAATATGAATGATTACTCCCAACCGCCTCCGATACCCGAACCAAACAAAGGCAATGAGCAAAAGCGCGCTCAACCAGCGACACCATTGTGCAACCGGCCGATATGCAGCATCACATCACTGGTGATTCAAGTTGTTGCGTTCATCATACTTGTTACGGTCATCATACTTAATGTTGATGTTGGCACGAAACCTGAAGAATTGGATGAGATTATGATTGTCATCCTGTTCTACTTGTCTTGTTCGGTTTTGGGTGTTGTGTTAGCGATAATATCATTTATGCGAAAGGAAAGGTTTATAATTCTTTCCACAAAGAAAAGGTTTATAGTTCTTTCCGGGTTAGCATTGCTCTTAAATGTCTTGGGACCGATTTTGTTATTCTGTTTTGTTACTTTAATGACTCTAATACAATATGGACGTGATTAATCTGTTTTGGTATGTCAAAGATTCTACATCTACGGTAAGAAACGTTTGTCGTGTGCAGTCAAAATCTGCACCCAACAAGACGCCGGAGCCAAATCCCGTTTCACAATTTAACTGAGCATTACCGAAAATCGGTGCAAAGCGCCGACGCTACATTGAAAGCTGCTTTTGCACGCGCTCGAAGACCGTCGCGGGCGAAATCGCGTTCAAGCACTCATTCGGATTTTTCCAAGTGCAAAATGATTTCAGGCAGGGCGAGCAGGGGAGTTCGAGGCGCAAAACATTTTCAAGCTGGCCGTAAGGCCCGGTGCGGCGCGGCTCGGTGGGGCCGAAAAGCGCGAGGAGCGGCTTGCCGAGCGCGGCGGCGACGTGCATCGGCCCGGTGTCGTTCGTGACCATCAAATCGCAGAGACGAACCCACTCGATCATTTCGGGCAGCGAAGTCGCGCCGCATAAATTCAAAGTGCGTTGCGGTTCAGCAATCGAAATGATTTCGCCCAGCGGTTTGTCCGCGCCGCTGCCGAGAATGGCGAAGCGGGCGCCGGAAAATTTTTCGGCGAGCCGGCGGACGAGCACGGCAAAATTTTCGACCGGCCAGCATTTGTTCTCCCAGCGGGCGCCGGGCTGCAAAATTATCCAGCGAGGATCGAGGATGGAAGATTGAGAATGAAAAACGGATTTTTCGGCGGGCCATTTTCGTTTTACATCGGCGGCGATTTGCGGGCGCTCGGGCAGCCACTGGAAATTTTGGTGAACCGGCACGCCGAGTTCCGGCAGCACGGCGAGATACCAGTCCACGGCGTGCGTGTGGAAACTTTTGCGCGGCACGGCGACATCGTAAAAGCCGCGCGCGCCTTCGCGGGCTTCATCCAGGCCGATTAAAAATTTTCCGCGCGCGAGCCATGCGAACGCTCCGCTGCGGAGGAGGCATTGCAGGTCAATGACGAGATCGAAGTTTTGCGCGCGCAGCCAGCGGAGGCTGCGGAACATTTCCGGCCAGTATCGCGGATGCGCCCAGCGTTTGCGCTCGAAGCGGACAACGCCGGCGAGGTCGGGATCGCCTTCGATGAGCGGCGCGAGCGCGGAGTCAATCCACCAGAAAATTTCCGCGCCGTGAAAATGAAGTTTCAACAAACGCAGCACGGGCAGCGCCTGGATGACGTCGCCGAGCGAACTGGGTTTGAGAATGAGGATTTTCAAAAGTTTTAGCCACAGATAAACACAGATGAAACACAGACCAAAATTTCAAACATCAGCACCGGGAAATTATTTATCTGTGAAAATCTGTGTTTATCTGTGGCTAAAAATCAACGGCCGTAGGCCAGCCGCTCGGCGAGGCGTTCGGGCAGGCCGGCGTCGCGGATTTTTTTCTGGGCGGCGGCAATGTCGTAGTCGAGACGGCGGAGTTCAATCGTGCCGGCGTCCATGTCGTAGATGACGTAGGCGCATTTGGGATTGTTGTCGCGCGGCTGGCCGACGGCGCCGACGTTGATGAAATATTTTTTCGACGGATCCACCTTGAATTTGGAATAGGTTCCGCCGCGGACGAGCGTGTCGCGCATGAAGGCGACGGGGACGTGGGTGTGGCCGAAGAAACAAACTTGCGTGGTCTGATAGGGAAAACTGGCGGCGGCGGCGAGCTTGTCAAAGACGTAACCCCAGCGCTGCGGCGCGTCGAGCGTGGCGTGAACCATCGTGAAGTTGGCGGCCATGCGGGAATACTTGAGGTCGCGCAGCCATTGTTTTTCTTCTTCGTCGAGCTGGTTGCGCGTCCAGTGGACGGCGTCGGCGGCGTGCGGGTTGAAGCCTTCGAGATGGTCGTTGCTGGAGCAGTATTCGTCGTGGTTGCCCTTGACGCAGGGGAGGTTCATGTCGCGGACGATTTTCAGACATTCCTTCGGATTGGCGTTATAGCCGACGACGTCGCCGAGGCAGACGACGTGCGTGGCCTTCTGGGCGCGGATGTCGTCGAGCACGACTTGGAATGCTTCCAGATTCCCGTGGATGTCGGCAATGATGGCGTATTTCATTTACTAGCGAGCGATTTCAAAACCTTGAAATTCATTTTTCGCGTCGGCCCAATCTACCCGCTCATCGTGGATAAATCCAGCAAGACCTTCATCGTGGAGCGCGGCGCGAAAAGCGTCGAGTTCCGCCGCCGCACCTTCGGCGACGAGTTCGACGCGGCCATCGGGCAGATTGCGGATGGTGCCGGCAATTTCAAAACCGGCGGCCACGGTCCTGGCCGAGTAGCGGAAGCCGACACCTTGGACGCGGCCGGAGTAAAGAACGGTCATCCGGCGGCGGGCGGTGTTGGTGGCGGCTTGCGGCACGGCGGGATGAAGCCAAACGCGCGGGCGCGACGCAAGTTTTTTGATGGTTTGGGCAATTTTTTTTTGCTTTATGTTTGACCCGTGCGATGATTTGCAATAAATCAATCCTTGCAGCCATCACATGAATTGACGACCCGGCCATGTGATGGCTTCGACGCACACAAGCATGCTGAACACCAAGTCATTTTTGACCGTTGATTTCGGGGCGGGAAGCCTGAAGCTCGCGGAGTTTGATATCAACGAGGCGGGAGGATTGCGTCTCAATAATTTTGCCATCAAACCACTCGGTCCCGAAGGCGCGCAGGATGCCGTGCGGGAAAAAGTCATTTTGCAGACGCTGCAGGAAATGATTGCCGAGCGGGACATCAAGTCCAAAAACGTGAACGTCTGCGCGCCAGGCTTCCATGTTTTTTCCAAGTTTGTCAAGCTGCCGCCGGTGGACGCGGCCAAGGTCGGGCAGATCATCCAATACGAGGCGCAGCAGAACGTGCCGTTCCCGTTGAGCGAGGTCGTTTGGGATTATCAGATCCTCGGCTCGGCGGCGAGCGGCGAACTCGAAGTGCTGCTGGTGGCCATCAAGTCGGACATCGTTGAAGGGCTTTTCCGCGTGGCGGCGCAGGCCAAGCTGAACCTCCAGTTGTGCGACGCCTCGCCGGCTGCGCTG
The DNA here is from genome assembly GCA_036511615.1 of Verrucomicrobiia bacterium. Classification (GTDB taxonomy): domain Bacteria; phylum Verrucomicrobiota; class Verrucomicrobiia; order Limisphaerales; family UBA11358; genus UBA11358. The sequence goes on along the minus strand of DATCBW010000298.1, from coordinate 1,603 downwards.
TGCAATGCGTTCAAATTTAATTATGGCGAACTGGAAGACTGCACGATGCTGCTCGACATCGGCGCCAAGACCAGCAACCTGCTGTTTTTTGAGAAGGGAAAAGTTTTTTCGCGCAGCATCAATCTGGGCGCAAACGCCATCACGCAGGATTTTGCCGCCGAGTCCAAGCTGAAGTTTGACGACGCCGAGCGGATTAAAATCGCCGAGGGTTTTGTGAGCTTGGGCGGCGCGTATGAGGAGCCGGACAATCCGCATCAGGCGGCGATTTCGAAAATTGCGCGGCAATTCATGACCAAGCTGCACATCCAGGTCAACCAGACGATGCAGTTTTATCGCGGGCAGCAGGGCGGCTCCGCGCCACAGAGATTATTTTTGTCCGGCGGCGCGTCGCTCATGCCATACACGGCGCAGTTTTTTGCGGAAAAACTGAACGTGCCGGTGGAGTATTTCAATCCGTTCCGCAACGTGCAGATCAGCCCGGAAGTGAACTTGGAGGAGCTTTCGCGCGTGGCTCACGCGCTGGGCGAGGTCGTCGGCCTCGGCTTGCGCAACTTGGCGAACTGTCCGGTGGAAATGAATCTGATGCCGGAAAGCACGTTGCGCTGGCAGTCGCTAAACCAGAAAAAACCTTACTTCGCCGCAACGGTCGTATTCTTGGTGCTGGTGTTGTTTGCCATCGGCTTCCTGTTTCAAAAGCTGGCGGCCAACAAGGAAAAGGTGGCGGATAATTTGCAGCCGCAAGTGGAGGGTCTCAACACCAAGTCGGGAAATTTCAAGAAGGCCTACGACAAACTGCAGAAGTCCAAACAGGAGGCGGATCAAATCACGACCTGGCTACAGCAGCGTTTTTACTGGGGCGATTTCCTGGCTGACATGCGCCGGGCGCTCATGCGTTCCGAGGATGCCGTCAAGAAAAAATTGTCAGCCGAAAAGCCGGGGATTGAGGCGGGCATCTGGATTGAACGGATGTCCACCGCCGGAGCCGCCGGTTCAACTGCGGGCATTGGCGGGGGGCAGCCCACATCGCCGGGGGGGACGATCTTGGAGCAACAACAGATGGAGCTGGCGAGGCGGGCATATTATGGTAATGCAGCGTCTCAGGCACAGTCGCAATCGGCGGCGCCGGTGGCCGGAGCCACTAATAATATTGTTACGTTCGTCTGCCGGGCGGTGGATCTGGCCAAGATCACCGGCAACGCCTCGGCCAACAAGGACATTGCTTTTGCGGTGCAGACTGAAATCAAAAACTCGCCGATGGTTGACCCGAAGGAGACTTCGCTCGTCGGCAACATTGAGACGGATGATTCCAACGGCACGTTCACGTTCACGGTCAACGTGACACCGCTCAATCCACCGCACTACTGACATGGCCTGGATAAAACGAAATTTATTTTTTGTGGTTGGCGGCCTCCTCACGCTGGGGCTGCTCGGCGGCGCGGGTTTTTATATTTACAGCGGCTGGTCGCACAATTCCACCGCGGATGACAAGCTCACTGAAGTCGTCAAAACCCTCGATTCACTGACTCATCCCTCTGGACAAACTCCCTCGCCGGGCAATGACAAGATCAACAACACGCAAATCGCCAAGGAGCAGGACAAGGAA
>DATCBW010000297.1:0-8932 GCA_036511615.1 Verrucomicrobiia bacterium | reverse complement strand
TGGCCGCCCGGACCGGACCGGGAATTCATTTGGGCGCGGCGGGCACGTCGTTGGTCTGGCGAATGAAATCGCCGCCGTCGGAAAACAACTCGTCCTTGCCAAGATGATTGAGGACGAATTGTTGCAGGGCGTCCGTTTCCGCCGTGAGGACAATCAAATCCTCGTCATTGCGGTGCGCAATGGCGTTGGGATTTTTTCCGAGGAATTTTTTTAGCCAGTCGGGGTCGCACAGGGCGAGGTGCATTTTGGATTCACCCGGCGAACAACGCACGAGGAGATGGCCGGGAATCATCGCCACGCCCACCAATTCGGCCTGATTCGTCGCGTAATCGCAGCCCGTCGGGATGAGGTCGAGAAAATGTTCCTCGCCCAGCTTGAACAGATGCGCGTTAAACTCGCCGGTCTTGCCGGTGTCTTCGGTAACGGTGAGTTTGTAGCTGTTGGTCTCGCCGGCCTCGAATTTCCAGACGGATGGTTTGTCGTTGCCGGCCTCCTGCCACACGCCGGGCAGGCGCGGGTCGGTGACGACATCCTTGTCGGTGTAAAACGGATTCACCGACGGCACACACGAGCACAACAGCACGACGGCGCCAAAAACGGGGAGGATTGACTTTTTCATGTGCTGATTGATGCTCGTTTTGATGAAAAATTCAACGCCAAACTTGTCTTATTGCGCCGGATGAGAATTTATTTTCCAGCCCGGCACGCGTTGAAACTCCTTCAGCCATTCCGGGCCGGGGCCGCAGCCGCGCACTGAAGTATCCGGCTGGCGATGGAGCTGAATTGTCTTTGCCAGCAGCCATTCGAGTCCGTCCCAGAAATGGATGCGGTCGAGCACGGGATTCAACAAATTGGTGATCGTGCAATAATGGCTGTTCTTCGGGTCGGTGTGATGCAAGGCATGATGTTTCGCGGTCTGCAAAATGCGGAGGTCTTGCAGGAACGAGATGATGCGCCCGTTTTCCTTGCGCGTGCGGTGCTCCCATTTGTGAAATTCATTCGCGTTGGCGGCGAGAATGGCAAACAGCCAGACTTGCCACGTCAGCCAACCCGCGCACCACGCACCGACGATGAGCATGGCGGCGAGCAACGCCAGATCCCACGAGCTTTGCCACCAGTTGTGGCGAGTCATGTGGCGCGGAAAATGGTGGTGAACGGTGTTGGGCCGCCCGACGAATCTGCCGATGAACGGCGTGTGGTCGCGGATGTAGGCATCCTCAAACCAATGCACGAAGCCGGCGGCGAACTCGGCGGCAAAGACGGTGGCGATGAATTGTCCGAATAACATGAATATATTTTTCATGCCGCAGTTTTAACCCGACTTGCGCCCGGAGCGTTAATTGATAAAACTGCGCGAGCATTGTTTGAATCAATGAGTCCCCTTCACGACACCCGCGAATCCTGCCCACAACCGGCCTGCCTTCCGGGTAAAATTTTCGCCCTGCCTCCGCGCTTTCACTTGGACACCGGGCGAAAATTGGGGAATCATTGGCGGCAGTCATGACCGACGCCGTCGAAATTTATCTCGAAGAATTGAGCGCCATTCGCTCGTCCTGCGCGGCGGTCAGGGAAACTTCCGGCTACGGTGCGCTTGCCAACCTCCTCAACGCCGTCGGTCACACCCTCAAACCCAAAGTCCGTTGCTTTATCCATGTGAAAAACAGCGGCGCGGGTTTGCCGGATGGCGGGCTGTTCACTCCCGACCAGCTCAAGAACACGAATGAGGAAGCTCCGCTGCTGGGAATTCCGCTGCCATCGCGCGGCGTCATCGAAGTCAAAGCGGCCAATGCCGAAGTTGACGAAATAGCGGACAGCAAACAAGTCGGTGAATACGCCAGGCATTACGGTCAGGTGCTGGTGACGAATTACCGGAATTTTCTGCTCCTGAAACGCGGCGACAACGGCCGACCCGTCCGGCTTGAAGCCTTTCAACTTGCACCCGACGAAAAATCTTTCTGGCTTGCCGCCTCACATCCGCGCAAAGCCGCGAATGAATTGGGTGAACGCTTTCTCGAATACCTCAAGCGCGTGATGCTCCACGCCGCGCCGTTGAACAATCCCAAGGACGTGGCTTTTTTTCTCGCGTCCTATGCGCGCGATGCCCGCGCCCGCGTGGAAACCGCCGGTGATCTGCCAGCGCTCGCCGCCGTCCGGGGCGCGTTGGAAGAAGCGTTGGGCATGAAGTTCGAGGCCGAGAAAGGCGAACACTTCTTCCGTTCAACGCTCGTCCAGACGCTTTTTTACGGCGTGTTTTCGGCCTGGGTTTTGTGGCACAAGGAAAAGCCTCAACGCAAAAACGATTTCGATTGGAAGATGGCCGCCTGGACGCTCCATGTGCCGATGATCAAAGCCCTGTTCGAGCAGGTCGCCACGCCGACGAAACTTGGCCCGCTCGGACTGGTGGAAGTTCTCGACTGGACTGCCGCCGCGCTCAACCGCGTTGATCGCGCCGCGTTCTTTGAAAAATTTCTGGAAACCCACGCCGTCCAGTATTTCTACGAACCGTTTCTGGAAGCCTTCGATCCTGAACTCCGCAAGCAACTCGGCGTTTGGTATACGCCGCCGGAGATTGTGCAGTATCAGGTGGCCCGCGTGGACGCCGCGCTGCGCGAGGAACTGGACATTCCCGACGGCCTCGCCGACCCGCGCGTGTTCGTGCTCGACCTCTGCTGCGGCACCGGCGCGTATCTCGTCGAGGTGCTGCGGAAAATTGAAAAGACGTTGAAGGAAGAAAAAGGCGAAGGCGCGTTGGCGGAACTTACAATCAAAGAAGCCGCACAGAAACGGGTCTTCGGTTTTGAAATCATGCCCGCGCCGTTCGTCGTGGCGCATTTGCAGATGGGCTTGCTGCTGCAAAATCTCGCCGTGCCGCTGGACGATTCCAAGAACGAACGCGCCGGAATTTTCCTGACCAATGCGCTGACCGGCTGGGATTTTGCCGGCGAGAATCCCAAGCTGGCCAACTGGCCGGAACTGGAAGCCGAGCGCGCGGGCGCGGGCAAAGTGAAGCAGGAGAAACCAATTCTCGTCATCCTCGGCAATCCGCCTTACAACGCCTATGCCGGCATCAGCCCGGATGAGGAGCAAGGTTTGGTCGAAACTTACAAAGAAGGTTTGGTCAAAGATTGGGGCATCAAGAAATTCAACCTCGACGATCTTTATGTCCGCTTCTTCCGCATTGCCGAGCGGCGCATTGCGGAAAAGACTGGTCACGGCATCGTCAGTTTCATTTCCAATTTTTCCTATCTGGGCGACCCGTCGTTTGTGGTCATGCGCCAGCGGTTCCTGCAGGAATTTGATTCGCTCTGGTTCGATTGTTTGAACGGCGACAGCCGCGAGACCGGCAAGCTCACGCCGGAAGGCAAGCCCGACCCGTCCGTGTTCTCCACCGAATACAATCGCGAAGGCATCCGCGTGGGCACGGCGATTGGCACCTTGGTTCGTAGCAGCCGACGTGAGGAGGCTCCAACTTCCAAGAAGAAAAGCAAGAGCCTCCTTACGTCGGCTGCTACGGGTGAAGTATTTTTCCGCCAGTTTTGGGGCGGAGACAAACGGGCGGAGCTTTTGGAAAGTCTCAACGCGAAGCAATTCGCCAAGCAGTATGAAAGCGTTGAGCCGGTGAAAGAAAACCGGTTTTCTTTTTGTCCATCCGATGTGACTGGCAATTATCACGGCTGGCCGCGCTTGACAGAACTCTGCGCCGTAGCTCCCAGCAACGGACTGATGGAAAAACGCGCGGGAGCATTGATTGACATTGACCGCATGGCATTGGAAAAACGAATGCGTGATTATTACGACCCGAATGTTTCTTGGGATGAATTGAAGGCTTTGAAAACCGGACTGACGGAAGAGGCCGCAGGTTTTGACGCCCAGAAAACTCGGCCCAAAGTTCAAGCGGAAGAAGATTTTGAACCGACGCATATTCGTCGTTATGCACTCCGGCCTTTTGAGACACGCTGGTGTTATTTCAGTGATGTCAGTCCGTTGTGGAATCGTTCGCGTCCCACACTTTGGCAGCAGTGCTGGAAAGGCAATTCGTTTTTGATGAGCCGACCCGGTGGCGTAGCCAGCCCGGAAGGTTTTCCGTTGTTCTACACACCGCTGCTTGGTGACAACGATTTTCTGCGCGGTCATGCTTATTATTTTCCGCTGCGCCTGCGCGCCATAGTCGCAGCCAAGCCAAAGAAAAAGGATGGCAACGGTGAATTCGGCAGCATCCTGCACGAAGCCGCGCCCGCATACAAAGCTGGCAAAGAAAAAATCACCGCCAACCTTTCGCCCGCCGCCCGCGCGTATCTTGCCAAACTCGGCATCCAGAATCCCGACGACGACGCGGACACGGCGGCATTGCTTTGGATGCACGCGCTCGCCATCGCTTATTCGCCCGCGTATCTCGCGGAAAATGCGGATGGCGTCCGGCAGGATTGGCCGCGAATTCCGTTGCCAGATTCCAAAGCCGCGTTGCTCGCATCGGCAGAATTAGGCAAGCAAGTTGCCGCGTTGCTTGACACGGAAAACGGAGTTGAAGGCGTGACGGCGGGCAAACTTCTCCCGGAGTTCAAAACGATTGCTGTGTTGTCCTCGACAAAAAATCTTTCTCTCACGGTTGGCTGGGGACACAGGAATGATGGCGCAACGATGCCCGGCAAAGGGAAATTGGAGTCGAAGATTATCGAGGCCGCGCCGGGATATAATTTGCCGTGGAATCAGTTTCACGACGTTTATCTGAACGAGTCCGCCTGCTGGAAAGACATTCCCGCGCCGGTCTGGGACTACACCATCGGCGGTTATCAGGTCATCAAGAAATGGTTGAGCTACCGGGAATTTGATCTGCTCGGTCGCGCGCTCACGCCGGACGAGGCGCGGGAGGTCACCCACATGGCCCGCCGCATCGCTGCCTTGATCCTGCTTCAGCCGGAGTTGGACAAGAATTATCAGGCGGTGAAAGCCGCCACGGAGTCATTGCCATGAACGTCCATCACCTTGAACTTTTTTATTATGTCGCGCGGCACGGCGGCATCATGCCGGCGGTGCGCAACATTCCCTACGGCATCCAGCAGCCGGCGGTGAGCGCGCAGGTGGCGCAGCTCGAGGAATTTCTGGGCACGACACTTTTCCAGCGGCGGCCATTCGCGCTGACGCCGGCGGGCGAAAAACTTTTTTCCTTCGTGCAGCCGTTTTTTTCCAACCTCGACAAGATCGCCGGCGAACTCCAGGGCGGCCAGGCGCGGCATCTGCGCATCGGCGCCTCGACGATCATTTTGCGCGACCACATGCCACAGTTGCTGAACGGCGTGCGCAAGAAATTTCCCGGATTGAAAATTTCGCTGCGCGAAGGATTTCCGGCGGACCTGGAGGCTCTGCTGGCGAACGACGAGGTGGATCTCGTCATCACGATGACTGGCCGGAAGCCGGCGGCGGGTTTTCAATCGCTGATTTTGCTGGAACTGCCGATGGTCCTGCTGGTGGAAAAATCATCGAATTTGAAATCGGCGGCGGAACTTTGGCGGCGCGACAAGATTGACGAGCCGCTCATCTGCCTGCCGGAACGCGACGCGCTGACGAAAAATTTCCAGGCGCGGCTGGCGGAACTGGGCGTGGAGTGGTTTCCGACGATTGAGGCGAGTTCGGCTGATTTGATCGTGACTTATGTGGAGAACGGGCTGGGCATCGGCGTGTCGGTGAACGTGCCGCGCAAGGCGCTGCCGAATAACGTGCGCGTGCTGCCGCTGGAAAATTTCCCGCCGGCGGTCATCGGCGCGTTGTGGCGTGGCAAAAAATCTCCGTTGCTGGACGCATTTCTGGACATGGCGGGACAGCGGGCGCGGGAATTGGTTTGACAAAGGCGCGGCCAGCGTTCAGTTTCAGGACAGGGACGGCTGGAGTTCGGACAATTGCGTAAAGTTTTTTTCAAAGTTTCAGGAAGGCGGCTGGTTTGGCGCGGCAAGTGCTGAATTCAAACAGAATTTGCAGCTTGATAACAACATAAACAACGCTATAAGAACAATCACATGGCCCTGCCATTTCTAAACGGGGGATCAAGAAAAAGACGGACGCAGATGATTTCTGTTGATCTGGGCAGCCGCACCACCAAGGCGGTTCTGCTGGAGCGGCGCGGCGAAATTTTGGCGCTGACGCGCTATGCGCTGTTGGACGCGCCGATCTTTGAAAAAAGAATTTCACCAGAGCTGCTGGGCGATCATCTGCGGGCGGTGGCGGATGCGCTGGGAAACACGACCAGATTCTTCACGGTGGCGGTCGGCTTGGACGATGCCATCGTGCGGCAGATCGAACTGCCGCAGATTCCAATGGATGAAATGCGGCAGATTCTCAAGGTGAACCACAAGTCCTATCTGCAGCAGGAACTGACGAACCACGTTTTTGACTGTTATATCATCCCGCCGCGCCTGACGTCGGACGCATCGCGTTCCACCGGGGCGGTTCCCAAGCTGAAGGTTCTGGCGGCGGCGGTCAAGCAGCAGTTGCTGGATGATTTCATGAAAGCCGCGAGTCTGGCGGGTCTCAACGCGGATTGCCTGGTGCCGGGGCTGATCGGCCCGATTAACACCTTCGAGCAGGCATTGCCGGAAATTTATGAAAAGGAAACGGTGGCGCTGGTGGACATCGGTTTCAAACACACCTCGGTCTGCGTCCTGGACCGCAGTGAACTGGCATTGAACCGGCTGGTGAACCTCGGCGGCGACCAGTTGACGGCCGGGCTGGCGGAGGCAATGGGCATCAGTTATGCGGAGGCGGAAGGCATCAAGGTCGGCATGGCGCCGGAGGTGGAAGCCGCGTTGCAGATGCAGGTGATTCCGCTGGGCCGGGAAATCCGCGCGTCGCTGGATTTCTTCGAGCATCAGCAGGACCGTCCGGTTTCGCAGGTTTATGTGAGCGGCGGCTCGGCGCGTTCGGAAATGATTTTACAAATGCTCCATTCGGAACTGCTGGTGGAGTGCAAGACCTGGAACCCGACCGGCTTCCTGCAAATGGCGTTGCCGGGCCAGCAGGCGGTGGAAGTGGATCACATCGGACCGCAATTGACGGTGGCCATTGGCGCCGCGCTGGCGGCCTTATAATTTATGCCCATTCGAATCAACTTATTGGCGGAGGCATTGGCGGAGGAGGAATTGCGCCGGCGCGATCCGGTGAAACGCGCGATTTATATCGGCGCGTTCCTGGTGGCGCTTTCGCTGGTCTGGTTCAGTTCAAGCTGGCTGGCATCCATGGAATTCAAACACACCCTCAGCCAGGTGCAGGGTTCAATCCAGACGCGGTCAAACGAGTGGGTTCAGGTGCAGACGAACCAGAAGAAGATAAACGACGTGCAAAACCGGATGGTGGCGCTCCAGAAATTGAGCAACGCCCGGTTTTTGCAGGGCAACCTGATGAACGCCCTGCAGCACCTGTATGTTCCGAACGTGCAGTTGACACGGGTGAGCGTTGACCAAAATTACATCTTGAACAGCGGCTCCCCTGCCACCAAGAAAGATTCCGTCGCGGTGGCCGGACGCCCGGCAACATCCACCGAGCGCATTATCCTTACCTTGGATGCAAAGGATTTCAGCCCGAACCCAGATGTCAACCGGTTCAATAATGCGCTCACCAAACAGGATTATTTCAGCGCCAGCCTGGATCCGACCAACGGGGTCAGACTGGCCAAGCTGTCGGCGCCCCAGTCATCATATGACAGCAAGCCGTATGTCCTGTTCACCCTTGAATGCCGTTTTACGGACAAAACCAGATGAAACGACTACCCGCAACCAAACGTAACCAGTTGATCATGGTGGTGGTGGCCACTGCCGTCCTGATTGGCCTGGTTTATTTCCTGCTCATCGGGCCGCAGAAAAAAATGAACCAGCAAATCGGCAGCGACATCAGGGATGCGCAGAACCATCTTCAGCAGATGGAGGATGTCATCAAGAAAAGCGAGACGACTTCCAGCAAACTGACGGACGTATCACTCCAATTGGCCCATGCCGAGGAAGATCTGGCCAGCGGCGATGTTTATCTCTGGGCCTCCGACTTGATCCGCCGTTTCAAGACCGCCTATCATGTGGAAATTCCCAGCGTCAGCCAGCCGGCCGTTGACAAGGCGGATTCATTATTTCCCGATTTTCCCTACGAGCAGGTCAAGTTTTCGATTAACGGCACCGCCTACTATCATGACCTGGGGAAGTTTGTCGCAGGATTTGAAAACACCTTTCCTCACATGAGAATGGTCAACCTGACCATTGAGCCGGCCAACACCACGCCAGGCGCATCGGAGCAGTTGACCTTTCGGATTGACATTATCGCCCTGGTCAAGCCAACCACCTGAACACCATGAAAACATCCGCCAAAACATATTACCTGATTGCGCTCGCGTTGGCTGCGGTTCAACCGGCTTTCGGCGGCGCGGCAAAAAATCCGCCCGTCCTGCCGTCAGCGCCGGTGCGTTCGGTTTTTCCCATGCCGGCCAACGCGCAGGAAGGCCGCGACCCGTTTTTTCCGGAATCACCCCGTCCTTATGCGGATCTGACCCCAGCCATCCACGCCGCCGTGGTGGTGGTCGCCGATTTGAAGGTAAAGGGTTACTTCCATGATGCCACGATGACGCTGGTCACCATCAATAATCATACATTCGCCGTTGGCGACGAAGCCGACTTGCCCACCGCCGGCGGGCGGGTTCACGTCCGCTGCGTTGAAATCCGGCCTGACACGGTGGTCATTGACGTCAACGGCCACAGGCAGGAACTGCACTTTTAAGCACAAACAACCCATCCAAACATCATTGCCAAATAAAAACCAATCTATACTATTTGATTTGAGGAAGCGTAACGAAACTAAAAACCTATTGAGCCATGAAAAAAATCGCCTACACCATAGTGCTCGCCGTCATCACAAGCGTGCTGGCAGCCAATGCGCAAACCAACCCGGTCGTGACCATCCT
>DATCBW010000296.1:0-44888 GCA_036511615.1 Verrucomicrobiia bacterium | reverse complement strand
CGGGCGAGGTTTCCACACGAAGACCTCGGTTCGGAAAGTGTTCCTTTAGTTTTGGAATCAAGTAATCAAAAATCATTGGCTTGGCATTGATTTACGCCTGTGAAAATCCGGTGTCGAGAAGAAAGTGGCAAAGAGCTTTTCACCCAAACAAATCCATCTGCGGCGGCACGGGAAGATTTTGCAGCTTGCCGCGTTGCCGCGTTTGCGGACGCACGTTGCCTTCCGGCGTGAGTTCGGATTCTTCCAGGTTCGACAAAATCTGTTTCGCGCGTTCCAAAACTTCCTTCGGCACGCCCGCCAGCCGCGCGACCTGGATGCCGTAACTTTTGTCCGTGCCACCCTCGACGATTTTGCGGAGGAAAACAATCTGGTCGTGCCATTCGCGCACGGCGACGTTGAAATTTTTCAATCGCGGCAGGCGCGCCGACAGTTCCGTCAGCTCGTGATAATGCGTGGCGAACAAAGTTTTCGCGCCGACGGCATTGTGCAGATGCTCGACGATGGACCACGCGAGGCTCAAGCCGTCGAAAGTGCTCGTGCCGCGCCCGATTTCGTCCAGCACGATGAGGCTGCGCGCCGTGGCGTTGTTCAAGATGTTCGCCGTCTCGGTCATCTCGACCATGAACGTGGATTGCCCGCGCGACAAATCATCGCTCGCGCCGATGCGCGTGAAAATGCGATCTACCAAATCAATCCGCGCCTCGGCGGCAGGAACAAAACTGCCCGTGTGCGCGAGCAACGTGAGCAGCGCGACCTGCCGGATGTAGGTGGACTTGCCCGCCATGTTCGGCCCGGTGATCAAAGCGATTTGCGGAGCACGGCCTTCAGGCCGCTTCAACGCACTTTCGTCTGCGGATAATAAAGCGGGCTGAAGCCCGCGCTCCGAAGAAGCCAGTCCCGTATCATTCGGCACGAAGCGTTCCTCGACGAGCTGCTGTTCCAAAACCGGATGCCGACCATCGCGGATTTGCAAAACGCCTTCGTCAGAAATTTTCGGGCGGCAATAATTATGTAGTCGCGCGGTTTCCGCAAATGACGCGAGCACATCCAATTGCGCCAACGCGGAAGCGGTTTGCTGAATTTGCGGCAACTGGCCCAAGACTTCCTGGCGCACGCGCTGGAAAATTTCGTATTCCAATTTCACGCTGCGTTCTTCCGCGCCGAGAATTTTTCCCTCCATTTCCTTCAGCTCCGGCGTGATGAAACGCTCGCCATTCGCAACGGTTTGCTTGCGATGATAATGCGCCGGAACTTTGTCCAGATTGGATTTGGTGACTTCGATGTAGTAGCCGAAGACAGAGTTGAACCGCACCTTCAACGAGGAAATTCCAGTCGCCGTGATTTCATCCGCCTGCAATTTGGCGATCCAATCCTTGCCGCCGCGCTGGGCGGTGCGAAGCTCGTCGAGCGCCGGGTCAAAGCCGTCGCGGATCATGCCACCTTCCTTGATGGGCAGCGGCGGCTCGTCCACGATGGCGCGAGAGATCAATTCCACCAAGTCGGGTGCTTCGGAGGTTTGCGAATCCAATTCTGAAATTAAGGTAGGGCCGCGCTGCGCCGCGGCCTCGGCGTCTTCGTTCAATAAGGCCGAGCGGCAGCTCGGCCCTACCGATGAAAGAATTTGTTTCAACGCGGGGATTTGTTCCAGCGCCAAACGCAGCGCGGTGAGGTCGCGCGCGTTGCCGCTGCCGGAACTGATGCGGCCAAGTGTGCGTTCGAGGTCGCGCACTTTCGCAAGCTGCTGGCGAAACGCATCGAGGCCAAAGGAATTATTGATGAACATTTCCACCGCGTTTTGCCGTTGCTGAATCGGCTCCACTTTGGCGAGCGGTTGCGAGAGCCAGTTGCGTAAAAGCCGTGCGCCCATCGGCGTGACAGTTTTGTTGAGCGCGCCGTAAAGCGAGGCGTTGCGCGGGGCGTCGTGATGCTGCGGTTCGAGGATTTCCAGATGCCGCAGCGTCGTGTAGTCGAGCGTGAGAAAATCGCTGCGCTGATAAAACGAAATGCGCGTGAGATGTTTCACGTCGCGTCGCAGATTTTGCGTGAGATAATGCAGCGCACCGCCCGCCGCGCCGATGGCGGCGGTTTTGTCCTTCAGGCCGAAGCCGTCGAGCGAGGCGACTTTGAACTGCTCCTTGACGGTGAAAAAGGCGGTTTCCGGCGCGAACGTCCAATCGTCGTAGCCGCTTAAAATCTGGAACGCGCCGCGCAGCAAATCGCGAAGCGAAGTCGCCTCGGTTGGAAAAATAATTTCCGCTGGGCGCAGACGTTCGAGTTCCGCGAGCAGCGCGGAATCATTTTCCAATTCCGTTGTCAGGAAATCGCCGGTCGTCAAATCCACCAGTGCGAGGCCGAAGATTTTTCCTGATGGATAAACGGCGGCGAGAAAATTATTCCGTTCCGCGACGAGCATCCGTTCGTCGAAATGCGTGCCAGGCGAAAGGATTTGCGTGACTTCGCGTTTGGTCAACTGACCCGGCCGGGCTTCTTCCGTTTGATCGCAAATGGCGACTTTGCGGCCGGCGCGCAAAATCCGTGCGATGTAATTATTGGCGGCGTGATGCGGCAGACCGCACATCGGAACGCCGTTGCGCGCGGTGAGCGAGAGGTTGAGCAGTTGCGAACCGGCCTGCGCGTCCTCGAAGAACATCTCGTAAAAATCGCCGAGCCGAAAAAGCAAAAGCGTGTCCTTCGGCAGTTCGCCTTTGATGCGGCGATACTGCGCCATCATGGGAGTGAGTTGCGCTTCGGCGGACACGGCGGGAAAGTTACGCGGGAATTTTTGCCAGGTCGAAATGAAATTTCACCTTCATGTTTTGGAGCGTCTGAAACAATGCGGTTTCCGCCCGGCGAAAATTGTGAAAAATTCTGTCTTTACACCGGCGGGAAAAGGAATAGAAATTCAGTTGATGAATCCAACCAACCAGGCATAGCCGCGAAACCGCCATAAAAACGGAGGACAACATGACCGACACAATTTCTTTCAAGCTCAACGACCAGCCCGTCCAGTTGAACGTGGACGGCGACCGCACGCTGCTCTGGGTGCTGCGGACGGACCTCGGACTCACCGGCACAAAATACGGCTGCGGCGAAGGCCATTGCGGCTGCTGCACCATCCTGCTCAACCAGCGCGCGGCGCGGTCGTGCCAGTTGCAGGTCAAGGATGTCAAAGACAAGGAGGTCGTGACCATCGAAGGCCTCGCGAAGGATGGCAAGCTGCATCCGCTCCAAAAGGCGTTCATGGATCACGACGGGATGCAATGCGGTTTTTGCACGCCGGGCATGATCATGACGGGCGTCGGTTTGCTGCGGCTGAACCTGCAACCGACCGACCAGCAGATCGTTTCCGGCATGGAAAAGAATTTCTGCCGTTGCGGCGCGCACGTGCGCATCATGGCGTCCATCCGGCAGGCCGCCGCCGAATTGAAAGGAGCACAGCAATGAAAACGGAAGATTATCTGGCGCTGAATTTCAAGGACATCGGCGGCATCGAGGATTTTTATTCCAGCAACCGGCGGGATTTTATAAAGCGCGTCGGCGGCGGAATTTTCATTTTTATCGCGGTGAACGACTTGTTGTTCGGCCAGGAGGAGGCTCCGCGTCCGCGCGGCGGCAGGCCCGGCATGCCCGCTGATTTCAACGCCTATCTGCGCATCGGCGAGGACGGTCGGGTGACTTGTCTCACCGGCAAAATCGAAATGGGCCAGGGCATCATCACGTCGCTGCCGCAGATGCTGGCCGAGGAACTGGACACGCCGCTGGCCACGGTGGACATCGTGCTGGGCGACACCGACGAATGTCCGTGGGACATGGGCACGTTTGGTTCAATGTCCACGCGCATTTTCGGCCCGGCGCTGCGCGCGGCGGCGGCGGAAGCAAGAGCCGTTTTGCTGGGACTGGCCGCCGATGCGCTCAAAGTTCCGCAAACGCAGCTTGTCGCCAGGGACGGCGTCATTTTTGACCAGCAAAATCCAAAGAACAAGATCACCTACGGCCAGCTTGCGAAGGGTCAAAAAATCGAGCGCAAACTTGAAGCCCGGCCTTCCTTAAAAGATCCCGCGCAATTCAAAATCGCCGGCCAGCCGCACACACGCCGCGACGGCGAAGCCAAAGTCACCGGCAAAGCCCATTACTCGGCGGACATCCACGTTCCCGGAATGTTATACGCGAAAATTGTGCGCCCGCCCGCGCACGGCGCAAAGCTGAAGAGCGTGGACACCGCGCCCGCGAAGGCAATCGCTGGCGTGCAGGTCGTTCAGGATGGCGATTTCATCGCGGTGCTGCATGAATTTCCCGACGTGGCGGACGACGCGCTGGCAGCCATCAAAGCTGAATACGATTCGCCGGAGGCCAAGGTGGACGATCAAAACATTTTCGACCATCTCGTCAGCGTCGCGCCGCAGCCGCGCGTTTTGAAGCAAGGCGGCGATCTGGAGGCCGGCAAAAAATCCGCCGGCAAAAAATTTGAATCCACCTACCTGAACAGTTACGTCGCCCATTCGCCGATGGAGCCGCACGCGGCGCTGGCCCAGATCGAAGGCGACCAGGCGACGGTCTGGGCTTCGACGCAGAATCCGTTCGGTGCCCGCGGACAGGTTGCGGAGGCCATCGGGTTTCCGGCGGAAAAAGTCCGGGTCATCACGCCCTACGTCGGCGGCGGTTTCGGCGGGAAAACCGACAATCAGCAGGCGGTCGAGGCGGCGCGGCTGGCCAAGGCCACCGGCAAGCCGGTGCAGGTGATGTGGAGCCGCGAGGAGGAATTTTTCTACGACACGTTCCGTCCCGCTGCGGTCGTGAAAATTAATTCCGGCGTTGACGCCGCCGGGAAGATGGCGTTTTGGGATTACGACGTTTATTTCGCGGGCGAGCGCGGCGCGCAGCAGTTCTATACCGTGCCGAATCATCGCACGGCGTCGCGCGGCGGCGGTTTTGGCGGGTCGAACGTGCATCCCTTCGCCACCGGTTCATGGCGCGCGCCCGGCAACAACACGAACACCTTCGCCCGCGAATCGCAGATTGAAATGATGGCCGCTGCGGCGGGAATTGATCCGGTGGAATTTCGCCTGAACAATTTGAGCGACCAGCGCATGATCCGCGTTCTCCAGGCCGCCGCCGAAAAATTCGGCTGGACGCCCGCAAAGTCGCCGGCCAGGCGCGGTTTTGGCGTGGCCTGCGGCATTGACGCCGGGACTTATGTGGCCGCGATTGCCGAAGTCGCCGTGGACGCTGACAGCGGAAAAGTCCAGGTGAAGCGCGTCGTTTGCGCGCAGGACATGGGCGTGGTCATCAACCCCGAGGGCGCGAAGATTCAACTGGAAGGCTGCGTCACGATGGGCCTGGGCTACACGCTGACGGAGGAGGTTCATTTCAAAGGCGGGGAAATTCTGGAAACCAACTACGACACCTACGAGCTGCCGCGTTTTTCCTGGGTGCCGAAAATTGAATCCGTCCTGATCGAGAACAATGAAACCCCGCCGCAGGGCGGTGGCGAACCGGCGATTGTCCTGATGGGCGCGCTGGTGGCCAATGCAGTCTGCGACGCAACGGGCGCGCGATTGTTCCAGTTGCCCATGACGCCGGAACGGGTCAAGGCCGCATTGAAGGCAATTTGAAATCTACGGCGCCAGCCCCGCCGTCATTGACAGGCCATCGCGATTTTGATGAACTTCGCATCCATGAATCTCATTCATCAGACTGCGAAGAAGTTAATGTATTTTTCATGTTTAGTTTTGGTTCTTTCAATTTTTGCCCCGCAGCTTTCGGCCGTTGACGCAAGTTCAGCCGGGCCGCAAATCCAGCCGTCCGCAGCGCCGCTGGTCGCGGCCGGTCCGATCAACTCCGGCGACAACGCCTGGCTGCTCGCCAGTTCCGCGCTGGTGCTGATGATGACCGCGCCGGGTTTGATCCTGTTTTACGGTGGCCTGGTGCGGACGAAGAACGTGCTTTCCACGATGATGCACAGCCTGATTTTGATGGCGCTCATCTCCGCGCTCTGGATGGTGTTCGGTTACAGCATGGCGTTCGCGCCGGGCAACGCCTTCATCGGCAATCCGCTCACGCATTTTCTGTTGAAGGGCGTCGGTGCGGCGCCGGATCCGAGTTACGCGGCGACCATTCCTTCGGAGACGTTCATGTTGTTCCAGATGATGTTCGCCATCATCACGCCGGCGCTCATCAGCGGCGCGGTGGCGGAACGCATCAAGTTCAAGGCGTATGTCGCGTTCATGCTGCTCTGGGCGGTCGTAGTGTATTTCCCGCTGTGCCACATGGTCTGGGGCCAGGGCGGCTATTTCAACTGGGCCTCCGGCGGAAAAATTCCCGTGCTGGATTTTGCCGGTGGCACGGTGGTCCACATCAGCTCCGGCGTGTCGGCATTGGTGTTCGCGCTGATGATCGGCAAGCGCGCCGGTTTTCCGCATCAACAAATGGCGCCGCACAACGTGGTGCTCTCGCTCATCGGCACGGGTCTGCTGTGGGTCGGCTGGTTCGGTTTCAACGGCGGCAGCGCATTAAACGCCGGGCCGCTGGCGACCAGCGCGTTTGCGGCCACGCACTTTTCAGCGGCGGCGGCGGCGTTGAGCTGGGCGGCGATGGAATGGAAATTGAAAGGCAAACCCAGCGTGCTCGGCGCGGCGGCCGGCATGGTCGCGGGCCTGGCAACCATCACACCGGCGTCCGGTTTCGTGAGCATCCCGGCGGCGTTTTGCATCGGCCTTGTGGCGGGCGTCGTCTGCTACACGGCGGTGACGAAAATCAAATCCGTCTTCGGCTATGACGATTCGCTGGACGTGTTCGGCGTTCACGGAATCGGCAGCATCACGGGTATGTTGATGCTCGGCTTTCTCGCCAACCCGGAGGTGAACCCGGCGATTGCCAGCACCTTCAAGGCGGACGGTGCCGTGGTTTCGCTGGCGAGAAGTTCGCACCAGTTTTTCAACCAGCTCATCGGCGTGGCCTTCACGGCGACGCTTGCCGCAGTTGGCACGTTTTTGATTGTGAAGGCGGTGGACAAGGTCATCGGCCTGCGCGTGGACCAGGAAGACGAAAGTGTCGGCCTCGACTTGTCACAGCACGGCGAACGTGCCTACAATGAATGACCATCTATGAAAAAAATCGAAGCCATCATCAAACCGTTCAAGCTCACGGAAGTCAAAGACGCGCTCAACGAACTCGGCATCCAAGGCATGACCGTCAGCGAAGTCAAAGGCTTTGGCCGCCAGAAAGGCCACACCGAAATCTATCGCGGCAGCGAATACACCGTGGATTTCCTGCCGAAGATCAAGATTGAAACCGTCGTGGCCGACACCCAAAAGGACGCCGCCGTCGCCGCCATCATCAAGGCCGCGAAGACCGGCAAGATCGGCGACGGCAAAGTTTTTGTCTCGACGATTGACGAAGCCGTGCGCATCCGCACCGAGGAACGCGGCGTGGAAGCGGTTTGATTGTCGCGGCGCGATAGGACATCTCGCCCGTGTGTTTCTGTTTTGTCGAACGCGTGGGACATCCGTGCCATCCGCCGTTTCACCGTTTCAACGCTTCAGCGAACAACGCCTGGTAGCCCGCGCGAAAATTGGGAAACCGAAATTTATAATTCAATTCCATGCGCAGTTTTGCGTTGCTCACGCGCTTGGCCCCCACGCCGCGCTTGCGTTCATCCGGCGTTTCGGGCACCGACGGCGGCAACGGTTTGCCGAGCGTTTCCGCGAGCCACGCGAAGAAGTGCAACTGGCTCATCGGCTCGTCATCCGAGGCGTTGTAAATTTCGCCGGCGCGGCCGTTTTTCAACGCCGCGATGATGCCGCCGGCCACGTCGTCGCGGTGAATCATGTTCAGCCAGCGCGACCCGTCGCCTTCGATGCGCGCTTCGCCGCGCAGAAATTGCTTGACCCAGTGGCCGCGCCCCGGCCCGTAAATGCCCGCCACGCGCAAAATCACCGCCGGAATTTTTTCCCGCGCGGCGGCGAGCAAGATGTTTTCCGTTTTGCGCAGGATTTTCGCCGTCTCCGCAACCGGATCCGCTGGGCTTTCTTCCGTGACCACCGAGCCGTCGTATTGCGCATAAACACTCGTGCTGCCGAGGTGGACAAATTTTTCCGGCGGCGCGCCGGCCAGCCATTCGAGCAGGTTCCGTGTGCCTTCCAGATAAACCCGGCGGTAATTCTCCGCCCCGCCGCCCGCCGCCACGCAGTTCACCACCCACTCGAAGCCGCGCGGCAGTTTGGCGAGCGTTTCCGGCCGCGTCACGTCGGCGACGAGTGGTTTGATGCCGGCGTCCTGCAATTCCTTTTCCGCCGCCGCGCTCCGCCGCAAACCAAACACTTCATGGCCCTGGCGGACCAATTCCGCGCCGAGTGCCAGGCCGACGTAACCACAGCCGACAATTAAAACACGCATGGAAATTTATGATTTATGATTGCTGCGCGGTTCGGTGCGCCAGCCAAATCGTAAATCGTAAATCATCAATCGTAAATGCTTCAATCCATCACCGCCGCGAAGCGCAGGCCGCGCGTGCTGACACGGAGCTGCTTGAAGCCGAATTCCTCCATCACGGCTTCATAGATCAGCACGCCGGTCAGGATTACGTCCGCGCGCAATTTCGGCAGGCCGGGAACCTCCTTGCGCTCGGCCAGCGGCAGTTTCCACAAATCTTTCCGGTGCGCGACAATCCGGTCGAAGCTCAAAATGGTGCGCTCGATTTTTTCGCGGTCAAAGCGGTCCAGCTTTTTTTCGATGCGCGCGAGGATGCTGGTCGTGCCGCCGGTGCCGATGAGCTGGATTTCGCCGGATTCATTGGCCAGGGCGGGTGCGAGCTGCGGACGGACTTCGCCGTGCAGGAATTGTTTCAGCCAGTCGCGGCATTTGGTGAATTCGGCGCGGGTGGGCGGGTCGTCGTGCGGAAATTTTTCCAGCAGCCGCACCGTGCCGAGCGGAAAGCTGTGGGCGAAACTTTTTTTGGTGCCGTGGCCCAGGATGAATTCCGTGCTGCCGCCGCCCACGTCCAGCAGCAGCAGCGGCTGCGGCGCCAGTTCCTCGTCGGTGGCGACGCCGAGAAACGCCAGTTCGGCTTCCTGCGCGCCGGAGATGATTTCTGTTTTCAGGCCGGAGGCGCGTTCGATGGCAACCGTCAGGTCGGTGGGATTCACCGCGTCGCGGGCGGCGCTGGTGGCGATGACGCGGATGGAAGTGGCGTTGCGTTCGCGCGCAATTTCACCGAACTCCCAGACGGCCTCGGCCGTTCGCGCGATGGCTTCCGGCTGGAGCCGGCGCGTTTCGTAAAAACCCTTGCCGAGCCGCGTCTGGCGGCTTTCCTCGTGGACAGGCCGCACTTCGCGTCCCGACACGTCCGCCACGAGCAGTTTGATCGAGTTGGTGCCGACATCAATGACGGCGCGGCGGGCGAATTCCATCGTCGGGACAAAATAGGGCCGCCGCCGCCGATTCCAAACCGAAAATTGTTACATTTTGCGGACTTTGCTCCGGGCGGCTCACGGTGTATTTTTCATTTCATGGAACTGTTCCTGTTGCGCCACGGACTCGCCGTCGAACGCGGCACGCCCGGTTTCAAGGATGATTCCGCGCGTCCGCTCACGCCCAAAGGCCGGCGGCAGTTCCGCAAAATCGCCGCCGCGATGCAGAAAATGGGTTTGCGCTTCGACCTCATTCTTTCGAGTCCGCTTTTGCGCGCGAAGCAGACGGCGGAAATCACCGCCGCCAGACTGAAGCTGAAAAA
Organism: Verrucomicrobiia bacterium; assembly: GCA_036511615.1. Taxonomy (GTDB): domain Bacteria; phylum Verrucomicrobiota; class Verrucomicrobiia; order Limisphaerales; family UBA11358; genus UBA11358. The sequence continues at coordinate 35,158 of DATCBW010000296.1, read as the reverse complement.
CCGCCTGAAATTTTCCAACGCGCTCGCGCCCGGCGGCGATCTCACGATTCTACTGCGGCAGTTGGACCGGCTGAAGCCGTCGCCGGAAAAAATGCTGCTTGTCGGGCATGAACCAGATTTGAGCCGGCTGATTTCGCTGCTCGTCACCGGCGACTGGCAGTTGAAACTGGATTTCAAAAAAGGCGGCCTGTGCAAGCTGGACATTGAAAAATTGCGCGCCGGAAAATGCGCGGCGCTCGCGTGGCTGCTGACGCCCAAACAGATGAAACTGATCGGTTGAAAATTCAGCCGATGCGGAAGGAAATTTTCTGGACGACCGATTTGCCGAAGCTGTTTTGCAGGCGCTCGATGATTTCCTTGCGGCGGTAACGGACGATTTCCGCCAGCCACACGCTGCTGTCCACGTTCACGAACAGCGTGCCCTTGTGCAGATTGGCCGGCTGCGCGTGCGCGGTGACGGCCGGATCAATCAGCGCGTTCCAGACCTTCACGATCTCGGCCTCATCCTGTCGCGCGTCCATCCGCAAATCCTTCAGCAGTCCCGGCAGCACCTCGCTGGCGGAGCGCGCCGCGCTGGCCCGCGCTTTTTCCAGCGGCGCCAGATCCACGCCACGCCATTGCGTCAGCACCCGGGCGCGGGCGGAACTCCGGCCCGGCCCGCGCGGCGGCATTTTTTTCATCGGCGGCCTCACGCGCAAATTTTCAACCGAACAAACCCGGAAAGCAAGCGGACAGGAAAAATTGAAGCGTCTGAATCTCCGCCAGGTTTTACGCCCAATTTACTGCTTGAAATAAAATCTACTTTGCAGGATAAAAGCAGTTCAATTAAAAGCTGGAGTCGCTCCCAGGAAATAGTTGTGGCCTGGAGGAGAGCGTCCGTTCCAACCAAAATCAACAGGAGAAGTTTATGAAGACGTATGTTCAAAATCTGCTGGCCGCGCTGGCGTTGTCTGCCGCGCTCAACCTTCAACCCGCAACCGCCTTCGCCCAGGGCGCGGCGTTCACCTATCAGGGCCGGCTCAACAACAACGGCAGTCCCGCCGCCGGCACCTACAGCCTGACCTTCACGCTGTTCAACACCAACGCCAGCGGTGTCGCCTTCGCCGGACCGGTCACCAACAGCATGGTCAACGTCACCAACGGTCTGTTCATGGTGGTGATTGATTTTGGTCCCGGCGTGTTCAACGGCGCGACCAACTGGCTGCAGATCGGCGTGGCGACCAACGGCGTCACAAGTTTCACCGCCCTGACACCGCGCCAGCAACTGACGCCGACGCCCTATGCGATTTACGCGGAGAACGCCGGTGGCATGCCAGGGATGACGGTGCAGCAAAATACCAATGGTGCGCCGAACTTGATTGGCGGTTCGCCGGTGAATTTTGTTTCCGTCAGTGTGGTGGGAGCGACGATCGCCGGCGGCGGCGCGATCAATTATGGTGGTGATCCCTTCATTAACAGTGTCACCGCCGATTTTGGAACCGTCGGTGGCGGTCGTGGCAACCAGGCCAGCGGCTTTGTTTCGACCATCGCCGGCGGCGACGGCAACTCCGCGTCGCTGGACGACACGTTTGTCGGCGGCGGCTGGGGCAACAGCGCGGCGAATTACGATGCGACTGTGAGCGGCGGCGACCGCAACACCGCCGGCGGCTATGCCACCGCAGTTATGGGCGGCGAACAAAACAATGCCGGCGGCGATTATTCAACCATCGGGGGCGGCACCGGCAACAATGCCGCAGGCGCGGGTGACGTTCTTGCGGGCGGATATAACAACGGTTCCGGCGGCGGCAATAACTCAACCATCAGCGGCGGGAACAACAATTATTCTTCCGGCAGTGAAGCTGTGATTGGCGGCGGACAAGACAACTACGTCAGCGATTTCTTTGCAACCATCGGCGGCGGCGTCAACAACACCGCCACCAACACCTCCGATGTGGTTGCCGGCGGCACGAACAATGTCAGCGGCGGTTACGCTGCCACCGTCGGCGGCGGATCGGACAATTCCGCGCCCGGCGACTACTCAACCGTGGGCGGCGGCTGGCGCAATCAGGCCGACGGCGACAGCGCCACCGTGGGCGGAGGTTATGGCAATTACGCGGTGGACTCGGCCACGGTTGCCGGCGGACGCGGCAATGCGGCGTCGGATTATGTCACGACTGTGGCGGGAGGTTTGGGCAATCAATCGCTCGTCTATGGCGCGGCGATTGGCGGCGGTCTGGACAACAACGCTTCCGGTTACATGGCCGCGATTCCTGGCGGCGCGAGCAACGTCGTCAACGGCAGTTATGCCTTCGCCGCCGGTTTCCAGGCCAATGCCATCAACGACGGCGCGTTTGTCTGGGCCGATGCTTCGGGTCATCCGTTCAGTTCGACGACCGCCAATGAATTCAGCGCCCGCGCCACGGGCGGCGTTCGGTTCGTGACCGCCGTGAATGGCAGTGGTGTTCCGACTGCCGGTGTTTCGCTCGCGCCCGGCGCCACTTCATGGGCGACGCTTTCCGACCGCAATGCCAAAAAAGATTTCGCGCCGGTTGACACCGGGGCGGTTTTGGCCAAACTGGCGAAGGTGCCGGTCGAGCAATGGCGTTACAAATGGGAGGTGGACAACGACACGCCGAACCTCGGCCCGATGGCGCAGGATTTTATTCATGCCTTTTATCCGGGCCGGAATGACAAGAGCATCACCACGCTGGAATTCGACGGCGTGGAACTGGCGGCAATCCAGGGCTTGAATCAGAAACTCAACGAGAAGGATGCCAGGCTAAACACGCAGGCAACGGAGATTCAGGACTTGAAGCAACGGCTCGAGGCGTTGGAAAAAATCGTTCTCAAACAAACATCAAATTGAAAGGAGCACAACAATGAAAACCAAACTCAAACTCATCGCCATCGGCTGGCTGCTGGCGGCCACCGGTTTCTCCGCCCGCGCCCAAGGCACGGCGTTCACCTATCAAGGCCGGTTGAACAGCGGCGGCAGTCCGGCCAGCGGGAATTATGATTTGCGATTCACGCTTTACGACTCGACCAACAGCCCCGGCACGATCATCGCCGGGCCGTTGACCAACGCGGCGACGGCCGTGAGCAACGGCCTGTTCACCGTGACGCTGGATTTTGGCGCGGGCGTGTTTGCGGGCGCGGGGCGTTGGCTGGAAATCGGGGTGCGCAGTGGCGGCGGCGCGTTTGCCGCGTTGAGTCCCCGGCAGGCGATCACTTCCGTTCCTTACGCGGCCTACGCCATGACTCCCGCTGGACCGCAAGGGCCTCAAGGCCCGCAAGGAATTCAAGGCGCGACAGGCTCAACCGGAGCAACGGGACCGCAAGGCCCCATCGGCCTCACCGGTGCTGACGGTGCCACCGGTTCAGCAGGAGCGAAAGGTGACAAGGGTGACAAAGGCGATACCGGTCTGACTGGCGCTGCAGGGCCACAAGGAATTCAAGGCGCGACCGGCGCGACCGGCGCGACGGGATCGCAAGGTCCCATCGGACTCACCGGAGCCACCGGTGCGGCTGGTCCACAGGGAATCCAAGGCGCGACCGGCGCCACCGGTCCCGCCGGGCCTCAGGGTCCGCAAGGCATCCCCGGCTCGACTGATGCTTGGAGCCGCACCGGCAACGCCGGCACGACACCAGGCGCTAATTTCATTGGCACCACGGACAACCAACCGCTGGAATTTCATGTCAACGGCCAGCGCGGGCTGCGGCTGGAATATGCGGCCAGCGCATTCAGTCAGTCAGTCAACGTCATTGGTGGTTACAGTTCAAACTTTGTGGCCAGCGGTGTGGTGGGAGCGACTATCGCTGGTGGCGGTCAACTAAACGCTGGAGGATCCATCCCCAACCAAGTTCTGAAGAACTTTGGAACGGTGGGCGGCGGCGAAGAAAACACCGCCAGCGGCATAAGTGCGACCGTGACCGGCGGCTTTGCCAACACTGCCAGCGGCGACGGTGCGATCGTGGCTGGCGGCCAGAACAACAACGCCAGTAAAAATACATCTTTTGCCGCCGGCAACCAGGCTCAAGCCGCCAACAACGGCGCGTTTGTCTGGGCGGATTCGCAAAATAAGAGTTTTAGTTCGGTAACCGACGATTCCTTCAACGTCCGGGCGCAGGGCGGCGCGCGTTTTGTGACCAGCGGCAAGGGCATGACCGTGGACGGCCCGGTGACCGTCACCGGCGGCAGCGTCGGCATCGGCACGGCCAGTCCGTCAACTCTCTTGGCAAACACGGCCAACAACATTTATGGCTCCGACGGCTTTGGTCTGAGTTCCGAAGCGCTGGGTTGGTATTCCACCGTAGGGGGTTATGCCGCCGGTTTCTACAATTCTTGGAACAGTTCTGCTGGGGACGGCGTAGTCGTTAGCATTGCCAATTCTTCCGCCCGGATTCTGGATCTCCTCTCCGGAGGTAAATCTGTCATGGCGGTGAATGGAAACGGTAACGTCGGCATCGGCACGAGCACGCCGACGAAGGCTTTGCTCGAGGTCGAAGGGAATGTGGCCAACGTTGATCAGGGTGCATTTGAATACTACAATATCACCGGCACTCCTGCCCATGCAACGGGCAGTCCGACCGGCCAGAATTATTCCATCTGGGCAAGCGACCGCATCGCAGGTTCGGAATTCAATGCGTATTCCGACGCGCGCATCAAGAACATTGAAGGTCAGTCCGATGCCGCCGCCGATTTGAAGACTCTGCTCGGCATCAAAATAACGGACTACACTTACAAAGACACCATCGCTAATGGGAATCGTTCCGTCAAAAAAGTCATTGCCCAGCAGGTGGAGCAAGTCTATCCGCAGGCCGTCAGCCAGAGCACCGGTGAGGTGCCGGATATTTACAAGCTGGCGACCATCAAGGATGGCTGGATACAACTGGTCACAGATTTGAAGGTGGGCGACCGCGTCAAGCTGATCGGCGAAAAGGAACAAGGCATCTATCCGGTGTTGGCAGTCGGCGATGGCGCGTTCCGCACCGATTTCAAGCCGGACGCCAAGAAGGTATTTGTCTATGGCCGCCAAGTGACAGATTTTCGCAGCGTGGATTACGAGGCGATTGCGATGCTGAATGTTTCCGCCACGCAGGAACTCGCGCGGAAACTTGACACGCAGCAGGCTGCGTTGAGCAAGCTGCAGGAAAAGCTCGACCAGACGCTGGCCGAAAAGGAAACATTGCTCAAACATCTGGCCGCGCTCGAAGCGCGCGATCAGGAGCGGGAAGACCGTCTGGCCCGACTGGAACGGGATTTGGATAAGGGTTCCGTCCCGGCCAAATACGCGGCGTTGAACCTTCACTGATTGACAACGGCGTGCGGGTGCTTTAATCACACTCGCGCGCCTCAACCATCAACTGACATGAAAAACAAAATCATTAACTGGCTCGGAGCGGTTGGATTGCTCGCCGCCGCCCTTTGTCTGCCGGCCTCCGCGCAAAACTATTCAATAGACTGGTATAAAGTCGCCGGCGGCGGCGGCACCAGCACCAGCGGGACGTATCAGGTCAGCGGCACCATCGGCCAGCCGGATGCCAGCGGCGCGATGACCGGCGGCAGTTATTCTTTGACCGGCGGATTCTGGAGCCTGATCTCCGTGGTGCAGACGCCGGGCGTGCCGAACCTGGTCATTGTTCCAAGCGGGCCGAACAGCGTGAAAATTCTCTGGCCGGCTACCGGCAGTTACACGCTGTTGCAGAACACCGTCCTCAACAGCGGAAACTGGACGACCAACACCAGCACCATCAGCACCAGCAACGGCACGAACAGCATCACCATCACGCCGCCCGTGGGAAATTTGTTTTTCCGGTTGAAGCAGTGATTTGAATTTCAAAATTCCGCCGCTCATGAAAACGTTGATTTATTACATGGCGGCGTGTGTGCTGTTGGCGACCTTCAACCTTCAACTTGCAACTGCCTTCGCCCAAGGCACGACGTTCACCTACAACGGCAGGCTCAACGACCAAGGCCCGCCCGCCACCGGCAGCTACGATTTGAGTTTCACGCTCTACAATGCCGCCACCAACGGCACGGTGTTTGGCGCGCTGACCAATTCCGCCACGGCCGTCAGCAACGGATTGTTCATGGTGACGCTGGATTTCGGCAACGTCTTCAACGGCTCGAATTACTGGCTGGAAATCGCCGCGCGCACGAACGGCGGCGATGCGTTCAGCACTTTGTCTCCCCGCCAGCCCGTCATGCCGGTGCCTTACGCCATTTATGCGGCCAACGCCGGAAGCGCGGCGACGGCAAACACGGCGGCCACGGCGGGAATCGCCGCCAGCGCGAATTCCGTCGCGGCGGCGAACATCACCGGCACGGTGCAACTGGCGCAGTTGCCCGCCGCCGTGGTCACGAATGGCAGTCCGTTTCTGTCCGCCAATCCGGTCTCGGCCGCCTCGGCGGGCAACGGCTACATGGACTATGCGCAGATGCCGGACGGGTGGAACTCGTGGTTTTACTGCGGCATCAGCATTAACGAGGAAATTGTCACCAATGTTCTCGCCCAGCTAAAATTTTACGGGCTGGACAAGCTCGGTTTCACCACGCTGTCGCTGGACGGTTATGATTTCACCAACCGCGACGCGAACGGCATTCCGATGATGGACGGCACGCGCTTTCCCCACGGTTTTCCCTGGCTGTGCAATTATGTCCACACCAACGGATTCAAGATCGGAGTTTATGGCGTGGTGACCAACCACGCCGGAATGGCCGGCGATCCTTCGGACTACTACCTCTTCGGCGCGGAAGACGCCGGCGCGGCCTATTTTATTTCCAACCACGTTGACTATTTCAAATTTGATGCGCCCAACGGCATCTTGAATCAATACGGTGTTTCCGTCTGGCCGAATGAATGGGACCCGATTACCGCCCAGGTGGTGCCGGCAATTTTTAATCCGCTGGATCAAAGCTATCTTCGTTTTGTGATGGACTTGAAGCAGGCTCCGTATCCCATCTTTATCAATTCAGCCAGCACGCCCGACACCAACGGCAATTTCCCCCCAAATCTGCCCAGGCTTTTGACGTCGTGGCGAATGACCGGCTATTCCGGATTCAAGGACAAGCTGCTGGGACTTTCCATGAACGGCGACATCGCCGGGCCGTGGTCGCCCCTGATGTTGTGGAGCTGGGTTCAGGGGAACCGCCCGTTGTATGAGCGGATGAACGATTACTTTTACCCGGACTTCGACCCGGAATACGGCGGCCTGCCGGCGGATTACCAGCGGCATTTTTACACGTGCGCGTTTTTTGGCTCGATCTTTCAAATGGGCGCGTTGCTGAATCCGCAGGCGGGTTATCACAATTTCACAAATGAATTTGCCAGCCCGGTTTTCCGGCAGATTCGCGCGCGGCAAACCCTGCCGCATTTTGCGTATGCGACCAATGGCTGCGTCATCTGCTCGAAAGACAACCGGTCCGGCGGTCTGGACGTGCTGGTGCTGAACGAAAATTACAATGAATTTCCGGACGGTGACGGATTCAGCGTGGGCAGCCCGGTTGACCGCCGGGGTCTTTTTGGCTTCACCAATTCACTCACCTACCAATCCCATAACTACGCGCTGACCTTTTACGCCACCAATGCGCCGCTGGATTTCGGAGTGCTCGGCCTGTCCTCCGCCAACGTCATCGTAACCAGCGCGGAAAACGGCGCGCAGCTTTACGCCGCGACCGGATTTTCCCCGCTGGTGTTCGCGGCGGCGGCGCGGCTTTACACCATGAGTCCGGTCATGAATTTTCCGACGCCGAACAATGTAGTCAATGGCGTCCGCGACCTGACGCTTGAGCCGTGTTTCGCGTATTGGACGACCAACAACTATGGGTCGGAGACGGCGTTCGGTTCATTCCGGGGCAACCCGCCGGCGATGGGCGGCCCCGTGCAAGGAATGGAGCTGCAATGGGAATCGCAAACCGCCTGGGGCATCAACGGGGCGGCATCATTCACAACCCGGGCGGGCGTGGACGACTATGCGGACGGCATCGGGTCACAGCCGTTTTTTTATGTGGATGGTCAGCTCGTGATGTCACCGGTGTTCACGTCGGGCTACACGAACTTGACCATCAACTTTTCGCCAACGAACCAGACTTTCAGCATTTATTGTGGAAACATTGATTGTTTCTTTGGCAATCCGCAGTTCAACTATCCGCTGGCCGGCAACGGCGCGGGGCTGACAAATCTTTCCGCCAGCGCCATCACCGGCGGGATCACCACCAACATTCTGACTGGCGGACATACATTTTACATCACCAACGGCGTCATAATGAATGTCCAATAAAATTGGCGATGCGCTGTTGCAGCTATTTGTCCGGACGTCCTGCGGTCACGATTTGTTGAAGTAACAAAACACTGCGTCGCGATTGACAAAGAGCCAATAGTAAGAAAGTCGTTTGTTGGCGATTGAACAACGTCACTGGCAATGGCGAGTCCGGTAATTGATATCGGTCAATTGATAGGGATTGTGTATGTTATTGTCCAATTGCAATCTGGCGGTGCAAAACACTTGAACTCAATCGTGTATATGCCTGGGGTTGTCGCCTTTCCTTTCAGATAAACGCCGATTCCATCAACACAATTTACGGTTCCGAGTGATACTCCAGGCGGTAGCCCGATTACTTGGCATCCGCCCGAACTGGGAAACCCGGCCCAGAAAAAGCCATGGTAACCTGAAATGACTTTAAAATTCGTATTCGTGCTTATTCCGCCATAGGTGAATTCTTCATTTGTTGGACAATTAAATGTTTCCGTTACTTTCTGAACAGTCGCCGGCCCGGAAGCGCTTGCTCCAGCTGAAAAAACAATCGGATTTGTATTTATATTCGGTTTAACGGTGTATTCTTGAACAACGGACTTGGGAGAGGCCGTAATTGGAAAATCGCTTGAAGCGGTAGAACCAGCTACAAACGCGTCGGTAAAACCAATTGCAACGGCATTGCCTTGATCCAAACCGCTGCCGCCGCTGTAGGTTGAGGAGAAAAGCTGGCCGCTGGGCGTCAAGGTAGCAACAAAGGCGTCTCGTCCGCCGTTCAAACCGGCATAGACTGTGGCCGGAAAAGCAGGGTTGACTGCCAGCGTGTTGATGGTATCGCCTGCCGGCCCTGCGGCATACCAAGTGGTTCCCCCGTCCGTGCTTTTAAGCATACCCTGGCCGCTCGCCTGATCGGTGCCCAGATAAAGGGTCGGCGGCGAGGAAGAAGCGTTATTGGTTAGAAGCAACCGATAAAATCCCTGCGAGCCGGCCATCGTCACGGTGATGACATAGTTGCCATTGCTGGTCACTTGTGACTGCATGACTGTCTTCCAACTGGCCGGATTGAGCGACGGCGTGGATTGCAGAACATAGCCCGCGTAGGAGGCGGGCCAGGACACGTTGTCATTATTTCCCGAACTGGCGATGGTCAGGGCCGGAGTCGTTGCCGGTGCGCTGGCCAGTGCGGTAAAACTAAGGCCGCCTGCCGTGAGCAACGAAGACCAGTTGAGGCCGCCATTGGTGCTGATTTGCAAGGCGGGCGTGCTGCCAGGCGGATAACTCAAAGAATTTCCAACCACCGAGTAAATCGTCGTGGATGTGGAGGCGCTGGTGGCCAGAAGATTGACCGCGCCGCCACGCAGCCCGCCACCGAGCAAAGACCAGTTGCCGCCGCCATTGGTGCTTTTGTAAAGCGAGACAATGGAAGTGTAAGCGCCGGCACCGGCATAGACATTGGACGAGTTGTTCGGATCCACCACCAGCGCGTCAAAATTCAGTGAGTTCAGGCCGTTGGTCGCGATGTTCCAAGTGGCCGCGCCATTAGTGCTTTTGTAAAGGCCGTTGAAATAGGTCCCGGCGTAAAGGGTTGTTGGCACGTTCGGATCAACAGCCACCGTTTGAACCCACGGATTGCTTGGTATGCCTGCGCTTGCGAGCATCCAACCAGCTGCGCCATTGGTCGTTTTGTAAATCCCGGCGTAACCGGCCACATAAATCGTGCCCGAATGAAGCGGATCAAGCGCCAGCAGGCTGGCGGGTGAACCATAAGTGGATGCCGCAACGTAGCCCAGGCCGCTGCTCGCGGAGGTCCAGTCGGCACCACCATCCATGCTTTTGAAACAACCATTTGCCGTGAGGGCATAGACAATCATGGGATTGGCAGGATCAACTTGAATGGAATAAATCACCCCGCTGGCCAGGCCGGCATTGCTCAAGTTCCACGAAGTTGCGCCGTTGTCAGACATGAAAAGTCCTTGTTCGCCGGCGGGCTGGACGGCGTCCAGCACCGGAAAATTTGGCGAGTCAGTAAAGCCAGTCACGGCCACAGCGCCGTCTTCAGGACGAACGGCAATGCCGTTGACCTGATCGTCTCCGCTGCCGCCGAGATAGGTGCAATAAAGCAGATTTGTGCCGGTGGCATCCAAAGCCGCGACATAGCCATCGCCAATGCCAGCGGCACCACGCCCGCCGAAAGAAGACTGCAACGCATTGGTCGTCGGCAAATCGCCGTAAAAAGAATTCCCCGCGAAATAGACGTTGCCTTGGAAATCAACCCCGATGGCCCGTCCAATGTCACCCAGCCTGCCTCCAAAATAAGTTGAATAGACGAGGTTGCCGGACGGATCGAGCTTGGTCACAAAAGCGGCATCATACGCACCGTAAAAGGAAGTGGCGTTGGTCGGCTGAAAGGCGTTTAGAACCGGAAAATTGGTGGAGTAAGTCAGGCCGGTGACGTAGGCATTGCCATCAAAATCCACGGCCACAGCTCCGACCGGAGCAGCGTTTCCGGAGAGGGATACATCCTCGTTTTCAAAACTGGCACCACCAAGAAATGTAGAATAAACCAGAGTGCTGCCGTCGGCGCTCAACTTGGCGACGAACGCGTCGCCATTGCCGCCATAAACCGGCTGCGCGGCATTGACGGTTGGAAAATTCGTCGAGGAAGTGTAGCCGGTGATGATGGCGTCGTCGTTTGTGTCGAGCGCGATGCTGGTGGCCGTATCGCTGTTGCTGCCGCCGAGATAGGTTGAATAGATGAGCGCATTGCCGTCGGGATTTAATTCCGTCACGAAGGCGTTGCGTCCGCTGTAACTCAAGGCACCTTTTTTGGATTGCAACGGATTTTTAGTCGGAAAATTGGTTGCCGTGGTGTAGCCGGTCACAAAAGCATCGCCGTTGCCATCCACCGCGATACCCTGACCGGAGGTCGAGGTGGTGGTTTGGTCATTGAGCACGCCGCCGCCGAGAAAAGTTGAATAAACCACTGCGCCATTGGTGTCGAATTTGACGACGTAAGCCGAATAGGAACCCAGTTTGTTGGTTTGAAACGGATTCATTGTTGGAAAGTCGCCCGAAGTAGTGATGCCAGTGACATATACATTATCCTGCCCATCCACGGCGACGCCCAACCCTTGATTCAACCCGCTGCCGCCAAAAGTCGCGGAAAAAGGCAGCACCGGGTCAATGACGAGCGGTTTGGTCTGGTCGTAATCGGCGATTTCAAAACCCACCTGCATCCCCGAATGAAGGACATAACTGCCCGACAGGATTTTTCGCACGCCGCCGGTCTCTTGATAAACAATCGGTTTGTGCTGGCGAATCGAATCGCCTGCCAGTTGCAACACTAAGTCGCCGGCGGCGGCGAGGCTGATTTTTTCCGCATCGGAAAATTCCAAGCGGATGTTGTTCGGATTTGCACCCGGCTGAACGACCAAGTCGTATTCCAATTGTTGCTGGTTGCCGTAATAAACCAAATCCACGCCCGGATAAACTTCGTGGTATTTGACCGAGGCAAACGTGAACACGTCCATGCGCCAGCGGCTAGGATCGTTGCCAAGAATGTAGTTCGCCTTGCCGGGCAGAGGGTTGAGTCCTTCGACTTTGGGATTGGGATTCGCGCCGGCAAGTTTCAATCGCAGGACGCATTGGGAATTTTCCGTGCCGTTGTTTTGGAGCGCAAGCCAGGCTTCGCCGTGCGTGAGCAAAAGATTTCCGTTTTGTCCGTGCGCAATGAAATCAACCGCCGGATCCGCCTGGCCGAAGTTGGCCTCGAAACTCACCGGCGAACTGGCAAACTCCGCAGCGAAATGACCGTCCGCCTGCAATGTATTAGTAACAAAACAGGCGATGACAACAAGGAATGTGCCGCAATAAAAACACCAAGTTTTCAAAGCAACACCACTATGACAAATAATTAGAAAACCACAAGAAATAGTTAAGATGTAGTTACAAGTCTCTTGGATTGAATAAGAAGAAGGCGTTTATCACTGATGCGGATCGTCTTACCCTGACTGCTTGTTAACTCGGATTTGAGGGCGATGTAAAGCCCCTGCTGCGGGTCGCGCCACCTGCCCATCGCCGCGCCGTAAACGCCCGCGCCCAGAACGATGACCGCGACATGCAACACGAACCTTCGCGCGTTCCAGACCGCGCTCCACGCGGAAATAGGTTCCGCCTCTCCGCGCAGCAGTGTGGCGATTTCACCCGGGTGCGTGTTTAGTTTGGTTGTTTGCGCGTGCATCGAAATTCATTAACCGGCGCGGCGATTTCTGGTTTTATTTGGGTTCGCTTCAAAATTTGACGGACCATCCACAGCCCAGGCGCGGACATCAACATCAGTGCCACAGAAAACATTGGCCAGTTGAATTTTTCGGGCAGCACCGTGCGAATCGCATCCAGTCCGTGCTGCGCGGCGGCGATGGAATCCGCCATGAAAACATAGAGTGCGAGCGCGACTCCGGCCAGATTCAGAATCCACACGCGCCAGTTTGACAGTGCCGGAGCGGGTATTTGTTCAAATTGACTGGCGAGCGTGCCCCAGAAAATCATGAGCAACGCGATCAGCATGGGCGCGATCACCGGCCCCCACCACGGCAGCGGCAGCAAAAACAAAACGTCCCAGTCCAGCAGCGAATGCGGCCAGCCGCAGATGATTTTCAGAAACACGTAGTAAAAAATGTCCCACACGCCGAACGCAATCGTCGCGTAGCCGATCCGCGTCCGCCAATTTTTTCCGGCAAGAAATCCGACGGCGCATAACATAACCAGCGTGGCAAATTCGCGCGGCAATTCCACGGAGGCAAACCCGCCAATGACCGGCAGCGGATTGGGCTGAAACGGTTCGACACGATCAATCATTGAGCGCAGATAAAATACCACGGACGATTCCACCCAGGCCATCGCGACGGCATAAATCACCACCATCCACCAGCGATGCCAGTTTGATTTGCGATCCGGGCTTTTCATTTTGCAAGCTGGAATTGACCCGTTGAGGGTTTCGCCCACAACGCCGGAACACTCGGACGTTTTTCCCGCCGTTGCAGCGAGCGGATGAAGCGCATTATCTGCCGCGTGATTTCCGAATAAAATTCGCCGCGCGTTCCGCCAATCGCCTTCAAACACGCCGCGTGGCTGATCCACAGCACCGTTCCTGCCGCATAGCCGCAGGCGAGAAATTGAATCCGCCAAAACCATCCACGCAAACCGGGCTTGGGGCAACCCGCCGCCATCAGCCGGTCTCGCTGGAACGCCACGTGTCTCGCCTCGTCGCGCAAAATCAATTCGCACATCGCCGAGAGCGGGCCGTCCGGCGAATGTTGCCGCAGCATCCGGTAATAACCCGTGCTAACGAGTTCCGTGAGCGTGAGCACCTGCAATTCAAACCGCACACCGAGCGCGCGACGGCAAAGACAAAACACGGTGAAGCTCCAATGCGAGGCGATGATGCGTCCGCCAAACCGCCGCACCGCGCAGCCGAGCAGTCGCGCGTGTTCGGCTTCTTCCGCAAACCACAAGTCCACGATTTGCCGCATCTCATTGGTGCGACTGCGGAAGCTTTCCCGGTTGAAGGCGATGAGCGACGCCGGTCCGCCGCCATCGCCGAGCCGGAATTGCTCGACCGATTTCAGCACCGGTGCGAGCACGGCGGGCGGAATGTTGAAGGGCGCAGCCCAGTCCGGTTCAGGCCGGTTCTGTTTGTTGCGCGTGAAGTGTTCAATCCATTTTTTGCAGTTCATAATTCTCCTTCGCGCTGGAGGTTTCGTTTGAGATGAAGGCAAGCTGGTGAAGTCGTTGCTCAATGGCTTCAATCACCGTGTCCGGCGTGGAAGTTCCGGCGGTGATTCCGACAACGTCGTTCGCGCACAACCATTCTTCGCGCAAATCGTCCGCGGTTTGAATGTGATGAACGCGTGAACAATATTTTGAACAGGTCTTGACCAGTTCATGCGTGTTGTTGCTGTGCGCGCCGCCAATGACGACAACCACGTCGCATTTTTGGGCGAGTTCATTGGCCGCTCTCTGCCGCTGCTTGGTCGGCTGGCAAACAGTGTCAATGAAACGCACTTCGGATTTGGAAAAGCGTTCGCGGAGCAGGCGCACAAGCTGCCGCGCCTTTTCAACCGGTTGTGTGGTCTGGGCAACGACGCCAAAGCGCAACCGTTCACGAAGCCCGGCCACGTCTGCCGCCGAAAGCACCACGTCGAATTCGTCCAAATCTTCCGTCATGCCGCGCACCTCAACATGGTCGCTCCTGCCGATGATGACCGGATGAAATCCTTCCGCCACCAGCTTGCGCAGGCTGCGATGCGCGACGTGAACCAGCGGGCAGGTCGCTTCCAGCACAATTAACCCCTGCGATTTCGCACGGGCCAGCACCTTGCCGGAAGCGCCGTGCGCCGTGATCATCACCGTCGGCGTCGTCACGTCGGCGGCTTCGCGTTCAATATGGATTCGCCGTGCGCGCAATTCGGCCAGCACGGTTTCGTTGTGGACCAGATCGCCCAGAATCGTCAGCGGCCCGCGTTCTGCGGTTTCAAACGCCAGCGCAACGGCGTCCTTGACCCCGAAACACATTCCCAGATGTTCAGCACGGATGATTTTCATATTAGCTTTGTGTCACAAAGTAAAAGACCGGCAGCTTTCATTTTTGTTCAAAGAATTTTATTTTGGTTTATTTTGCCGGACGATTTGTTCCAGCAGGTCCACGTAGCCGGCGAACGCCTTGCGGCCTTCCGGCGTGAGCGAACAGGTCGTGAGCGGACGCCGGTTTTGATACGACTTGGCGACCGCAATGTAGCCTTCCTGCTGCAAGGCGCGAATGTGCGTGGTGAGATTTCCGTCGGTCATGCCGAGCGCGTCGCGCAGTTCGGTGAACGACAAATCCGGCGAGGCGGCGAGCATGGACATGATCGCCAGCCGGCCTTTTTCGTGAATCACGCGGTCGAGCTGAAGAAAGAGTTCCGGGTTCACGCCGCATTCTTTCCTTTCTCGGTCAAATACAAATACGCGCCATAAAACAGATGCAGCGCGCCGAAGAAAAAGCCCATGAAAAGATGCGGGTTAAATTCAAGATGAACTTTATACGAAACCAAGGATAGCGAATAAAGTCCCGCAAAAGAGCAAATTATAAAAACCCAGCCAAGTAATTTAATCCCTCGCGGCGTAAAGAATCCTGCGGCGTGCAAAGCGCAACCATAAAACAACGCCCATAGAAAAGGCATTTGAATTGGAAATTCATCACTTGCTCCCCACAACAAGTATAAAAAACTCAATAAAAAACCCGCTGTTAATGGTGGCAATAATGCCTGCGCGACGCGGCGTGTCGGCGGCGACCAAAGTTTTTCTTTGTCCTTGATTGCTTGACGGCGGGCGATAAAAAATGCGCCAAGGATCACAATGACAGCAGCGCCAAGCCAGAGCGTTCCAAAATCAACCGGTGAATTTAGATGAAATAAAAGCCCGATTCCGGCGGCGATGATGCCAAGCGTGCCGGCAAAAAGCATGATCGGTGCGAGCGCCCGGCGATAGAGCGCGGAGCGTTCCATCAACGTGCGGATGGTTTGCAGATTCTCAACGGCCCAGTGGGGTTCCATGGCAATCACTTTGCCACGCAAAGTTAAAATTGCAAGCAGAAAAAATCAGGACGATATGTTTGATGGAAGTTAAATCGGCAGGGTGCCACGCTGCGGCGGCTTCGTCCGACAGGACGGGCGAGCGTGGCAACAGCTCCGAATTTTCAACCAGCAGACGCTGCGCTCTCATCGCCTGCAACTTTCCATCCGAAGCGTGAACTTCACGCGCAAGGCGTGAAAATTTCACGCAAACCGCTTTTCCGGCCATTGGCAGCGCGCGATTTGCTGGGTTTCTTGAGTTTTTCCGGCTGGCACCGGCAATGCTAAAGAAAATTTAGAAATCCGATTGACAGCGTGTGCGATTCCAGCAAGACTTGCCCCCTGTCCCGGACGAAAACAACAACACAACAAGACTATGAAAACACAAAAACAAAAAAACGCCTTCACGCTGATCGAGCTGCTCGTCGTGATCGCCATCATCGCAATTCTCGCAGCCATGCTGCTCCCGGCGCTCGCCGCCGCCAAGCGCAAGGCACAACAAATCAGCTGCGTCAACAATCTCAAGCAGGTCGGCATCGCCTTCCGCGTTTGGGAAGGTGACAATAACGACAGATATCCCATGGCCGTCGCCGCAGTCATGGGTGGTGCGCAGGACTATATTGCCCCCAGCACCGGCATTGCCCTCCCGGCACTGCCCGGACTTTACAATCCGTCCCAGGTGTTCATGGTCATGTCCAACGAGCTTTCATCACCCAAAATTATATTCTGTCCGTCCGACACGATTCACGACACCTTTGCAACCAATTGGAGCTACCTTGCATTTGGGGGTCCCCTTGGTCTTGCAAGAATATCTGGCCCCTTAAGAATCAGCTATTTCATCGGTGCCGACTGCCAGGAAAGTGATCCACAGATGATCGTGGCTGGCGACTGTAACATTGGCAACGTCAACACGCTCAATGCAGGCCCGTCCAGCTACCGTTTTGGCGCCTCTGCTGCAAGCCCGCTTAGCCCTGGCTGCAATATCGCCGAAGGGGTTACCAGCCAAGCCTTTGCAGGTGGCGCTATCCCGCAGCAGTGGGGTTGGTCGCAGAATGATTTGCACCAAAAAAGAGGCAACATCCTGTTGTCCGATGCCAGCGTCCAGTCGGTCACAGTGGCTGGTTTGCACAGCTTGCTGCAAAACTGCACCAACACGGTGTCTGCACCTTCGATGAACTTCATGAACTGATTTTCATTTTCAAACATCATCAAGGCACCCAGGCGGGTGCCTTTTTTGTTTTTACGCGGAAAATGTTCCAAGAAAAACTGACGACCGTTACGGGAAATTATCCCCGCCCGTTTTTCCTCACCGCCCGTTGTCCGGCAAAGAAACTTTGCAACAGCGCGCAGCATTCCATTTCGCGCACGCCTGGCGTAATTTCACAACGATGGTTGAGCGTCGGAAATTGCAGCAGGTTCAATGCACCGCCCGCCGCGCCACCCTTCGGATCGCCCGCACCAAAAACCACCCGTGCCAGCCGCGTGTGCACGACGGCTCCGGCGCACATGGGACACGGCTCTTTCGTGACGTAAAGCGTGCAATCCGTCAGCCGCCAGTCGCCCACGGCATTTTCCGCCTGGGTGAGCGCGAGCATTTCCGCGTGCGCGGTGGCGTCCTTCAATTCCTCAACTTGATTAAACGCCCGCCCGATGATGCGGCCTGCGCGCACGATGACCGCGCCAACGGGCACTTCGTCCTTTTGATAGGCCTTGGCCGCCTGCCGCAAGGCCTCGCCCATGAAATGATCGTCGCTGTGCAGGTCAATCATAAAAAAACGCAGAGGGAAGAATGCAGAATGCAGAAGTAAAACACAAACGCATCGCTGAAAAATTTCTTACTTCTGCCCTCTTACTTTTGCCTTGCCTGTTCAAGCGTCCACTGATTCCGCCCGTCCGCGTGGCAATGGCAGTGCGCCGCGAAAAATCCGCCGCGAAACTCCCAGAACCACGGCCAGATCCGCTCACGATCCGTCTGCGGAATTTTCAGCGAAGCAATTTTGTCGCGCGGGAAAAATTCAAAACGGCCTTCCGCGTGTGGCGGCGGCAGGGTTTTCAACTTCACCTCCACCTCGAACAAAAACATGAGCCAATGCGTCTGGCCCTGATAACCGTGTTCGCTGATGAGGCCGGTAAAATGCAAATCCGATGGCGTGATTATTAGTCCGATTTCCTCGTGCGCCTCGCGGCAGGCGCAGGCGCAGGGCGATTCGCCGAGATCCATTTTCAATTTGCCGCCGCTGGGACTCCAGAAACCGCGATTCGGCTCCTGTGTGCGTTCGAGCAGCAGGACTTCATCGCGCTCATTGAAGCAATAAAGCAGCGTGGCAATTTTGTAAGGCAACATAAAGTGAATGCAGAGGGAGAATGCTGAATTAAGAAACAAAATTCAAACACGGGCTGCAAGAATCATCTCTTCATTCTTCCTTTCGCGTTGCCTTTCAAATAAACTGTCCGTTCGAGTTCATGAAAACCTACAACATCGCAGCTCTCGCGGGCGACGGCATCGGCCCCGAAGTCATGCGCGAAGCCGTCAAGGTTTTGCGCGCCACGGAAAGAAAATTCGGATTCAAATTGAACCTCACCGAAGCGCCGGTCGGCTGGGCCGGCATTGATGCGGCAGGAAAAGCGCTGCCGGACGCGACGCTCGCGCTCTGCAAAAAATCCGATTCCATTTTGTTCGGCTCCGTCGGCCTGCCGGACCGCGACCCGACGATTCCGAAAGAGGAACGTCCCGAACGCGCCGCACTGCTGCGGCTGCGGAAGGAGTTCGGCCTGTTCGCCAATCTTCGTCCGGTGAAGCTGCCCAAAATTCTTTCGCACGCGTGCCCGCTGGCCAAAGAGCGCCAAGGCGACGGCATTGACATTCTGGTCGTGCGCGAACTGACCGGCGGGATGTATTTCGGCCAGCCGAAAAAAACAGAAAAAATTTCTGAAGAAAATTTTCGCGCAATTGACACGATGGTTTATACGACGCCGGAAATCGAGCGCATCGCGCACGTCGCGTTCAAAGAGGCAAAGAAGATACGTCGAAAGAAGGTCACAAGCATTGACAAGGCGAATGTTTTGGAAAATGGGATTCTTTGGCGCGAAGTTGTGACGCGCGTCGGCAAAAAATATTATCCAGACGTGATTTTGGAACATATGTTTGTGGATAACGCCGCAATGCAACTGGTTTTGAGACCGACGCAATTCGACGTGATACTCTGTGAAAATATGTTCGGCGATATTTTAAGCGACGAAGCTGCCGCGCTAGGCGGTTCGCTCGGAATGTTACCCAGTGCAAGCCTCGGCGCAACAATTGGCGATCCGAGATTCGATTTTGAAAAAACCTTTGGTCTTTACGAGCCGGCAGGCGGCACCGCACCCGACATTGCCGGAAAAGACCTGGCAAATCCCATCGCCCAAATTTTGTCTGGGGCGATGATGTTGAGTCACAGCTTCGGGCAATATCCGGCGGCAATTGCAATTGAAGACGCGGTTGCCAAAGCAATCGAATCCGGCCACCGCACCGGCGATATTTTCAATCCGAACGAAGCCGGGGCGCGCAAAACCGGCACACGCGAAATGGGCGACGCGATTGCGGCGGCGGTTTGAAACTGCAAATTTTTTTGCAAATAAAAGGAGCGGGCATTGCTGGCTCCCCAAGAAAACAGGCCGTTTATCTGTCCCGGTTGGGATTCCACCAGATGTCCGGGTTCATGGCTTCCACGCGGTTGGCATAACCGTTGGTGACGTAGGCGGTCTTGTAATAGGATGCGTGGCCGTCCAAAAAACCAATGACGCCGCCGTTGTTGTGACGCGACGGATAATAATCCGCACGCCCTGCCGGATAGGTGCCGCTGTTACGCCCGCCTTCCAAAGTGGGGCTGAATTTGGCGTCAAAAATAAAGACCTGATATGAAGGCGTCCGGATGGATCCCATTTTGACACCGCTTGGCCAGAAGGGTGCGTTGCCGATCACGCCGTTGTTGATGCTGCTTTTAAGTTTAAGATCCAAATCCATCACATAAGAGAAAATACCGTCGGCTCCACCGGCAAGAAATGGAGTGGAGGAGGATGAGTTTAAATCGTTGGCAGCAAATTGTGCGGCTGGACAAATCCACATTTTACCTTTGCCGTTCCCTGGAAACGGGAAGTTTCTCTGAACATTCCCTCCGACTGCGTTGTCTTTATAATACGACAACGAGTGATCAGCGACCAGCGGTGGCAGAACATTAAACCACGCAACGGGATCATACGGGCAAGCGGGTGCGGGCGTCGATAAACCCGACCAGCCGTTATCTGGAGCATATTGGCCGTAACCTATGGAGTTTGGCATCATGGTTCCATCGCAAGGAATATAGTCACCGCTGTCACCAGCGTAGACTTGTTGCGCGATCCCCCACTGATGAAGATTGGAAATGCAGTTGGTGGTTTGGGCTTTTTTCTTCGCTGCCGCGAGCGCCGGCAGAAGCATCGCGGCCAAAATGGCGATGATGGCGATGACCACCAGCAATTCAATCAGGGTGAAGGCACGATTGAACCTGCCGGCCTTTGGCGGCATTGAATTTGATTGTTTCATGGTGTTTTCCGGCTGTGAACCGGTTGATTTAACTTCCTGTTTCCTTTGTAAAAATCATAGTTTGTGTCAGAATTATTGCAAGGATTATCGGGTGTTCTCCGGTCAAAAGAAAAGTTACGATTTGATGACTTAACGGCGTGAAAAATTCCAGCGATCCAATTCCGCTTTTGCCCCGGCTTCAACTGTTTGAACGGTCGTTTGCCATTGAACTATCGGTTTGGTTCAGCATCATCGTGCCGGCATGAAAGTGCAATCCGACAATCCGAAGCTTCGGGGACTGATCTGTCTGGCCTTGGGACTGGTCACTTTGTTGCTTTACCTGCCGGTGCTTCACCACGGTTTTGTCGAATACGATGACCAGCAGTATGTGACGGACAACCCGCTGGTGCAGGCGGGGCTGACTTGGCGGGGATTCATCTGGGCGTTCGGTTTTCATGCGGGCAACTGGCATCCGCTGGCCTGGTTGTCGCATATGCTGGATTGCCAGATCTACGGTGCCTGGGCGGGCGGCCATCATCTGACCAGCGTGCTGCTGCACGTCGCCAGCACGTTGCTGTTGTTTTCAGTTATTAACCGGATGACACATTCGATGTGGCCCAGCGCGGCGGTGGCGGCGTTGTTTGCCTGGCATCCGCTCCACGTCGAATCGGTGGCGTGGGTGGCCGAACGAAAAGATGTGCTGTGCGCGTTCTTCTGGATGCTGACGCTGTGGACTTATATCCGCTATGCGGCCAAGCCATCAGCCGTCCGTTATGGCTGCACGCTTGGAGCGTTCATGCTTTGTCTGATGTCCAAACCGATGGGCGTGACGCTGCCGTTTGTGTTGTTGCTGCTGGACTGCTGGCCGCTCGGAAGAATGACGGGCGACTGGTGCCAAGTGAAGCGGATCGGGCGGCTGGTCGGGGAGAAAATTCCGTTTTTCGTGTTGTCTGCCATTGTCTGTGTGCTGACCCTGCGGGCGCAGGAAATTGCGATTGTCTCCACTGCCGGGCTGTCTGTTTCCCAGCGCATTCCCCATGTGCTGGCGGCCTATAATCACTATCTGGTCGCGATGTTTGTCCCGCGTAATCTGGCCGTCTACTACCCGTATCAAAGCCATTTGCCGACGCCAACCGTCGTCTGTGCGGTCGTCGTTCTGGGACTGATAACCGTTCTGGCGATCAGAAATTTTCGTCAACGGCCATACTTGATTGTGGGCTGGTTATGGTATCTCGGCACGCTTGTGCCGGTCATCGGTCTGGTGCAGGTCGGCGATCAAGCTTGGGCGGACCGTTACACATATCTACCTTTGATCGGTCCGTTTGTGATGCTGGTCTGGCTGGCCTGCGACCTGATCAAAAGCCGGGTGGTTTTGCAAAGCGCGGCCGTGGCGGCGGCCGTGGCGTTGACGGCGGCCACTTGGGTTCAACTGGGCTACTGGAAAAACACGCGCACGCTGTTTGAACATACGGCCAAAGTCACGCAACAAAACGCCCTGGCCGTGACAATTCTGGGCAGCCTGCTCGCCAAGGACGGCAAGCTGGACGAGGCGATGCAGTATTATCAAACGGCCTTGCGCTACACGCCGAATTTTCCCGAGGCGCATTTTTTCCTGGGGAACGCGCTGGATGAACAGGGCAAACTGGATGAAGCCGTCGCCGAATATCAAAAGTCGCTCTGGTTCCGCCCCACGCAGGAGCAGACGCACATTTTCATGGGCATCGCCCTGGCCAAGCAAAAAAAATATGACGAGGCGATTGCGCATTATTACGCCGCACTGCGGCTTAATCCCGATTCCGCCGTCACCCACAATAATCTCGCCCGGCTTTATCATTCGCTGGGCCGGTTTGACGAAGCCATTGCGCACTACAAC
This sequence comes from Verrucomicrobiia bacterium, assembly GCA_036511615.1. Classification (GTDB taxonomy): domain Bacteria; phylum Verrucomicrobiota; class Verrucomicrobiia; order Limisphaerales; family UBA11358; genus UBA11358. The sequence goes on along the minus strand of DATCBW010000296.1, from coordinate 12,903 downwards.
ACCGCGCTGGAGATTGACCCGAAACTGGCGCTGGCGCACAACAACCTCGGCATTCTGCTGATTCAACAAGGCCAGTTGGCGAAAGGCATTGAACATTTGCGCGAAGCCTTGCGGCTGAAACCCGGCAACGCTGAAACCGAATTCAACCTCGCCCTAGCGTTGAATCAAGAGGAGCAATGGAGCGAAGCCGCCGGGCTTTTTGCAAAAACCATCAGTGCCCATCCCAATGATGCAAATGCGCATTATGAGTTTGCCTCGGCCTTGGCGCATTTGCAGCAGACACACGAAGCCATGAGCGAATACGCCAGCGCTTTGCTGATCCAGCCGGATTTCCCGAACGCCCTGGACGGTCTTGCCTGGATATTGAGCACCGATCCCCGGCAGGATTTCCGCAACGGGCCGGAAGCGGTCAAAATGGCCGAACGCGCCTGTGAACTGACCGGCCAGAACGACCCGGTGAAATTGAAAACGCTCGCCGCCGCTTATGCCGAAACCGGCAGGTTTGATGCGGCCATAAAGACTTTGCAAACGGCGAAAAACCTGGCGGACAAAGCCAGTCGTCAGGCACTTGTCAAGGAGTGCGCGCTCATGCTGGAGCATTTTCAGCGTTCCGAAAGCTGGCGCGGTTCGTGATGGCTCTTGCGTTTCGCCAGCTTCGCCTGCTCATTCAATCCCTCAACTGACTCTTTTTGACGGCGGTCAAGGTTTGGTGTGCTGGCCGAAGAATGCAAACACATCCGGCATCCCGCCCATGATGATCCCGCCGTGATCCTTGCCCGGCACGACGATGTATTCATGCGGGATGTTCAGCGACTTCATTCTTTCGTCCAGGCGTTGCACGCTGCCGATCAAGGTGTCTTTGTCGCCGACCACGAGCAGAACCGGCACATCCTTGAACTTCGCGCTCGCATCCAGTTGAAAGCCGGGTGCGCCCGGAGACAAGCCGGCAACGGCGGCCCAGGTTGATGAATACTTGTCGGCGATGTGCAGCGCGCCCGCGCCGCCCTGCGAATGGCCCATGAGATAAATGCGGTGATCATCAATGTTGAATTCCTTGCGAACCATCGCCAGGACGTTCATCACGTCTTGCTCGCTGTATTCGCTGGCCTTGGACTGGTCGGCTCCGCCCCGTCCAGCCTGCGAACCACGCGTCGGCGGATTGGTTCCTTGCATTTGAGGCGACATTCCGGGCGCATTGGCGGGCGCGCCGCCGCGCCGGCCAAATCCGCCCATGCCCATGGCTGGATTGCCAAAATTGGCCATGGCCGAATAGCCCATGGGCGCAACCATGATATAGCCTCCCGCTTCCGCGAGTTTCAGCGCGGGTTCATGCATGAAAACGCCGGGATTCCCGCCCGCGCCGCGCAGCGCCACGATGAGCGGAGCCGGCTTGTCCTTGGTGACTTTGGTGGAGACAAACACCGCATACGGCAGGGCCTCGCCCGTGTTGGTGAAGATGTAAGTCCGGCTTTGAACGCGCGGATCATTCGACCAGGAGCGGGCTGCGGGCTGCGGGCCGCCGGCCGGTTGAGCCTGCGTCAGGCCGGCCGTCAGGCAAAAGGCAAAAGCGAGACCGATGCTGGCAATTGGGGAGCGGTTGAATTTCATGGTGATGCCAAGTATAGAACCAAGTCCCAGCACCTGACAACAAAACATGACATCGCGGCAGCGGCGCATAAAAGGGAAGTCGATGCAATGCTTTGCGAGTTTCCGTTTTTTGAACCGGGGCGGGAACTGGCGGAGCAATGCTCCGCGCGCCGAGTTCACTCGCTGCGCTCTTTGATGCTCGCCAGAATGTCCGCCACGACTTCCGCCTTCGGCTTCGCGCCGGGATTGCCTTCGCGGTAAAATGCGCGCAAGGCCAATGTTTCGTCAACACCTATTGTTCAGTCGAGAGCAGGCGGTAGAATCGGCGCGGACGTGAAGTGGTCGAATCGGGCACGAGAATGTTGGAGCCGGTGCCAGCCTGCACGTCCCCGACCGTCGTCCAGCTCAAGGGCGACACCTCGTCCGAACCTTGCAGCAGATACCAGGCGTTGGTTTGCGAAGGCCAGAACAACTGCACATTGCCCGGCGAGACATTCAGGATTCTCAATTTGCCTGCCGGCACCGTGCAGAAATCGAGGTTCGTCGTGACCGCATCCACCGGCACGCAATTAGTCATGATGTTTGTGCTGATGATGGGCGGCTCGCCGTTGTAAACGAGCTGGATTTCATTGGTGGCCAGTGCGCGGGTGTAGAGGCGAAAATCGTCAATGGCCGCCGCCGATCCCCCGTATCGCGCTAAACTGCCATCGGTGTCCGCCACGAAATCCCACACGCCCAGTTCCGCCGACAAAGCCGTGCCGGTGGGACTGCGTTGCGCGGCGGTCGGAAGAGTCTTGCCCAGGCCTGCGCTGGTGGTGCCATCCAGCACTCCGTTGCGATATATTTGCAACAAACCGGAAGCGCTGCTCCACGTCACCGCCAGATGAATCCACTGGTTGTCTGGAAAGGGCGTGCTGCTTCCGACATTGGCCTCGGTGCCATCCTGAAAACCAATCGTATAAACCGGCCGGCGCGATGGCGTGGAAACGGAGGGGGAAATGAACAGGCCATAACCCACGTCGTTGGTGACGTTCGGATTGAGCAACCGGGCCGGATGGGTGAACAGATAAGTCCAGTTGTTGGTGGAACTCGGATTGGCTGCCGTTGGAATTTTCACCCATGCAGACAGGGTGAATTCCGTCGCGGAATAAAGCTGTGACACCGGCCCAAGATCAACCCGGCGCGCGTTGTCGTTTCCCGCATACGGCAGTTCGCTGAAGGAAAAAGCCTGGCCGGATTGTCCAGTTTCATAGGTTATGCTGATCGCGTTTGCATTGTTGCCATTGCCGCTGGAGTCATTGGCGTTGCCGTCGGCCTTCCATAAACCGATGATGTTGTTCAATACCACCGTGGAATTTGTCAGGTAATTTGTGCTGACGGTGCAATTGGTGTAAGCCGCCGCCAGCGTGACAGTCAGGTTCGTGCAGTATTGTTGATAAGGCACCAAAGAAACATTGTCAATCAGCGTGTCGCTCGAACTCCCTGTTGCTTGGAACACCAAAGTATTCGTGCCCGCGTTGAGCGACACGGTGAGCGATCGTGAAATCCATAGCCCGGTCGAAACGCTGTCGTAGCTGGCCGTCGTGTTTCCGGTAACTGAAACCGTATAGGTATGTTCGAAGCCAGCATGTTCATTTTCAAACCAGGTGAGCGAGTATTGGCCTGTCATCGGGACGTTGAAGGTCTGGGACATCGGGCCCGAACTCGCGTTCCCAATATCATCCCACTGGGCGCCATCCTCCGGAGCTGGCCAGCCAGATACGCTCCCGTTATCAATGACGACGCCACCACTCCATCCACTTGGCGTGGCCCTTGTAAATGCGTTGGTAGGTTCCATGGGGCTTTCAAAACTGCCGTTGGTGATAAGGTTTTGAGCGCGGCCTTGTAAAGCAAGCGCCCCCATAATGGTGAGAATTCCTACCGCTGATTTAATTTTCATTGTTGTCCTTTCCTTTTCGTGCTGTTGTTTGTGATGCGCGAATGCCGCCTAGCGTCTGAATCCGCACCAAGATTTAGAAAATGAATTCATACAAAAAGCCAGACTAATTGCAATCGAAAAGTCTCCAGACAAAAATGAAAGTTTTTACGCCCGCCGCTCTTTGATGCTCGCCAGAATGTCCGCCACGACTTCCGCCTTCGGCTTCGCGCCTTGCGGGCCGCCGTGGTGGAGACGGACGCTCACTGCGCCGGCTTCCATGTCGCGACCGCCGATGACCAGCATCGTATGGACGCGCAATTGTTCCGCGTTGGCAATCTTCGCCTTGAACGGCGTCGCGCTGAAATCCGCATCCACGCGCACCATGTTGGCGCGCAGTTCGGCCACGATGGGCTGGGCGTAGGCGATCAACGCTTCGTCGTCGTTAAGCGTGATGACGCGCACCTGATCCGGCGCGAGCCAGAGCGGGAAGTTGCCCGCGTAATGCTCGATGAGGAAGCCGATGAACCGCTCATGCGTGCCGAGCGGCGCGCGATGGATGCACAACGGCGTCTTATTCGAGTTGTCCTTGTCGCGATAGGTCAGGCCGAACTTGGCGGGCACGGCGAAGTCCACCTGGTTGGTGGCGATGGTGAATTCGCGGCCGATGGCGCTCCACACCTGCACGTCAATCTTCGGCCCGTAAAACGCCGCCTCGTTGGCGACCTCCACGTAGTTGATGCCGGATTCGATCAACACCTTGCGCACCATGTCCTCGGTCTTCTTCCACAACTCCGGTTCGTTGACGTATTTCTTGCCCAGCCCTTCCGCCGTGTGCGTGCTGAAGCGCATCTGATATTTTTCGAGGCCGAAAATTTTGAAATACTTCAGATACATGTCGTTCACGGCGCGGAACTCGTCGGCGAACTGCTCCTCGGTGCAATAGATGTGCGCGTCGTTCATGTTGAGCGAACGCACGCGCATGAGGCCGAACAACTCGCCGCTCTGCTCGTAGCGGTAGCAAGTGCCGTATTCCGCGAGGCGCAACGGCAAGTCACGGTAACTGTGCGGCTCAGCCGCAAAGATGCGGTGATGATGCGGACAGTTCATGGCTTTAAGAAAATAGCGATCAGCTTCTAAATCTCGTTTAGCTGCGTCCACTTCGTCTTTTGCTTTGCTAGTCTCGCGGCCAAGTTCCACAAGTTTTCTAATCGCTTCTATTTCTGAATAGCCTTCGGCTTTGAAGCTATCTGGATTAAAAGCAATTTGTATATCCAATGCTTTATCGTAGGCAGCGTTTGCATTTTTCAACCGCAATTCCGCATCTGCTTTGTCTTTTCCTTCAAGCCCTAGGCTCATCGGCGGAAACATTGACTCCGCGTAATACGGCAAATGCCCGGAAGTTTTATACATTTTCTCCCGCGCGATATGTGGCGTTTTAACTCGCACATAACCGGCGGCGAATTCAGTTTCTTTCGCCAGCTTTTCCAGTTCTTCCAGAATCGCCGTGCCCTTCGGCAGCCACAGCGCCAGTCCCGGCCCGACGTATTCAGTATCCAGCGCGAACAGCCCCATCTCCGCGCCGATCTTGCGATGGTCGCGGCGCTTCGCCTCCTCGATCATCTTGAAATACTCGTCCATCGCGGTCTTGTTCTTGAACGCCGTGCCGTAGATGCGCTGAAGCTGCGGGCCTTTTTCGTCGCCCTTGTAATACGCGGCGGCCACGTGGGTGAGCTTGAACGCCCCGATGTTGCCCGTGCGCATCACATGCGGCCCGGCGCATAGGTCAACGAAATCGCCGTTCTGGAAATACGAAATCGGCTCGCCCTCGGGAATGGCTTCGAGGTTGCCGAGCTTGAATTTGCTCACGTTGCCGGGCCGTTCGGCGAGTCCGCCCAGCCGTCCGCTTTGCGAATCGGCGATGGCCTGCTCACGCGTGACGACGATTTTCTCGAACGGATGGTTCGCCTTGATTTCCTTTTTCATCTCGGCCTCGATCTTCTCAAAATCCTCCGGCGAGATGCGGTGCGGCAAATCCACGTCGTAGTAAAAGCCGTTTTCGACCGGCGGCCCGGCGGCGAATTGCGCTTCGGGCCAGAGCCGGAGAATGGCGGTGGCCATGACGTGCGCGGCGGAATGGCGGATGCGTTCCAGCTCGGTCATCTTCGCGCGGTCGTCTAAAGTTTTGCGTTCCGGGTTCGGCGGCGGTTGCTGTTGATTTTCTTCGGCCATAAAATTCTAACGTTTGTTGTCAGCGTGGCAGACCATGTCAATGACCACGGTGCTGGCGAGGATGAGCACGTCATCTTCACCATTCCGAATGTCCACGCCGTAACTGTCGGCAAAGGTGAACCAGCGTTTGGAAACTTCGGCAACGGCCTGGCCGCTACGCGCAAAAGAGTATTCCATGTCGAGAAAACTACCCTGCGCCTCGATGTCGTCCGGCCCGGGCACATCCACGGTGAAAGCGCAGCGAAAAAAGGTGAACAGATGTTTTTTAACCACGGCAGCCAGTTGGCCGTCACGGTAAACTTCGTAAGTCGGCCCCCACGACAGGAGTTTTTGCTGGATGAAAGCGAGTTCCCGGCCGTTCATGTCCTGAAACGAAAGCTTCTTGCCAATGGTGAACACCTTGCCATCCACGAAAAACGCGTCGCCACCTGCTTCATTTTTGATGACAAAGTCGTCACCAAAACAAAACAGCTTTTGTTTCATCACATAGCGCATGGAAAAAATTTAACCACAAAGGCACGAAGAAACAAAGCGGAAGAAGACGAATGTTGACCGGTGACGAACGGAAAACGGCGAATGAGCTTGCCCCGAACCCGGATTCGTGAGAAATAAATGCCCGATGGCGCTTGACGAACCCAGTTTACAGACGGCGTTTTAAGCCCGAGGTCTTTTGGTGCGGCCATGCCGGCTTTCACAACGACAGCATTAAATTGCCAGGTTCAAAAGCCGCAAGGAGCCAAAATAAACGGCGGGAGAGATGGCTGAGTGGTTTAAGGCACACGCCTGGAAAGTGTAAAACGTCCTTTTGTCATGATTTGACCTAACGTGACATAATGACAATAACCGCGTCTTTATTGACTGAAACGCATTTTTGCTTTTGTCTTGCTAGGTTGTGGAATGACCTAAAAAAGGCAAACAGTATCAGATTGCAGTATCAGATTTGTCCCTTGATTTGTCGGACACGTTTTGCGTGCGGAAATAGCAAAGTGAAATAGACGTGGACTTCGTGACGGGTTAATCTTCGTGAATGACGTGGAGTGAATTAAGCAATTTTCTGAATTCGCAACGGCTGGCTCTTGTTCCTCGGCCAATCTCCGCGTTCGCCCAGATTGGAGAAAAGGTGGAGGACACTTTCAAGCGCCTTGAAAAGACAACTCGTGAATCGCTTGGCGAAGCTGTGCGCGGTTTTGCAATAACAAAAACTTGGCCCGCGCTCACAGACGAGCAGGTATTGATGTTGTATTTCCGTCTGGGTTACGGTGTTGATTTGGCATTGGCGTTGAGCACCTGCACGACGGGGCTTTTTCCCACTTTGGAGAATCGGGATTTAGAAATGATCCAGTGGGCGCTAAACGAAGCATGGGATTATCCGGGGATTCCACACACCCTTCGCTCATTTTCTGAAAAACGACGCGATTTTGGCAACGACCCGATGCGGAATTAAGAAACTCAAAACCTGCTCAATCAATCTGCTTTTATTGATTCCGTTTGTGAAGACGTTTGGGAATTGACGGGCTGAAAAATGTGTTCCCTTTGTGAACTTCCCGAATCGCGGAGCAAACAAAGTTGGCGGCGGTATATTTAATCAGATAGCCCATCGCGCCGGAGTTGGTCGCCTCTTCGACATACACCTCATCACTGTGCGCCGAAAGCATGAGCACTTTTGTGGTTGGAGCGGCTTGGAGAATCTGGCGAGTGGCTTGCAAACCATTGAGCAAAGGCATGGCAACGTCCATCAGAACTAATGTGGGACGAAGCTTTTTGACCATGGCGACCGCTTGATGGCCATTTTTTGCTTCACCGACAACTTCAAGATCATCTTCGAGTTCCAGTAACTTTCTGAATTCCGTGCGCACGACTCGGTTGTCGTCCGCCAGCAGGACAGTGATTCGGTTCATGATTTCTGTTACTTCACAAACATTGATGCTTAATTAAGCTAAATGTGTGTCAGCTTCCTCACTCCGTCTATGGGGTGAAACCCCCGTTACACTCGGCACAAGGGATATTTCAATTTCGTTAATGATGCCTTCGTTTTTTGCGACGCCATCATATTTTTCAGGCCGCACCTTGATTCGTTCCACGGCGAGCCGTTCCAGCGCATCACAAAGCGGCTCTAAACCTTTTCCTTTGACCACGATGATTCGGTCTTGAAATTGGATTTCAACAGCATCCTTGCCATTTTGCCGGATGAATTTAGCGTGTTGAAAATAGCCGTAAGGAAACAGGTGAACCTCGTTGACGGTTTCCACCCTCAAGCATTGCGGACTTGTGGCCGTGCGCCAGCACGTCAGATTCTTTGTCCGCGCGTCCGTTGCGGCGTCATTCGAGGGCTTTGTTTGTGTTTCCATAAATCAATTTTCTCAATTGGTATTTGAATTATCTCCGAACGGCGGCTTTGAATCAGTCCGGCGATATATTTGCGAATTGGCGGCGGCACACGCCGCGCCTGCGCCGAATCTTGCTTCGCAAATTCAATCGCCAGTTCGCGGTCGCCCAAGCGAGCGACATTTTCCCGCAACTGCGCTTTGTCCTGGGTGAAGATTTTTACCGCCCGCGTTCCCCGCGAAATCGTGACCAGCCATTGCTGATTATTCGTCGCGGCCTTGACGGACGAATCAGAAAACAGAACGTGCTCGACGGTTTTGCCTTGCGAACCGTAGGACGTAATCGCGTAACCGCGCACAAATTCCCGATATTTTTCCGGCAGGATTCGCCCGTCCTTCAATTCGATTTGTCCCTTTGGATTGACGCCCGCAACCGTCACCAGTTCGCCGTTAATCAATTCTTTGCCGTCCAGCGACGGCGCATTGGCTTTGAGTTGCAGTTGATCGCCTTTGGCGAGCGTCATTTCGACCGGCTGGCAAATCGTGAGCCGGTTTAACAGGTTGAAAGGAATTCGCTGAACTCTATTTCCTACCTTGACGAACAAAAGAGTTGAAGTGGCTTTCAACAGTTTGCCGACTTCGCCTTTGGCAAAATCCCCCGTCTCGCGGTTGAACACAATTACCGCGTTATCTGGATAAAACCGCTTGTCGCGTTTTTGGGCATCCGTCAAATCCAGCCGCTCATGCGCCGTCACCGTCGAGTCGGCCCTGTCAATTAGTCCCGACCTTCGCAGACCGATACGAATCCGCTCGTTGATCTCCCGAATCTCTGCCCAAGTCTGCGAAACAATCACAGTAGATTTTTTCCTTTCCGCCAACGTCAGATAATCGGCGACCAGCCGCTCGCGCTGCTCGTCAATTGTCCGGCATTCGGCAATCGCGCCCAGCCGATCCAAACGGTCGAATGATTCGGCGTATTGGCCGGACTGCGCCTTGCGAACCGCTGCGCGGTATTGCTTGATGCGTTTCCGCTCGGACTTCGTTTCGCCCGCCTTTGGGTTTTGCCGCCGAATTTTTGTCAGGCGCGCCGCTTCCAGCCCGGCATACCGCTCAATCGCGCGCAGGGCGTCCGAGGCTTCAACCGCCCCATGCTGGCGCGTGTCGCCGGAAAGAATGACGCGACCGTCATTCGCTTGCACGAAACTCAAAAGCTCCTGCATCTGCTTTCCGCCGATTTGTCCGGCTTCATCCACAATCACCACCGAGCCAGGAATCATTTGCCGTTTCGCCAGAAATTCGGAAACGGTTTGGGTTTCGGCGAAACTCTTTTTCAAATCAAGGGCTTGCTGGCGTTGCGGCGCCATGACGTAGGGAATGTGACCGGCAGCTTTCAAGCCATTGCCGATTTCCCGTAACGTGTGGCTTTTCCCCGTTCCCGCGCCGCCACAAAACAGCGTCACGAAGTCGCGTGACGCCAGAATCATTTCAGCGGCGGCGCGCTGATCTGGCATGAGTCCAGTGGCAATCTTGTGACGCGGATTGAACTCCGCAAACTTGCCGCGCCCATCGCGGGCGAGGCAGACAATTTCCCATTCGCAGCTTAAAATCTCGTGCGTCGTGATTTTTGAAGGCGCGTGTTCGTTACGAATGTAATCACGTTCCCGTCCTGCCGCCTTAATGTCGTCAGTCGTCAATTCCGACCCGCGCCCGCGCTCCAAAGCCGCGCTCCAAACTTCGTTTTCCCGGACGACCGAGCGGCGGTCGAACAAGTGTTCTTCCGCCCATTGGATTGCGGCTTGCGCCAAAATCATCGGTGATTGGGACGGCGATTGAATCGCCGCCTTTGGCTGGCGGCCCAGCGCGCGCACGGACTGCCTTTCTTCGCCTGTAAGCTGGCTGTCCCAGAGGCGTTGAAGTTCTGGCAGGGCAATTCCCGCAATTTTCCGGCTGCGTTCCGCTTGGGCGATTTGTGAGCGCAGTTCCTTCAGATTGCCTTTGGCAAGTTCCGGCTTCTCTTTCAGCAGCCGTTCGATGCTGGCGTCAATCTCGTTATGGCGTTTGGAGAAACGCGATTGCAGTTCACGAGATACACCCTTGATTTCAAAATCCCCGCGAGGCTTGTTTTCAATCTCGTAGCCGAACGACCGCAGTTCGCGGGCGTATTCGTGGTAATAAACATTCTCCGCGAATTTCCGCGCCTGAAGCATTTCGTAATTGGAAAGCGCCTTCCACCGATTTTCGATTGCATCAAACGTGGCATTGAACATGACGCAGTGCGTATGCAAATGCGGATCAAGTGCGCGTGAGGTGTCATGGCGGAACGTGGCGCAGACGACGTTTCCGGTGAGGCGTTCCGAAATGTTCAGCCCTTGATGGATTCGCGTTCCGGCGAAGTGCTGTAATTCATTCACTGCAACCCGCACCGCGCGGGTATGTGATTCCAAGAGCCGTTTGTCATTTGCAATCAACGCCTGAATGGAAACTGATTTGGGCGGTGAAAAGGTGAAATCGTAGAAAATTCGACGATTGGCAACATTTGCCATTTTGTCAGCATCCCACCGTGTTGTTTTCAACCGTTGCGTCAGCAGATCGCCGGTCTGTGGATTCTGGTTGTGGCAGAGTTTTAGAAATTGATCCTGTTTTACCACGCCTGTAAGTCCAAGCATTTCAGCCCCGATTCCAGTCCATTCACCAGACACGATATTTTCCTGACTGTAATAATCGCCGAGTTGCAGATGCTCTTTGAAGTATTTTTCCGCGTTGGACAGGTTGCATTGTGTTTTGGTGGACAGCACCCACAATTTTTAGCTCATCCCGCCCCTGAAAGTTGTTATGAAATCATAACAACCTGACTGCCGGAAATCGGTTTAGATGGAGGCATGAATATGTCATTGAAGCATCATTTTTCATGGCACGCCTTACCTCTAACTGTCGTTAGAGATTTTGAGGTCGAGAATTATCCGAAGGCTGGCGGATGTCCGTCGTAAGCCCATTTGATTTCTGTCCGAAAATTATTTGATTTTAATCTGAAATTTAATGAGTGATAACAGTTCATCCGAGGAAGCCCGCGCTCGCTTCAAGAAGCTTGCCAGCGGCTTTCAGCCCAAACTTCCGCGCAAACTCGCGCTGCTGCTGCCGCACAAAACTCAAATCGAGGAGCTTCTGGCTATGCGGGCATCTTACGACGACATTCGGATTCTTTTGGAGGACGCAGCCATTGCTGTTTCCAAAGACACCGTATATCGCTTTTGCCGTCGAGTGATCGGGCGAAAACCTGTCCGCCAGCGCAATGCAGACGCAAAGGAAATCACGCCATTCAAAATTTCGGCAGTTCAACCATCGCCCGAAAGCATCCAAGGGAGCTTGCGGGAACAGCGGAAACTCATCCCCGGCCCGTGGTCGCGGCGCAAGCCCGGTCCACGCATCGCCGATTCAAAAAACCTTTAACCAAATATGTAAAAACAATTCAATGCCGTCATCAACGGCAAGGGCGGCGTCGGCAAAAGTTTTTTTGCCGTCAATTTCGTTCAGTATCTTAAAGACAACGACATCGCCCACATCGCCGTTGATACCGACAACGAAAATTCAACACTGAAGCGTTTCCATCCCGAAGCCCGGTTTCTCAACATCGCCGACCCGACGGACATTGATTCGGTTTTTGCAATGCTGGACAAAACGGATTTGGTGGTCATGGATTGCCGCGCTGCCTCGACCGACATTTTTCTCGATTATTTTGACGAGGTGCGAATCTTCGGCTTGCTCAAACAGTTTGGGGCATCCTTGAATCTCATCATGCCTGTAAATCACGAAACCGACAGCTTGGAGCAGATTCGCAACATCACCGACCGGCTCAATCACAACGCCCGATACCTGGTTGTCAAAAACGAGGTGTTGTCGGAACGCTTCGCCAACTACGAACACAGCGCCACGCGAACACGTCTGATGGAGGAGCTTGCGGCCAAGGAAATCACCATGCCGAAACTTTACGATTGGATCGTCGCGGATTTGAATAAGCACGATCTGACAATTTCCGCCGCCATCAAAAATCCCGCCTTTGACTATTTCAACCGAGGACGCCTTGAAAACTGGCTGCACAAATTTTATGACGAACTGGAAACCGTGCGTGGGATGTTGCTACCGCCACCGCCAAAAATTCAGAAGCCGAAAAAGGAATCAAAATCCGGCGACTCGCTTTTGTGAACGAAGACAAAAACAATTTTGACGAGGCGGTTTCCGAATGGCGGCTCAAGAACGGAATTCGGGATGACGACTCTGTTTTGCAAATGCTGGAATTGTTGAAGATATTTTTCCAGAACGTCAAAATCGAAATTCCGCCAGATACAGATTCCATCCAGTTGATAACCGTCCGCGTCTCGCTCCAAACCCTGACCCAATTGACGAAGGAATTTTCAAAGGAGGCGCGCGAGTTGAAACAAGAAATTCGCAGCGTCCCACAAATCACCCAACAACTTTCCGCCGGTCGCACAGTGGCTTTCCTGTGCGTGGCCGTCGCTTCGCTCTTGGCCGGAATCCTGATTGGAAAATTTATGCTCTGATTTATGCGCTGGATAAATTACATCACAACCGGCCTTTCTTTGCTGATGGCGACCGGCGCACTTTTTTTCCTGCCCGCGCCGGCCTCGTGGATTGTGACGGTGATCTTCGCCGCCATTGCCGCTTACGCGGCGACCGCGAAGGGCAATGTTGCAAAAAATAAATTCATTGTCCGGTTGAAGGGCTTTGCGTGGACACGCGAAGATTTTTGCCGTGGCTGGCTCATCACTGGTGACACCGGCTCTGGCAAAACCCGTTCCGGCATCAATCAGTTGCTCTTTCAGGTTTTCC
>DATCBW010000295.1:0-8045 GCA_036511615.1 Verrucomicrobiia bacterium | reverse complement strand
ACGCCGAGGTTGACCATGTTCTCGATGATTTTGTTTTGCTCGGCGATTTCCGTTTCGGTGACGGTGCCTTCCCATTTGAGCGTCACGCCGAGGTCTTTGGCGGCCTGCTGCGCGCCGCGCGCGACGGTTTCCCAATACTCGCCCCCGGAACTTTTCGGAATGCACGCGAGCGTGAGCGTGTCAGCGGCGTGAAGCGGCACGGCCGCAAATCCGGCACAGGCCGCGAGCACCAAGGTGAGGTATGATTTTGTATTCATATATGATGGGATTTTTGACAAGGTTAAAAATGTTGTGTTCAATATGGAATAAGCGGAATTCAATTTGCAAAATTCCTCCGGTTTCCACAACAAAAACTTGCCGGCAGGATATGAGAAAATGGAGCCAATGAGTGGGATTGAACCACCGACCTACGGTTTACGAAACCGTTGCTCTACCACTGAGCTACATTGGCTTAAAACAGCGGCAATTATTTTGGGCCTGTCACCAGCAATGGCAAGCCAATTCGTCGTTCACCAAGCGGCTGGTTAACCCAATTGAAGCTGCAACTTTGGCTGCAATTCTTTGAAAGAAAGTTCCACAAGCTTTGAACATTTCGCCGGACGCTCTGCCAAAAATGCCACTCGCCCGGCTGTGCTGCCTCTTTAATTTTGACAAAATGGGACCGCCGTTTCATTTTTGACGGGTCGCAAGGCGCTTCCGCAGTCCAAATCTGAAGTGCTTTGTCGAAAACTCGCTTGCATCATGAAAAAGAAAGCTGGTTCTTCCGGTTCGATTGCCTTGCAGACACGCTTGCGAATTACGCTCAAAAAGAAAATCGCGTTTGGTCCGGGCAAGGCGGAATTGCTACAGCTCGTGGATGAAACCGGCTCCATCGGCAAGGCCGCGGCGCGCATGAAAATGTCGTATATGCGCGCGTGGACGCTCGTGCAGACGATGAACCGGTGTTTCAAGAAGCCGCTCATCCTCGCGACGCATGGCGGCGAGGGCGGCGGCGGCGCGCAACTGACCAAAACCGGACGCGCGGTCCTGGCCCGCTATCGGGAAATGGAAAACGCCTGTCTGCGGGTCACCGCCGCCAATTGGCGGCAACTGCGCCGGCTGCTGCGGGACTAACGGCAAATCCAGTCATTCAAGGCTCCCGATTTCGCCGTTCGTTATATTTTGAAAGATATAACGCTTGCGCGGGCGGGCGTTTTGGCTATTCTCAAGCCGGTGCAGGTTGGAAAATCAAAATTGAAGCTGATGAGGCCAAATCTATTGGTGTTTGCGATGTTCGCCGGATTTTTATCCACCTTCCCGGTCTTGGCGCAAGACAACCCCGCTGCAGATTCCACCGAGGCCCCACAAGCCGCGTCCGACAACTCTTCGGAAAAGGCGGAAATAGAAGCCATGAAAACAGAGATTCAGGCCTTGGAACAAAAGGTCAAGGCGCTGGAGCAACAACAAACATCACCGCCGCCGCCGGAGCAAATCCAGAAACTCGACCCGAAAATCAGCGACTTGGACCAGCAGCAAAAAATGAATCAACGGGCCGCGCCGAAAATTTCGTTGGGTGCAGACGGTTTCAAATTCATTTCCGCCGACACAAACTTTGCGATGAACATCCGCGGTTATCTACAATTGGACAGCCGGACTTTTTTTCAAAACGAGCAACCCGGTGCTGGCGGATTTATTTTGCGCCGGGTGCATCCGATTATTTCAGGAACGATCTTTCACGATTTCGATTATCAGTTCATGGCGGAATTCGGCGGGGCCGCCCCTTCGATTTACGACGCGTATATGAATTATCATCCGCTGCCCGAACTGCAATTTGAGGCCGGTCGGTTCAAAATGCCCGTCGGCCTCGAATGGTTGCAGTCGGCCCAAAATCTCTCGTTCAACGAACGGTCGCTGGCAAACAACCTGGTGCCGTTGCGCAATCTGGGCGTGGAACTGCATGGCGATTTGTTCGGAGGCCGGGCGAATTACGCGGCGGACATTTTCAACAGCGACGCGGACGGGGCGAACGCCGCCAACGCCGACTTGGACAACAACATGGAATTTGCCGGGCGTGTTTTTCTTCAACCCATGAAAAAAACCGGCATCGCGCCGCTGGTCGGATTGGGATTCGGCGTGAGCGGAACTTACGGAAGCGAGTCCACCGCTGCTGCGCTGACCGGCGGATACGTGACGGAAGGACAGCAGAAGTTTTTCACCTACGCCGGCACCGTGGCCAACGGCGCGCACTGGCGGATTTCGCCGCAGGGATATTACTACTGGGGTCCGTTCAGTTTGCTGGGCGAATATGTGATCTCCGATCAACAATTAAAACTTGCGGCGGCACCCGGCACGGCGGCGGACTTGCAGAACACCGCCTGGGAAATTTCCACGGGCTGGGTGCTGACCGGTGAGAACGCCACCTATGCTGGCGTGACGCCGCTGCATCCGTTCAGTTTGCAAAACGGCGGCTGGGGCGCATGGCAAATTGTCGCGCGACTTGAAGGATTCGATGTGGACAACGCCGCGTTTCCAACTTTCGCCAGTCCGGCGGCTTCGGCCACGGCCGCGCAAGCCTGGGCTGTCGGTTTGAATTGGTGGCTGAACAAAAACGTCCGGGTCATGACCAGTTTTTCGCGCACCACGTTTGACGGCGGCGCAACAGGCGCGGTGACAAAGCTGCCCGAAGAAGTTCTGTTCACGCGCCTGCAATTGTCGTTCTGACAGCCAAACAAAACCGAACTGTTTATGGACACGAAGAAACTCCAAAAATATTTCGTTCTGTTGGCAGTTTCTCTGGCGATTTTGTCGCTGCCGTTGCGCGCGGCGGAAATCACCGTGTTCGCCGCCGCCAGCCTGACCGACTCGTTGAAGGCAATTGCCGCCAATTATGAAAATCAGTCCGGCGACAAAATCACCTTCAACTTCGCCGCGTCCAGCACGCTCGCACGTCAAATTCAGGAAGGCGCACCCGCCGACATTTTCTTTTCCGCCGACGAGGCGCAAATGAATGGTCTGGCGAAAAAAAGCTTGATTGATCCGGCCACGCGCAAAACCTGTCTTGGCAACTTGCTCGTTGTTGTTGTTCCAAACGACAGCGCGCTACAAATCAAGTCCGCCGCTGACCTTACCAATGCCAGCGTAAAACAAATCGCACTCGCTGATCCCAAGTCCGTGCCCGCCGGAGTTTATGCCAAAGCGTGGCTTGGAAAATTGCAATTATGGCCGGCCATCGAGCCGAAAGTTGTCCCGACCGAAAACGTCCGCGCCGCGCTTGCCGCCGTCGCGTCCGGCAACGTGGATGCGGGCGTCGTCTATAAAACCGACGCCGCCATTTCCAAGAGCGTCAAAATTGCCTGCGAAATGCCGCGCGCCGACAGGCCGGACATCAGTTATCCGATGGCGATTGTGAGAGGTTCGCCGCAACCCGAAGCCGCAAAGAAATTCCTTGATTACCTTTCGTCCAAAGAAGCCGGACGGGTTTTCACGCAGTATGGCTTCCTTTTGCGAGAATGAACCGAAACCACGATGTAGGACAGGCGTCGCGCCTGTCTCTGACTTTGAAATGGTGCCTTGAGGCGAAATCTCCTGCTCCAGCTCAAGTGCGCGTTGGAGAGTGGGTGAACTTTGAGTATGGAGACAGGCGCGACGCCTGTCCTACATAATCTTGGTGCAGAATAAATTTTTGACAAATGACCGCCGCAGAATTGCAGATTGTCGGATTCACCGTGTGGGTGGCCGCGTTGAGCACGGTGGTGATTCTGCCCTTTGGCCTCGCGCTCGCGTGGGCGCTGGCGCGTGGCGACTGGCCGGGCAAATCGCTCGTCGAAACTTTCGTCACGCTGCCGCTCGTCATGCCGCCGGTGGCCACGGGACTGATCCTGCTGACAGCGTTTGGAAAACACGGCCTTGGCGGATTTTTTGATTTTAGAATCGTCTTCACCTGGCGCGCGGTGCTGCTGGCGTTGAGCGTGATGTCTTTGCCGCTGCTCGTCCGTTCCGCGCGCACGGCGTTTGAGGAAGTCAATCCGCGGCTGGAGCAAATCGCACGCACGCTTGGTGCGGGCGGCTGGCGCGTTTTTTTTACCATCACCGTCCCGCTGGCGGCGCGTGGAATCATCGGCGGAATGTTGCTCGCGTTCGCCCGCGCCCTCGGCGAATTCGGCGCGACGGTCATGGTCGCCGGAAATATTCAGGGCAAAACCCAGACCATCTCGCTCGCCATTTTTGAAAACGTGCAAATCGGCGACGACGCGCACGCTTACCGTTTGCTGGGCGCGTCAGTCGTGCTCGCCTTCATTGCCGTGTGGAGCGGCGAATTTTTTCTGCGCCGCAAAAAAACGACATGAGCCTGCTGCTGAAAAACGTTTCGCTGCCGCTTGCGCATTTCACGCTCGAAGCGGATTTTGCGATGCAAAGGCGCGTCACCGCCGTCTTCGGTCCGTCCGGCGCGGGCAAAACGTCGTTGCTCGATCTCATTGCTGGATTGCGCACGCCGCGCTCGGCCTTCATTCAACTGGACGACGACGTGCTGACCGACACGGCGAAAGATTTTTCCATTGCCACGCACCGGCGCGGCGTCGGCTATGTGCCGCAGGATCTTGCCTTGTTTCCGCATCTGTCTGTGCGCCAGAATTTGCTTTACGGCCGCAAATCCTGCGGCGCGGACAATTCACGGTTCACTTTTGACCATGTGATTGAAGTGTTGGAAATTCAGCCGCTCATCGCGCGCGGCGTGACGGAACTTTCCGGCGGCGAAAAACAACGCGTCGCTCTCGCGCGTGCCTTGCTGGCATCGCCGCGACTGCTGCTGCTGGACGAACCGCTCGCCAGCCTCGACGCGCCGCTGAAGGCAAAAATCATTCCCTACCTCGTGCGCATCCGCGACGAATTTCAGATTCCGATGCTCTGCGTGACGCACGACCGCCATGTGGCACTTGCGTTGGCCGATGAAATTGTCGTGTTGATGAATGGAAAAGTCATGCAGACCGGGCCGGTGTCCGAAGTTTTCGCGCGCCCCGCCAGCGCGGAGGTCGCCAAATTTGTTGGCGTCGAAACTCTCCAGCCCGGAAAAATTACGAACGTCGCCGACGGCCTTGCCACCGTCACGGTCGGCAATGTCACGCTTACCGCGCTTGCGCCGCCACCCGCGTCGCGCGACGTAATTGTTTGCATCCGTGGCGAGGAGGTGATTCTCCAGCGCGACGTTGCGGCGGCGAGCAGCGTGCGCAATCGTCTGCCGGCGCGCGTTCTTTCCTTGTGTCCCGAAGGCGCGCTTGTGCGCGTGGAACTGGACGCGGGATTTCCGTTGTTCGCGCTGGTCACACGCGTTGCTTGCGCCGAACTCGCGTTGCGCGAAGGCGAAACGATCACCGCGCTCATCAAAGCGCCGGCCATCCATCTTGTGCCGCGCTGAAATTGTTGTTAAAAAATCCAATGCGCGTTTTATTTTTTGCCCAACTCAAAGACGTGACCGGCTGCGACGCCGTGGAACTTGCGACGTCCTCGCCGCTCAACCGCGAGCAGCTTTGGGCGGCGTTGCTGGAAAAATTTCCCGGCCTGCGCGGGCATCGCGGAAACGTCCGCCTGACGCGCAATTGGGAATACGCCGACGCCGAAACGCAGTTTGCGGACGCCGATGAAGTGGCGCTCATTCCGCCGGTGTCGGGCGGCTGAAATTTTTGTCTCATGGAAATTGAAATTCAACTTACCGGCTCGCCCATCGCGGAGAAAATTTCTCCGCCGCAACTGGCCGCGCATGGAGCGTGGCTGGAATTTCGCGGCGCCGTGCGCGATGAGGAAAATGGCGTGAAAATTTCCGCATTGGAATATGAAGCCTACGCCGAAATGGCCGTGCGCGAAATCCGAAGGTTGCTCGAAGCTCTTTCCCCGCGGCATTTCTGTCTCGCGGCTAAAGTAATCCATCGTATCGGGATTGTGCCGGCTGGCGAGGCGGCGATTTACGTTGGCATCGCGTCGCGGCATCGCGCGGAAGCCATTGCCTTGCTTGGCGAATTTATGAACGGCCTCAAGCAAGCCGTGCCGATTTGGAAACGCCGCGCGCTGCCAGCCAATTTTGTAGGAGACGAGGTGACGAGTCTCAAATCAAAAGGAATTAGAAACCAGCCAGAGACTCCTCACGTCGTCTCCTACAATTCAAAAATACGCTCGCTGGACGAGGCGATGGCGGAAATCCAGTCGCGTTGTGAATCTTTGCCTGCCGTTCGTGTTTCACTTGAAGAATCTTTTGGCCGCGTGCTGCGCGAAACGGTTTGCGCGCCGGAAGATTTGCCGCCGGTTGACCGCTCCACGCGCGACGGCTACGCGGTTTTATCGAACGACGAGTCGGAAGCCTTTTTCGTCGTGGACACGATTCACGCCGCCGACTGGAAACCGCGGCAACTTAAATCCGGCGAAACGGTGCGCGTGGCGACGGGCGCGACGCTGCCATGCGACGGTCTACGCGTGGCAATGCAGGAAAATGTGGAACGTAACGGCGACCAAATCCGCATCATAAAACGTGAAGCCGGGTTGAACCTCCGCAAACGCGGCGAAGACGTAAAAGCAGGCCAGCCGCTCGTGCAATCTGGCGTGCGGCTGGACGCGGGCAAACTGGCGTTGCTGGCGACGGCGGGTTGCGCGCAGCCGCTGGTCAATCCGCGTTTGCGCGTGGCGCATTTCACCACGGGCGATGAAATTATTCCGCCGGAGCAGATGCCCAAACCGGGCCAAATCCGCGACAGCAATTCCATTTTGATTCGCGGCCTGCTGCAAAATTTTCCTTGCGATGTGACGCAAAAACATCTGCCGGAAAATTTTGAATCGGCAAAATCACAAATCACAAATCACAAATCACAAATCGAAAATGCCGACGTGCTTCTGGTTTCCGGCGGCGCGAGTGTCGGTGACAAAGATTTCACGCGCCCGCTGCTCGAATGGCTTGGCTTTGAAATTGTCTTCTCGCAGGTCAATGTGCGGCCCGGCCGTCCGCTGATTTTCGGCGTGAACGGAAACCGGATCACGTTTGGCCTGCCGGGCAACCCGCTGTCGCATTTTGTCTGCTTTCATCTGTTCGTCGCGGTTGCGCTGGCAAAATTGACCGGCCAGGAAACACCGGGGTTTTTTCGCGGCAAACTTGCGGAAAATTTGGAAGACGCACCGTGTCCGCGCGAGACGCTCTGGCCGGCGCGATTGGAATTTACAAATGGCGAACTGCGATTGCGTCCGTTGAAATGGTCGAGTTCCGGCGACATAACTTGTTTGACTGAAACAAACGCTTTGATTCGCGTTCCAATGAATCAAGGTTCGATTGAAACTGGCGCGGCAGTGGATTTTTTACCGACGCAGGACAGCGCTTCCAGCCTGTCTCTGATTTTTAATTTGAGACCGGCGCGACGCCTGTCCTACGATGATTGCATTTGATGAAAAAGACATTCTCACATTTGAACAAACGCGGCGGCGCGCAAATGGTCAACGTCGGTCACAAGCCGGTTCAACGACGCCGAGCCGTCGCCGAAGGCAAATTGGTTTGCGCGCCGGCAACGATTCGCGCGTTGAAAAAGAACGCGCTGCCGAAAGGCGACGTTTTGACCGTGGCACAAATCGCCGGAATCCAGGCGGCGAAACGGACTCACGAATTGATTCCGTTGTGTCATCCGCTGGCGTTGAACCATGTGGAAATAAATTTCAAAGTGCGCCGCGACGCGGTTGAAATTGTTTGCGCGACGGAAACCAGCGCGCAAACCGGCGTTGAGATGGAAGCACTGACGGGCGTGTGTGTGGCTGCGCTGACGCTTTACGACATGTGCAAGGCGGTGGACAAGACGATGCGCATCGAGAACATTCACGTTGTCAAAAAAATCAAGGAATGAAAATCGGACGCATCACCATCAGCGACCGTGCGAGCGCGGGAATTTACGAAGACCGCAGCGGGCCGGAGATTAAAAACGTCCTGCGCGAATTTTTCGGCGGCGAAATAAAATTTGAACCGGCCATCGTGCCGGACGAGGTGGAAATGATTTCGGCGGCGCTGAAAAAATTTGCGGATGAATTGCAATGTGATTTAATTG
>DATCBW010000294.1:0-18836 GCA_036511615.1 Verrucomicrobiia bacterium | reverse complement strand
CGTGGCCGAGCAAATCGGAAATGCGCCGCATCATTTCGCCCGCCGCCTTGTTCGTGAAGGTGAGCAGCAAAATGCGGTCGGCGGGAATTCCTTGTTCCAAAAGATACGCGACGCGATACGTCAGCGTGCGCGTCTTGCCCGAACCCGCACCGGCGATGACGAGCGCCGGGCCGGGCGGCGCGGTGACGGCAGCAAGCTGCTGCGGATTGAGTTCGCGCGGATAGTCAATGTTCAGCCGGATTTCCGGCGTGAACGGCTTCAGGACGTATTCGTGCGACATGGCGGGAAATTGAAAGGGCAATCGGCGGATAGCGAAAGGAAAAACTTCGGCAGTCTCGCGCGAAGACCGCGAAGTCGGCGAAGGAAAATCCTGCGCGGAAGAAATTGATTTTCCCTTCGCAACCTTCGCGTTCTTTGCGCGACACTTTATATTTTTTGCGCGGCGCGTTTGTCTTTCCACGCGAGCAACAGTAAAACGGCCGTGAGAATGCCCGTTACTCCGACGCACAGCGGCGCAAGATACCGATCCAGCGGCAGCGAGCCGCGCATCGGCAACCGCAGTTGCGCGGAAAAAATCTCGGCGCTGCCGGGAATGGAGGTTTTGGCGACGACCTGGCCGCCGCCGCTCACGGCCTGCGAAATGCCGGAACTGGCGACGCGAAAAATCGGGAGGCCGTATTCCGCCGCGCGCACGGGCGCGACACGCGAATGGAGTTCGTGTTCGTGCCGTCCCCATTCTTCCACGTCCATCGTCGGGACGATGAGCAGTTGCGCGCCCTGCCGCACCAGTTCGTCCGTGACGCGCGTGTAGCTCAAGTCGTAGCAGATGCAGAAGCCGATTTTGCCCCACGGCGAATTCCAAACTTCCTGTTTTTGCGCGGGCAGGCCGTCTTGGAAAAACTGGATCGGCACGCTCTTGGCCTGCTTGAAAACAACTTCGCCGTTGGTGCCGACGACGAAGGCGGTGTCGTAATAATTGTTCGTGCCGGCCGGGTCTTCGCCACCGACGACAAGGAAGCGCGAATGTTCGCGGCACCAGTTCTTGAGCGAATCCGGCACCGGGCCGTCAAGCGTGTATTCGCTCAGGACGAAAAGCGGCGCGTTGGTATTTTTCGCCAAGGCTTGATCCAGCATTTTGGGAATGATGCCCGGCGGCGGAAATTCCATCTGGACGCCGACGATTTGAAGCGAAGTAAGGTTGTGAAATTTGCCTGGTCCACCAACAACTGGGAGAAACATTTTCGCCAACAACCAAAAAATCAGTGCAAAAATAATAATTGATTCAAATAGATTTATCTTTACCAACCGCGAGGCGTAGAGACCAAGAACAATTGCGAAAACGAAAAAACCAAGGCCATACATTCCAATGCCGTTAAGCCACGACGGCAAAGCATACCCAACATTCAGCCACGAAAATTTCAAGTAGTAGAGTTCGCTGCGGAAGTATTCCGTGCCCGTCCAAACAAACGGAATCAGCCACATTGCTTTGGCTTTGCCCCAGCGCCGGATGCTCCCGCAGACAATCGCCGCAAACAGACCGATCCAAAACGCGAACACGAGCCAGAGGACAATTGCCGCCGGGCCAAAAATCCGCCAGAAGAAAAACAACTGCGGCGCGGCGCAGAGAAATCCCGCCGTCACCCCAAAATAAAACGCGCGGCGGACAGTCGGCTGGTCGGTCAGCTTCACCAGCCCGAAGGCGTAGCCGAAAATCAGCAGCCCGGCGGCGGGAAATTTGAGCGACGTGTAAGCCGCATGAAAGCACGCCACAGCGAGCGCCAGCCACAGGAAGGATTTTTTCCAGTTGAGCGGTTCCGCCGATGGATTTTGAATATTCATCGCGCCGGGTGAATGAGCTTTATTTAAGTCGTTCGCCGGTGCTTGCGCCATGCAAAAAAACCGTCACCATGACCGCGATTTGAAAACCGTCGTTTCCGGCACCGTCCAACAACTCATCGCCGCCGCGCGTGAACTTTCGGCACAGGCGGGCCGGCTGCATTTCAAGCCGCCGGTCACGCACATTTACAATCCCCTCACCTACGCCGGGCAGGCGCACGAGGAATATCTGCGCCGTTTTGGCAACGGTCGGAAGCGCGTGATTTTTCTGGGCATGAATCCCGGCCCGTTCGGCATGGTGCAAACGGGAATCCCTTTCGGCGAGATCGCCGCCGTGCGCGACTGGCTGGGCATTTCGGGAAAAATTGAAAAGCCGGTTTCAGAACATCCCAAACGTCCGGTCCGGGGTTTTGACTGTCCGCGTTCGGAAGTGAGCGGACGGCGGCTTTGGAAACTTTTTTCGCAACGGTTCGGTTCGCCGGAGAAATTTTTCGTGGAGCATTTTGTGGAGAACTATTGTCCGCTGGCGTTCTGCGAAGCGGGCGGGCGGAACGTGACGCCGGACAAACTTTCCAAAACCGAACGCGCCCGTCTGTCCGCAGTTTGCGACGAACATTTGCGCAACGTGCTGGAGATTCTCCAGCCGGAATGGCTCGTCGGCATCGGGGCGTTCGCGCGGGAACGCGGTGAGCTGGTGGCGGCGGGCACGGGCGTCCGCGTCGGCCAGATTTTGCATCCGAGTCCGGCCAGCCCGAAGGCGAACCGCCACGATTGGACGAAGACAGCAACGGCGGAACTCCTTGCGCTCGGAGTTTGGAAGTGATTTCCTTTGCCCGTTTCAGCTTCAACCTATTCGCCGATGAAATGCAGGGCGACGCGGCGCGTGTGCGGGTGCGTGCGGTGTTCCCACAAATAAATTCCCTGCCACGTTCCCAACGCGAGGCGTCCGCCATGGACGGGAATGGAAAGATTCACCGTCGTCAGCGC
This sequence comes from Verrucomicrobiia bacterium, assembly GCA_036511615.1. GTDB lineage: Bacteria > Verrucomicrobiota > Verrucomicrobiia > Limisphaerales > UBA11358 > UBA11358. The sequence goes on along the minus strand of DATCBW010000294.1, from coordinate 16,013 downwards.
GGTGCGGATGTGCGCGGCCATGTCGTCGTCGCCTTCGGCGGTGTGGATGAAGAGCGGATCTCCGTCGCGCACAAGCCGCGCGAAAAAAGCGTCGAGGTCGCGGCGCACATCGGGGTCGGCGTTCTCCTGAATAAGCAGCGAGGCGGAAGTGTGGCGCAGATGCAGCGTGAGCAGGCCCTCGCGAAATTTGTTTCCGGCAATCCAGTTTTCCACGGCGGCGGTAAATTCAACCAAGCCGCGCCCGCGCGTGGCGATTACGAGTTCGTGGAACTGCTGGCGCATGGAGTTTACTGCGCTTCCACCGGCGCGCCTTTTTCGGCGAGCATTTTTTCCAGTTCGGGATTGCGCGGCTGGCCGGCGGCGAGCGCCTTCTGGTAATGCCAGCGGGCGAGCTGCGGCAGCGGCGGGTTCTGGTTCAGATAAATCACGGCGATGTTGTTGTGCGCGGGTGCGTAGTTCGGGTCAATTTCAATCGCCTTGCGCAGCGCTGTCTCCGCCTGGATGCGCAGACCCTTGTGGCTCAAGGTCACGCCGAGATAATTTTCAATCTCCGGGTTGTTCGGGTCAATTTTCACCGCGCGGCTCAAGGTGTCCAGGGCCGCGTCGTATTTTTCCTGGCGGAACTGCAGGTAGCCGAGCGTGGAAAGATTGTAGGCGTCGTCCGGGCTTTGCGCGAGGGCGGCCTGGATGTTTTTCTCCGCGTCGGCGAGCTTGTTTTCCTGAAGTTCAATCGTCGCCAGGTTTGCCAGCACCAGGCCGTTGTTCTGGTCGCGTTCCAGAATCTTTCGGTAATCCGCCTCGGCCTGGTCGTATTCATGGCTGGCAAAATGTTTTTGCGCGGAGGCGACCAGTTCCGCGCTGCCGGCGGGCAGTTCGTTGATGGGCCGTTTGATGGGCACGGTCGCGGGCGATGTCTGGTTGAACAAGGCCAGCTCTTCCGCCGTGTAGGGAACCGGCTTCGACTCGTCCACGTTAATGCGCGAACGCAGAATCTCCACCTCCTTGTTCAGCTCCGCGATCTGCGCGGCGGCGTCCGTAACCTTGCGGGTGGAATTTTTCGCGTTCGCCGAAGCAAGCTGCTTGAGCAGGTCGTTCCGCTGCTCCGTCAGGTCCTTGATCTGCCCGGCATAATTGGCGGCGCTGTCAGCGAGCTGGGATGACAGTTTGCGGACCCGGTTTTCCAGCGCGGCCTTTTCCAGCGCGGCCAGCGCGGCGGCGGCCTGCAACGTGGCGACTTGCGTGCGCGCATCCTTCAGCCCGGCGGACAATTCGGCGGCGGCGGCGTTGTTGTTCGCGGCGGCCTGCAACGCGGCCAGTTGCGACTTCAAGCGGTCGTTTTCACCGTGCAGCAAATCCAGCGCGGACGAGTCCGCCCCGCCGGCGCGCGCGAGGTTTCTTTGCAGTGCGGTGTTTTCCTCCACGAGCTTTTGCGCGCGGGCCTGTTCCTCGGTCAGTTTTTTCGCGGAATCGGCCAGTTGCCGGCGCAACTGCGAAACGGCGTTTGTGTCCGCCACAATCATGTTCTCCGGCTGCGTCGCCTTGAGCAGGTCGTTCTGTTTCATCAACTCGCGGATTTGTTCCTGCGCGGCGGCCAGTTCGCCCGCGTCCACCATTGCCGGCTGCGTGGCCAGCGCCTCCTTGAGCTTGGCCTGCAATGTCTGGTTTTCCGCCTGCGCCGACTGCAACTGCGCCTGCAAGGCGGTCATCTGCGTCTGAAGCCTGGCGGAAGCATCATTCGCCGGGACGGCAGCGGACGCTTCAACCGTTTCAACTTTTTTTGGAGGTTGCTGCGATTTCAGGCTGGAAATTTTTTGGCCGAGGTCTTTGAGCCGGTAATTCACGATGGCCGGATCCCAGGTCGGGAAGATTGAGTGGAACTTTTGCAATTGCACCAGCGCGTCGGTGTAGGCGGCCAGCGCATCTTCCGGCTGGCCGGCGCCTGCGAGGGTGTCCGCCTGCTGGATGAGATTGTAGATGGCGACATAGCGGTCGTCCGCGTCCTGCGCGCGCGCGGTGACGAGCAGGACGGACAAAAGCAGAATGATCCCCAAAAACTGTTTCATGCGGACAGGATGCCAGAGGAAAAAGATTTGGCAATGCGCAGAGAGCCGTCGTCTCCCGTTCGCGTCGAAGAAGCAAACGGGCGCATCTGGGCACTGTTCTTGCGGCCATCTGTTTTGTATTTCCAAATCTTTTCTTTCGAGTCACTCCACTTACGAAGGTAAAACTTTGGAACGAAATGTTGTTTTGTATTGCTCATCGCCCAAAACCTTGCTTACGCCAGCTTCCTTCCAATCTCCTCATCCAAAATATCGCGGACGGTGAAGGCGCGGATGATTTTGCCGCTGCGTTTGAAGAATGCACCGATTTCCGTCATTGCATCGCTGGTGTAATCAAACGAAACGATAAATCCGATGTCGCAATCTTCGCGCATCATCATGGCTTCAAAAGAATCTATGTCGGGACGGCCGACTTTGTCTTTTTGTTTTACTTGAATTGGATACCAGCGTTCTTTCAGGGCGAGTTCGCCTTCCTGTTTCTTGCGCGGCGTGGCGGCGGATGAGACAGGATAAATGCGACCGTCCACGCCCATGTCGCCGACTTGCACTTTGTTCGGGATGCCGCCGAGGGCAATGACAGCCCAATTCTCAAATTCAAACGGCGGAATGGCGCGCAGCTTTTCCTCGCTCCACGGCAAATCGCGGACAATGAAACCGCGCCGGGCTTTCCAGAGCGTTTCGTTTTCGGGAATGCCACAAACATCGCGCAACCGTTTCGCCATGACGCGGCACGCCGTCGGTGAAATATCAATGCCGATCCACTGGCGTTTTAGTTTTTGTGCCGCAACCAGCGTTGTTCCACAACCACAGAAAGCATCCAGCACAATGTCGTTTTCTTTGCTGCTCGCATTGATGATGCGTTCCATCAACGCGAGCGGCTTTTGAGTTGGATAGCCAAGCCGCTCGGCTGCTTTGGCGCTGATAGGCGGAATATCCGTCCACAAATTTTGAAGTGAAACGCCGGGCATTTCTTCCGCAAAGTGCATGAGACGCGGCATCCCGGTTTCACGATGGGTGAGCCGGTCTTCCTTCCAAAATTGAATCAGATTGTCCTTTGAGTAAGCCCAAAAGCGTTTCTCGTAAGGTTTGACGAACTTGTATTCCCAGCCGCTTTGTGGCCGTTTGTATTCAGCTTCCAAATCAGGTTCCCAATCCGAATCTGGCGCAAGTTTTCGTTTAACACGCCATTCATATTCCGTGTCGCCGCCGGGTTTGGCCGCCGTGACATCAGTTTCCTTGTAATGCCGCTTGTCTTTGGTGACATGGCGGTATTCGCTTTCCAGATAATCTTCGTCGTAGGCAGTGAACTGTGAATTCCAAGTCCACTCATCACCGCCGGTGTAGAAAAAAATCGAATCAGTCACATGGCCATATTGGGACATTCCTTGCTTGGTATCGCTATGCGCGCTGCTGCGTTTCCAGACGATTTCATTTCGGAAATTATTTTCGCCAAAAATCTGATCGAGCATGACTTTGACGTAATGGCTGGCGTGCCAGTCGCAGTGGTAATAAAAGCTGCCGGTCTTTTTGAGGACGCGGGCGAGTTGGACGCAGCGCGGCCTCATGTAATCAATGTAAGCCTTGGTGGATTCGTGGCGGTCTTCAAATGCGCGCTTCTCCTTTGTCTCACCCCAAAAGACTTCGTAGTTGCGATTGGAATTGAATGGCGGATCAATATAAATCAGGTCAACGGAGGCGCTAGGCAGTTTGGGAAGTTGTTCGATATTGTCGCCACAATAAATGAGGCGTGTGTCGAGAAGCGCGGAAGATTTCAACCGTGGAGAAGTTACGGTTAGTTTCGCGGCGGATTTCTTTGCCATGCGGAAAGTGTGCGCGGGAAATTTGTCAGCGTCAATCCGCGTTCATCCGTAAAGGAGTCAGCAACTGTCTTAAGAGGCAAGGATAAAGTTGGGATTTTTCAAGAGGAGGTTGGCGAGGATGATGAGTTTGCGCATGAGGACGGTGAGGGCGAGTTTTTTGGCTTTGCCGTTGGCGAGGAGGCGAAGATAGAGGGCTTTGAGAACTGGGTTGTGGCGTGAGGCGACCAAGGCGGCCATGTAGAGGACCGAGCGGACTTGGGCGCGGCCACCAGCAATGTGGCGTTGGCCGCGAGACTGCCCACTGTCGCGATTGAAGGGCGCGACGCCAGCCAGCGCCGCTGCTTGCGTAGCGGACAAGGAGCCGAGTTCGGGCATGAGGGCAATCAGGGCGGTGGCGCTGAGGCTGCCAATGCCTTGGACTTGCTGGAGACGCTGGGCCTTTGCGGCGAGATGGGGAGATTGGGAGATTTTGTCGGCCATGAGCGTCTCAATTTGATCGGCTTGTTTGCGCAGGAAGGCGACGGTTCTGGCCACCAGGGCGAGCAGCTTTTTGTCGGCGAGGGTTTCCGCCAGATTATTGTTTTGGGTGATCTGCATGAGCAGATGCGCGCGGTGTTTGACGAGGGCGGCCAGCGCCTGTTGGAGCGGATCCGGGAGGCCGAGCGGCTCTGGGTGGAAGGCCTCGGCAAAATCAACGAGGATTTGCGCGTCAATCTTGTCGGTCTTGGCCAGGCGGCCTTTGGCTTTGGCAAAGTCGCGAACCTGCCGGGCGTTGAGGCGGGCAATGGGACGCCGGGCGGCGTGCGCCAAGGTGACGAGCAGAGCCTCGTAACCCCCGCTGAGTGCTGTGAAAACAATTGACTGGTCTGCGCTGCGAAAAGATTTTCCGATCCTCGATCAGAAAGTCCACGGCCAGCCGCCGGTTTATTTCGACATCGCCGCCATGTCGCAATGATTCGCTTGCAGAAGCGTCATTTGGATTTACAATTAAACCATGATTACGGTCGAAAAAACCGATGCTGATTTGCGCGTGACGATTCCCAAGGACGCCGTGCCGCCGAAACGTCTCAATGCGCTGCTGGACTGGCTGCGCCTGGAAGAATTGGCGCAGCGCAGTCACTTGACCGAAGCCGACGCAGATCGTCTGGCTGATGAATTAAAGGCCGGATGGTGGTCGGCGAATAAAGACCGGTTTATTCCTTCGCCTGAACGATGAACGCAGAGTGCGTCATCGTTGACGCGAACATCGCGTTCAAATGCCTTGTCACCGGACGCGGCGATTTGCGCGAACGGCTCGGCCCCGGCGGTTATCCGCAATTGTTCACGCCGCGATTTCTTTTTGTGGAATTATTCAAGCACAAGGAACGGTTGATTCACACCAGCGGTTTGCCGGAGGAAGACTTATTGGCCGGACTTCACACGTTGCTGAACCAATTGACGTTCGTTCACGAAGCGGACATTTCGACCGAAGTTTGGATTGGCGCTTTTCGCCTCTCCAAAGGAGTTGACGCCAAGGACACGCCGTATGTGGCTTTGACTTTGCATTTGAACGGACTCCTTTGGACGGAAGACAATGAACTAAAGACCGGGTTGCGGGCGCGCGGCTTCAATTATTTTTTTGCGCCTTGAGCCTAAAATAAATTTTGTTTTTATCCGTGTCCATCTGTGTTTATCCGTGATTAAATTTTTTGAATGAGTGCCGTGAAAACAATTGACTGGCCTGCGCAGCGAAAAGATTTTCCGATCTGGCAAATCCATTTTCATGGAGATGCACACGGTGATGTTTGAATCCGTTCCAAAACGCGCGCACGGCACAAATGCTTGCTTCGCATTGTCATTCCTAGGAAAGACCTTGAAAATTAAACCGCCACGTCCTCCGGCCTGACCTCCAGGCATTCATCCTGGTCCTCCCAGATCACGGTGGCGTAGGCATCCAGAAGTTTTGGCGCCAGTTCGCGGCCGGCGCGGGCGAGCAGTTGCTCCGCCTGCTTTGCGGCGTTCTCGAAAGCGTCGTCATAATTGCCCGTGCGTTTCCGCTGGCGGTCGTCCCAATGCGCGACGGCGTGGACGGGTTCGTATTGCTGCGCCCAGGCCGCGAGCGGGTCGCGCAGGTCGGCGGGAATGTCATCGAACGGCACGAGGATTTCGTTGCAATGCTCGCAGATGAGGCCCTCCGTGCGCACGTCGCGCGTGAGCAACGGCAGAAACGGCGCGCGGCAGCACGGCGATTCCGCATAGGCGGCGGGCGGCGTGGCCATGCGCTTGAGCCAGACCTGCCGGTCGTGCGCGATCTTGGCGGCGAGCCGATACGCGCCGACGAGCGGATGCGAGAGCCGCCACACGCGGCCCTCGAACTGGCCGAGTGTCTGCGCCAGCCAGCGCGCCAGCGTGAGGTCGTCCCAGTCGCGGAACACGCGGGCGTATTCCTGCCAGAGCGAATCCAGCGGCGACGACGATTCCGGTTCAAATGCCATGCGGTCAGGATGGCGCGGGCAAAAGGCTTTGTCGAGCGGCGTTGAACGTGCCGTCTTTGGCTTGATAAAAGGTTTGGACAGGAGCAAAGTTGAAGGCGTGAAACTCGCCGCATGGGCGACCGCCAGCCACGTCGAAAACATACGCCCGTGCCGCGTCCGCCCAAACCGGCGGCCACCACGCCCCCCAGCGAAATAAATCAAAGCGCCGCAGGCGCGAAACAGGCGGCGAAGATTTTGAAAGTGGAGTGAAAAATAGTAGCACCACATTTGGCTTGTTAAGTGGTTTGGACGGGAGCAAAGTCGAGGACGTGAATAAGCGCTCAATCCGTTTGATTCTAGTTGGCTCGGTCGTGTTGATCCTTCTGTTGATTTTTGTCTGCCTATTCTTCCGTGGTAAGTTTGATATTCATTATGCAGCCAGACATGGGGAGATACGAAAAATCAAAATGCTGCTTTGGGTAAATCCTGATTTGGTTAACAGCAAAGATACCAATGGCATGACACCTTTACACATTGCAGCAAATCTTGGTTGGCAAGAAGAGGTGGTGCTGCTTTTAGACAAAAAGGCCGACGTCAATGCCAAGAGCAACAATGGCGGGACTCCCTTGCTTTTTGCGTCGTATGCCAACCGTCAGGACGAGGCAGAATGGCTGCTGGCGCATAAGGCCGATATCAACGCAAAAAATGACAAGGGCGAAACCCCGTTACAAAAAGCAGCAGCACTTGACAATAAGGATATGGTGGAAATGCTGCTTGCCAATAAAGCGGACGCTAATGCCAAGGACAACGATGGCATGACTCCTTTGCATTGGCAGCCAAATATGCAAAGAAGGATTTGGTGGAATTACTGCTAACCAACAAAGCCGACATCAATGCCAGAGACAACAACGGTGATACCCCTTCACATTTGGCGGAGGTTAGGAAACCAACCCAATATCGCCACATGAGTCAGGAATTTCTGGATATGGAAAAAAAGGATATAGCAGACTTGGTTGAATTTCTGCACCAGCATGGTGGCCAAGAATAATTTATTTTAAATAATTGCCCGAGGCAGCTTGCCTCTCACCAATCCGTCTCGCGGTAGTCCTTCAGAAATTTTCCCCAGATGTGTTCGCCGGTGTTGAAGCCGGCGATGATCGGGTCCACGATGCGTGCCGCGCCGTCCACGAACAATTTGCAATCCGACAATAAAACTTGAATACACATCAATCAGGCGTAACGTGTGTATCAAATGAAACGAACCAACATCGTCATGGATGAAGCGCTCGTGCGGCAGGGATTGCAGGCCACGGGCTTAAAAACCCGCCGCGCCCTCGTGCATCACGCCTTGCAGGAACTTGTGCGCCGCGAAAGACAAAAGGGCTTGCTCGCACTTGAAGGCAAAATCAAATGGACCGGCGACCTCAATAAAATGCGGCGCAGCCGCTTCCCATGAGGGTGCTGGTTGATTCGACGATCTGGATTGATTTTTTTGCCGCAAGAAAAACCAATCAGACCGACAAGCTGAAACAGTCGGTGCGCGACGGCCACCAGATTTGTGTCTGCGGCTGCATCTGGCTGGAAGTCTTGCAGGGCGTCCGGCAGGAAAAGGAATATTTGGCCATCAAGCAGCAGTTTGAAAATCTGATTTATCTCGACGATGACCGTTCAACCTTTGAACTGGGCGCGACCATCTACCGCGAACTCCGGCGCGCTGGTGTCACCATCCGCAATTCAATTGATTGTCTGATTGCGGCGACAGTAGTCCAGCACAGCGTGAATTTTCTGGAGAACGACCGGGATTACAAATTCATTGACCAGCATTTCCCTCTGAACCGGATATAATTTGGGTCTTCCTGGTTGAGCGGGTGCGAGCGGGTTTTTTTCGGTCAAAATTGAATGGGTTCTTTCACGTCGGCCACGCCGTCAATGAACTGCCGCACGATGGCGTCCTGGGACGTGAACATTTCCTCGGGCGTGCCGTGCGCGTAAATTTTCTTTGCGTGCAGCAGGAACACATGGTTGCCCACGCGCCGCGCGCTCCTCATGTCGTGCGTCACCACCACGCTGGTCACCTTGAAATGATCGCGCACACGGATGATCAGCTTGTCAATGCTGTCAGCCACAATCGGGTCGAGGCCTGTCGTCGGCTCGTCGTAAAGGATGATCTGCGGTTCGTAAATGATGGCGCGGGCCAGGCCGGCACGCTTGCGCATTCCACCGGACAGTTCCGCCGGCTTTTTGTGCTGCGTGCCGGGCAGGTCCACCAATTCCAGCGCCGCCGCCACGCGTTTTTCAATTTCCCCCTCGGTCAGATGTTCATGCCGGCGCAGGCCGAACGCCACGTTTTCCGCGACGGTCATGGAATCGAACAGCGCCGCGCCCTGGAACACCATGCCGAACTTGCGGCGCACGCGCAGCAACTGGCGCTCGGTCATGCGCGTGATGTTTTCGCCGTCCACCATCACGTCGCCCGCATCCGGCTGGAGCAGACCGATGAGATGTTTCAGCAAAACACTTTTGCCGCCGCCGCTGCGCCCGATGATGACGGCGGATTCGCCGTTCTCGATGCGCAGGTTCACGCCGTCGAGAACCAACTGCGGACCGAAGCTTTTTTTCAGTTCACGCGTCTCAATCATATTCCGAGCAGGACACAGAGCTGTTCCAGCGAGAGCGTCAGGAAAAAGTTGGTGATGAGAATGGTGATGGACGAATAGACCACCGCCTCGGTCGTCGCCCGGCCCACGCCTTCCGCGCCGTTGACGCAGCTCAAACCCTTGTAACAGCCGATGAGCGCGATGATGCCACCGTAGATGACGGATTTGACCAGCCCGATCACCACGTCCGAATCATGCGAGTATTTCAGCATATTATACCAGGAATAGGCCGGATCAATGCCCAGCAGAAAAACCCCGACCACGTAGCTCGCGCCGATGCCGACGCACATGGATTCAATCGTCAGCAGCGGCAGCGCGATGTGCGAGGCGATGAGCCGGGGCACGACCAGATAATCCACCGGATGCGTCGCCAGCGTGCGCAGCGCGTCAATTTGTTCGGTCACGCGCATCGTGCCCAGTTCCGCCGCGATGGCCGCGCCCACGCGCCCGGCCACCATCAGCGCCGTCAGCACCGGGCCGAGTTCGCTGCACATCGAAACGCTCACCACCGCCAGCGTGCCTGTGTCCATCTTGAGCTTGTGAAATTGATAATAGGTTTGCGCTGCCAGCACCATGCCCGTGAACGCGCCCGTCACCAGCACCACCGACTGCGACTCGATGCCGATGAAATAAATGTGATGCAGTAGATCACGCCGCGAGAACTTGAAGGTAAACGCCGACGCAATGGCGTCCCGCGCCAGCAAAGCGATCTGCCCCAGTTCCGTGAGGACATGAACAACGCGCTTGTTGGCAAAAGGAATCATCAACGCGGGCAAAATAGCAGAACGCTGCGGGCTTTGGCGAGCGCCAGCTTTGCGGGAAATCTGCGATGCCTGCAATTCTGGCGCTCCCGGGGCGCGGTAGTGCACGAAGCGCCGGCCGCAGCAAAACGGCGGCGGCGGCCTGTAGGTTGCAGTGCTCCGGCCCGGCCAGAAAATAATTCCCCAGTTGACACCGGCACTGAAAATGAATACACATTCATAAAGTGAACAAAACCTCACCAACTGTGCCCGGCCGGCGGGACCGGGAACGGAGCCGGCGGAGACAGGAAATCCTGTCGGCGGCCGAGCGGGTTTTTTCCCGGCATGGTTTTGACGCCGCGACCATGGAGCAGATCGCCTCGGAGGCGGAGTATGCGGCCGGCACGATTTATCTCTATTTTAAGGACAAGAACGCGCTCTACGCCGCGCTGCTCGCAAACAAGCTTTCGGCCATGGTGGATCAGGTGGAGCAGGCCGCCAGGGCGGCGGCGGCGGCCAATCCCGCCGCCGGGCTGCGCAACGCCATCAAGGCGCAGTTTGAATTTCATGACGCCAACCGCGAATTTTTTGAAGTGCTGATGCGGCACCATAAAGGTCCGCCGCCGGCCGGCACGGCCGACTGGAAACGGATCGGAGAAACGTTGAAACGCCATCATGCGATCCTCGTGGATTTGATCGCGCGGTTGCAGCGGCGGAAAATCATCCGCTCCGGCGACAGCGCGGATTTCGCCGCGTCGCTGGCGGGCATGGTTGTTCACCTGACGCGGGTCGCGATGAAGGACGGCAGCCAGCCGCTTGCGGGCAAAACGGATTTTGTCTTTCAACTGTTCATGTCCGGCGCGCAACGTCCTTGATTTTTACCATGAAGCAACGATTCAACCTCTTTTTTTCGGGTCCGTGCATGCTTGCCGCCGGCCTGCTGGCCGTGGCCGGCTGCGGGAAACATTCGGCGGCCACCACGTTGGAAACCGCCGTCGTGAAACGCGGAAACCTCACGCAAAAGATCACGGCCACGGGTCTGATCAGTGCGGTGAAGAGCGTGGATGTGGGCAGCCAGATTTCCGGGACGATTTTGAAACTGTTCGTGGATTTCAATTCCACCGTCACGAACGGCCAGGTGATCGCGCAGATTGATCCGGCCCTCTATCAAGCCAATGTCCATCAGACGCAGGGCAATCTGAACAACGTGAAAGCCGCGCTGGAGCTGGCGCGCATCAACGAGGCGCGCGAAAAGAAGCTGCTCGACGACAAGCTGGTCTCGGAGTCCGAATACGATCAATCGCTTGCCAGCCTGCACCAGGCCGAGGCAAGCGTGGATATCTGGTCGGCAACTTTGGAAAATTCCAAGGCCAACCTGAATTATTGCACGATTCTTTCACCGATTGATGGCGTGGTCATTGCGCGCAAGCTGGATGTCGGCCAGACGGTGGCGGCGGCATTCAACACGCCGGTGCTGTTCACCATCGCCAATGACCTCACCAAGATGAACATTGATGCCAGCGTTTCCGAGTCGGACATCGGCCAGGTGAAGACCGGCCAGACGGCGGAATTCACCGTGGACGCGTTTCCGGACGATGTGTTTCAAGGCAAAGTTGTGCAAGTGCGCAAGGCTCCTGCCACCGTGAATAATGTCGTCACTTACGACGTGATTATCACGGTGGATAATCCGGAACAAAAACTCTTTCCCGGCATGACGGCGGATGTTTCCATCCTCGTCGCCGAGCGGAAAGACGTTCTGAAAATCCCCAATGCCGCGCTGCGTTTCATGCCGCCCGAAGGGGTGACCATTGAGACTGCGGACCAAGCTGCGCCTGCCGGGCAAACCCCGTCCGCGCTCGTCACGGCTCCGAACCTGCGCACGGTTTATCTTTCGTCCGGCACGGCGAAAGAGCCGAAGCTTAAAACGGTGTTCGTGAAGATCGGCGTGGATGACGGCACTGATTCGCAGGTTCTCGCCGGGCTGCATGAAGGCGATCCGGTCGTGACCGCCGCCCTGTCGAGCGCAGCCAAGCCGATGCAACATCCGGGGCCGCCACCGCAATGAGCGATTCGGTTGAAAAACCCCTGCCGCCGGTGATTTTTTTGGATGCCATCCATAAAATTTACCGTTCCGGCGAAGTGGACGTTCACGCCGTGCGCGGGGTTTCACTGTCCATTATCAAGGGGGAATTCGTCGCCGTCATGGGCGCGAGCGGTTCCGGCAAATCCACTTTGATGAACATCCTCGGCTGCCTGGACCGTCCCACAAAAGGCCGCTATCTGTTGGACGGAGTTGCCGTTTCGGAATTGAATCGCAAACAATTGTCCGTCCTGCGCAATCACAAACTCGGCTTCGTCTTTCAGAGTTTCAACCTGCTCGCGCGGACCACCGCGCTGGAAAATGTCGAGCTGCCGATGTTTTACAGCAACGCGTTCCTGTCGCTTCGGCTCCAAAAAGAACAGGCGCTGAAAGCTCTGGAAAAAGTCGGGTTGACCGACCGGGCGGCGCATCATCCCAGCCAGCTTTCCGGCGGCCAGCAGCAGCGCGTGGCGCTCGCGCGGGCGCTGGTCAACGAGCCGGAAGTCATTCTGGCCGACGAACCGACGGGCAATCTCGACAGCCGCACCAGCATTGAAATCATGGGCGTGTTTCAGGCGCTCAACGACGCGGGCATCACCATTGTGATGGTCACCCATGAGCTCGACATCGCCTCCTATTGCAAGCGCATCATCATCATGCGCGACGGCGAAATTTTAAGTGACGAAGTCAACCCAAACCGCCGTCAGGCAACGGAAGAGCTGGCGCTGCTGAACCAGCGGGAACGCAAAGTGAAACTCGCCTGAAATTTTTACCGTGACTCAACTGCTGCAAATCTTTTTCATCCGCCCGGCGCGCACGGCGCGGCTCGCGTTGCGGGCGTTGCGCCGGAACAAGCTGCGTTCCTCGCTGACCGCGCTGGGCATCATCATCGGCGTCGCGGCGGTCGTGGCGATGGTCGCCATCGGCAACGGCGCGCGCGCGCAAATCGAATCGAAGGTTTCCGCGCTGGGGCAAAATTTGCTGCTGGTTTTCGCCGGCAGCAGTAAAAACTCCGGCGTCAATGCCGGCCTGGGCAGCGGCAGCACGCTCACGCTGGCCGACGCGGAAGCGATGGGCAAGGAAGTGCCGGACGTGATCGCCGTCAGCCCGGAAGTGCGGACCGCCGGCCAGGCCATCGCCAACGGTCATAACTGGTCCACGCAGATTTCCGGCGAGTCCGCACAGTATCTTTCCATCCGCAGTTGGAACCTCGCGGCGGGAACGATGTTCACCGACCGTGATGTCCGCACGGCGGCGAAGGTCGCGGTCATCGGTTCAAAAACGGCGGCGCAGCTTTTCGGTGCGGAAAACCCCATCGGCCACGTCGTGCGGGTGAAATCAATTCCGTTCGTTGTCATCGGCCTGCTCACGAGCAAAGGCGCGGGCATGGGCGGCAACAATCAGGATGATGTTTTGATCGTGCCTTACTCGACGGCCATGAAACGGCTCACCGGCGACAAATCGCTGAAGTCGGTCAACCTCCAGATTTCCAGCGCGGAACGCATGGCGACGGCGGAGGCGCAGATCGGCAATCTGCTGCGGCAGCGTCACAATCTGGCAGCCGGCAAAGATGATGATTTCAGCATCCTCAACCAGAAGGAGATCGCTGATACGGTCGGGACAATTTCCACGGTCATCACGCTGTTGCTCGGCTCCGTGGCGGGAATTTCCCTGGTGGTTGGCGGCATCGGCATCATGAACATCATGCTCGTGAGCGTGACCGAACGGACGCGTGAAATCGGCATCCGCATCGCCGTCGGCGCGCAGCCGCAGGACATTCTCCTGCAATTTTTGATTGAAGCCATCACGTTGAGTTTGTTCGGCGGCATCATTGGTGTCCTGCTGGGATTGGGGCTGGCGAAAATCGCCTCCGTCGTGGCTGGATTCGAGGCGGTGGTTTCGCCCGGCTCCGTCCTGCTCGCTTTCAGCGTGAGCGCGGCCATTGGAATTTTCTTTGGATTTTATCCCGCCCGCCGCGCTGCGGCGATGGATCCCATCGAAGCGTTGCGCTATGAGTGATGACGGTCAACCTGCCGTCCGGTTGTTTCAGTAGATTGGCTTGCACTTGCCCGGCCCAAAAATTACTCTGCGGCATCGTGGTCAATTTGATTTGATCATCACCACAACATGAAACTCTCTGCCTTCAACCGCCCGCTTCCCAAAATCGGCATCCGGCCCACCATTGATGGGCGACTCGGCGGCGTCCGCGAGTCGCTCGAAAAACAGACGATGGACATGGCAAAGTCCGCCGCGAAATTGATTTCGTCCAGTCTGCGCTACCCGAACGGCAAGCGCGCGGAGTGCGTCATCGCCGACACCTGCATCGGCGGCGTGGCCGAAGCGTCGGTGTGCGCGGAAAAATTCGCGCGCGAAGGCGTCGGCCTCACGCTCACGGTGACGCCGTGCTGGTGCTACGGCAGCGAGACGATGGACATGAATCCGCTCGTTCCGAAGGCGGTCTGGGGTTTCAACGGCACGGAACGGCCCGGCGCGGTTTATCTCGCAGCGGTGCTCGCCAGCCATTCGCAAAAAGGAATTCCCGCGTTCAGCATTTACGGGCATGAAGTCCAAGACGGCACCGACAAAACCATTCCCGCCGACGTGCAGGAAAAAATCCTCCGCTTCGCCCGCGCTGGTTTGTCGGTCGCATTGATGCGCGGCAAATCATATCTCGGCATGGGCGGCGTCTCGATGGGCATCGGCGGTTCGATTGTGGACCAGCCGTTCTTTGAAGATTATTTGGGGATGCGCGTCGAGACGATTGACATGACGGAATTTCTCCGACGCATGGATCAGGGCATTTACGATCAGGCCGAATTCAAGAAGGCGCTCAAGTGGACGAAGGAAAATTGCAAGGAAGGCAAAGATTACAATTCGCCGCAGACAACGCGCCCGCGCGCACAGCTCGACAGCGAATGGGAAAAGTCCGTGAAGATGTCGCTCATCGCGCGCGACTTGATGGTTGGAAATCCGAAGCTCGCGGAAATGGGTTTTGGCGAAGAAGCGCAAGGCCATAACGCGATTGCGTCTGGTTTTCAAGGCCAGCGCCAGTGGACGGATTACCAGCCCAACGGCGATTTTCTCGAAGCGGTTTTGAACACGTCCTTCGACTGGAATGGCATTCGCGCGCCGTATATTGTCGCGACGGAAAACGATTCGCTCAACGGCGCTTCGATGCTCTTCGGTCATCTGCTCACGAACACCGCGCAGATTTTTGCCGACGTGCGGACGTATTGGAGCGCGGGTTCCGTCAAGCGCGTCGCCGGTTATGAGCTTGAGGGCGACGCGGCCGGCGGCATTTTGCATCTCATCAATTCCGGTCCGGCCACGCTCGATGGCACGGGACAACAGGAAATTGACGGCCAGCCGGCGATGAAACCGTTCTGGGAAATTTCCAAGGACGAAGCGAAGAAATGTTTGGACGCGACGACATGGCATCCAAGCATGACGGAATATTTTCCCGGCGGCGGCTGGTCAACCCGCTTTCTCACGCGCGGCGGAATGCCCGTGACGATGTGCCGTTTGAATCTAGTCAAAGGGCTTGGACCCGCGCTGCAAATCGCCGAAGGCGTAACGATTGACCTGCCGGAAAAAGTGCATGACGTGCTGGATCAGCGCACGAACCCGACCTGGCCGACGACGTGGTTCGCACCCCGGCTGACCGGCCATGGCGCATTTCGCGACGTTTATTCCGTGATGAACAACTGGGGCGCGAATCACGGCGCGATCAGTTGCGGCCACATCGGCGCGGATTTGATTTCGCTCGCCTCGATGCTGCGGATTCCGGTTTATATGCACAACGTGTCGAACGACCGGATTTTCCGTCCGAGCAGTTG
Organism: Verrucomicrobiia bacterium; assembly: GCA_036511615.1. Taxonomy (GTDB): domain Bacteria; phylum Verrucomicrobiota; class Verrucomicrobiia; order Limisphaerales; family UBA11358; genus UBA11358. The sequence continues at coordinate 367 of DATCBW010000294.1, read as the reverse complement.
GGCGGCCTTCGGCACGCATTGCCTGGAAAACGCCGACTACCGCGCCTGCCAGAATTTCGGCCCGCTTTACGCGTAATCAAAATTCCCACTCGCGCTTTGCCCTGCCGCCTGCTAAATCCAAGCGCGATACGATGGCAAAAAACTTTTCCAGTTTCCGCAAGACGCTTCTTAAGTCAAAGACCGAAGAGGAGGTGAAACACGCCTACGCTGAACATTTCGGGTTAAATTACGACACGGAATTTCGCCACGACCTTTATTCACCGGAAATCTTTTTTGAATTCAAATTTTCACGGAGCTTGCAGAAACGTAATTCCCGCGCTGCCGTTCTCGCGCAGGTGATGTATTACGTCCGGCGGTTGCGGCTCGG
>DATCBW010000293.1:0-11983 GCA_036511615.1 Verrucomicrobiia bacterium | reverse complement strand
TTTGGCAGCTTTTCCTTGATCCAGGAAATGTCGAGGAACACGCCGCCGTGCGGGCTGCCGCGACCGGCTTTCACTTCGCGCATGATGCAGCGGGCCACGTGATCGCGCGTGAGCAGCTCCGGCGGACGCTTCGCTTCCTTGTCGCCCTGCGTGTAGCGCCAGCCTTCTTCAGGATCGGTCGAGGTCTGCGGCCTGTAAGGTTCCGGAATATCGTCATACATGAACCGCTTGCCGTCCTTGTTTTTGAGGATGCCGCCTTCGCCGCGCACACCTTCGGTCACGAGAATTCCCATGACGCTCGGCGGCCAGATCATGCCGGTCGGATGAAACTGGATGAATTCCATGTCCCGCAGTTCCGCGCCCGCGTGATACGCCAGCGAAACGCCGTCCCCGGTGCATTCCCAGGAATTGCTGGTGATTTTGTAGGCGCGGCCCAGTCCGCCGGTGCAAACCACGACGGCCTTCGCTTTGAAAATGCGGAAACGGCCGCGCTCGCGGTCATAGCCAAACGCGCCGACGACGCGGTCGCCGTCCTTGAGCAGCGAAACCACCGTCTGCTCCATGTGAACCGCAATGCCCTGATGAATGCCGTGATCTTGCAACGTGCGAATCAATTCCAAGCCCGTGCGGTCGCCGACGTGCGCCAAGCGCGGATAACGATGGCCGCCGAAATTGCGCTGGAGAATTTTCCCGTCCTTCGTGCGGTCGAACACCGCGCCCCAGGCTTCCAGTTCGTGAACGCGCGCCGGAGCTTCCTTGGCGTGGAGTTCGGCCATGCGCCAGTTGTTGACGTATTGGCCGCCGCGCATCGTATCGGCAAAATGGACTTTCCAATTGTCGCGGTCGTCCACATTGCCCATTGCCGCCGCCATGCCGCCCTCGGCCATGACGGTGTGCGCCTTGCCCAAAAGGGATTTGCAGATCAGGCCGACTTTGACACCGGCTGCCGATGCTTCAATCGCCGCGCGCAAGCCCGCGCCGCCCGCGCCGATGACCAGCACGTCGTATTCGTGAGTTTCGTAATTGGTAGCCACAAGAATCTTTCGGTTCGCGGTTTAGAGTTTGAAGAAGACAAAGTCGTGCAGATGACCCGTCGCGCAGAGGCGGATGTAAACATCTGTGAAACCAACCCAGAACAAACTGATCCACGCCCACATCATGTGCCGGCGGTTGAGGCAGCTCACGCAGTTGTAAGCGTTGCCGCAGGTCGGCGCCTTGGACTTGGAATCCAGAAAACCGCCAATCAAGTGCCGCAGCGAGTGGCAGCCGAAAGTATAAAGCCCGAGGAAAACCGCATTCAAGATCATCACAATCGTGCCGACGCCAATGCCGAAATGTTCTTTGCCGGTCGCATCTGTGAACCACATCGCCAGCCAAGCGTCGTAGGAAAGAATGACAATGAACAAGGCCGCGATGTAAAACATGTAACGGTGGATGTTCTGAATGATCAGCGGAAAGTAACGTTCGCCGAGATACGTCTTGCGCGGCTCACCGACGGCGCAGTTGATAGGATCAGCCCAGAACGCCTTATAATACGCGCCGCGATAATAATAGCAGGTGAAGCGGAAACCGGCCGGCGCCCACAAAATCAAAAAAGCCGGCGAGAACGGCAGCCAGCCCGGCCACCACGCCGGCAGCGTGCCGATGGCGTGCGGCGAAACGCCCCAGAATTCCGGCGAGTAAAAGGGCGAGAGATAATTCGCGCCATTGCCGTCATACCAGTAGGTGCAAACGTGGTTGTGGATGTCGCTCACGCCCTGGAACGCGGCCCACGTCGAGTAAATGATGAAGGCGGAGAAGCCGAGAAAGACGGCGAGCGGCTGGAGCCACCAGGCATCGGGACGGGTCGTTTCGCCGAATGGGCGTTGTTTGGGGAGCGTGTCTGCATAAGCCATAGCGGACAGAAACTAATAAATCCACAAGCCCACCGTCAATGTGGGAAAAAAGTTATAAGCCTCGCTTGGACACAACTTGCCGCAGTCTTATCGCGCCGCCGACCATTCGTTCAAGCCGCGCTCGCCCGCGTTTGCCGGTGAAATGCCGAGCAACTCCAGCGCCTCGCCGACCAGATACAACGAACCCGTGACCACGATGAAAGCCTCGTCTTTGCAGGCGGTTATCGCTTCTTGAAAACTTTCAAGCGCGACCACTTCCGCCGCCGAATTGGCGGAATAAAAAGTTTTTGCAAGTTCGTCCGCATCCGCCGCCCGCGCGCTGGCGACCGGCACGGTGAAAATTTTCGACGCCAGCGGTGCAAGAATCCGGCAGATGTCCGGCCAATTTTTGTCCGCCAGTGCGCCAAAGATGAAGATTGGACGGATTCCGGGAAATTCCGCTGCCAGCGCCGCGCGCAACGCTTCCGCACCGGCGACGTTGTGCGCGCCGTCGAGCAGAATTTTTTGTCCGCCGGGTTTTTGGATCAGTTGCAACCGTCCCGGCCAGTTCACACTTTGCAGTCCGGCTTGAATTTGTTTTTCGGAAACTGGGATTTGCTTCTGCAAAATTTCGACCGTGGCCAGCGCGAGCGCGGCGTTGAGCTTTTGATGTTCACCGGGCAATGGTAGGACAGGCGTCGCGCCGGTCTCTGACTTTTCCTTTTTAATTGAAGACCGGCGCGACGCCTGTCCTACTTTGGTTAATGGCGCATTTTTTTCCCGCGCAATTTGTTCAATCACAGCCAGTGCTTCAGCTTCTGCCGCCGTCACGACCGGAATTTTCGATTTGATGATTCCCGCCTTTTCAAACGCGATTTTTGCCAGCGTGTCACCGAGCCATTGCTCATGATCAAACGCGATGTTGGTGATGACGCTGGCCAGCGGTGTGACGATGTTCGTCGCGTCCAGCCGTCCGCCGAGGCCGGTTTCCCAGATCACCAGATCGCAGTTTTGTTCCGCAAAAAATTTCAGTGTCATGACCGTGACGACTTCGAACAATGTCAGATGATTGTCGGCGGGAAATTGTTTGAGCAGCGGCTGGATTTCTTCAACGAGCCGGACCAATTCATTTTCAGGAATCAACTGGCGGTTGACCTGAATACGCTCGCGGAATGAAACGAGATGCGGCGAGGTGAACAGCCCGACGCGCAATCCGGCTGCGCGATAAATGCTTTCGAGCATGGCGCAGGTCGAGCCTTTGCCGTTCGTGCCGGCGACGTGGATGAAGCGGAGTTTTTCCTGCGGATTGCCGGCGAGCGTGGCGAGCGTGCGCGTGTTTTCCAGCCCGAAATTCGCGCCGAACATTTGCAGGCCGTAAAGAAATTGGATGGCTTCGGAATAATTCACGCGCCGACAGCGTGGCAAATGCTGGAAACTTTTGCCATTTTCTTCTCGCCGGAATTTCGCCGACCAGCTTGTGCTTCTAAAAAAGTGCGTTAGGCTTTTAGAACGAGCGCGACGGCGGCTCTTCACAGTTCACAAAGTTCACAATTAAACAAATTCAAATATGGAAATCAAACGAAGCGGCTCACAGCCTTCCGCCAAAGGCCCGAACGACTGGTTCACCGGCACGGTGCGCATTGATCCGCTGTTTGCGGTCAGAGAACCGGCGCGCGCGGCGGGCAACGCGGTCACGTTTGAACCCGGCGCGCGCACGGCGTGGCACACGCATCCGCTCGGTCAAACCCTGATTGTCACCGCAGGCTGCGGACGCGTGCAGCGCGAGGGCGGGCCGATTGAGGAAATCCGTCCAGGCGACGTGGTCTGGTTTCCGCCCGGCGAGAAACATTGGCACGGCGCGTCGCCCACCACGGCCATGACGCACATCGCCATTCAGGAATCGCTCAATGGCAAACCGGTTGACTGGCTGGAAAAAGTCAGCGACGAACAATATCAGGGCGAGTAAGAATTCACGGCACGTTCGCCGCGCTAAATTTACAGCGGCTTGTGATGGATGTTCTGGTGCGCTGCGGCGATGAAGGCCTTGAACAGCGGATGCGGCTGGTGCGGCTTGCTCTGGAATTCTGGATGAAACTGGCTTGCGACAAAAAACGGATGGTCTTTCAGTTCGATGACCTCGACGAGTTTGCCGTCGGGCGAATTGCCGCTGAAAACGAATCCGGCCTTCTCGAATTTCTCGCGGTAGGCGTTGTTGAATTCGTAGCGATGGCGATGGCGTTCGTTGATGACGAACGAGCCATAAAGTTCCGCCGCTTTCGTGCCGAGCGTCAACTGGCAGGGCTGCGAGCCGAGGCGCATCGTGCCGCCTTTTTTCGTGACGCGCGTCTGTTCGTCGAGCATAGCGATGACGGGATTGGGCGTGTGCAGATCGAATTCGGTCGAGTGCGCCTTGGGCATTTTCAAAACGTTGCGCGCGAATTCAATCGTCGCGATCTGCATTCCCAAACAAAGGCCGAGATAAGGGATTTTATTTTCGCGCGCGTATTGCGCGGCTAGAATTTTTCCTTCGACGCCGCGTTCGCCGAATCCGCCGGGAACTAAAATCCCGCCGAGGCCGCGCAACATTTTTTCCGCGCCGTCCTTTTCGATCTCTTCGGCGTCCACTTGCACGATCTCCACGCCGCAATCGTTGCCGATGCCGCCGTGGATGATCGCCTCGTAAACGGATTTATACGCGTCCTGCAAGCCGATGTATTTTCCCACGACGCCGACGCGCACGCGATGTTGCGGCGCGATGAGTTTGCGGATGATCTCCTGCCAGTGCGCCATGTTCGCGACGGGCGTGTCGAGGTGCAACAGCCGGCAGACCAGATCGTCCACGCGCTCGCGTTGGAGCATCAGCGGCACTTCGTAAATGGAATGGTCAACGTCCTTTTCCTCGATGACGGCTTCGAGCGGCACGTTGCAGAACATGGAAATTTTCTGGCGCAATTCCTTGTCGAGCGGCTTTTCGCAGCGGCAAACCAGAACGTGCGGCATGATGCCGATTTCGCGCAGCTTGGCGACGGATTGCTGCGTCGGCTTCGTTTTCAATTCGCCTGCGGCCTTGATGAACGGCACATAAGTGACGTGCAGAAAAATCGCGTTGTTGTAGCCGACTTCGAGCGCGAACTCGCGGATGGCTTCGAGGAACGGCAGGCCCTCGATGTCGCCGGTCGTGCCGCCGATTTCCGTGATGATGACGTCGGCCTTGGATTTTTCCGCGAGCGCGTGGATGCGATTTTTTATTTCGTCCGTGACGTGCGGAATGACCTGAACCGTTTTGCCGAGATATTTTCCCTCGCGTTCGTTGTTGAGCACCGTCTGATAAACCTGACCACTCGTGAGATTGTTCATGCGCGTCAGCTTGACGTTCGTGAACCGCTCGTAATGGCCGAGGTCGAGGTCGGTCTCCGCGCCGTCGTCGAGCACATAAACCTCGCCGTGCTGATATGGCGACATCGTGCCGGGATCAACGTTGAGATAGGGATCAAACTTCTGCAGCGCGACTTTGAGGCCGCGATTTTCGAGCAGCGTGCCGAGCGCGGCAGCCGTCAGGCCCTTGCCCAACGAACTCACCACGCCGCCGGTTACGAATATGAATTTCATTGAGTAAATGATTTAAGAAACGAATTAGCCGCAATCGAAAGTGCCGTCGCGCGTTGTTGGCCGTCCACAACCCACAACATTGGCCTTTGCGCATCACGAACAATTCGCTCTTCCGCATTTTGACTGCTGTTCCAAATCAATAAACTGCCAATTGGATAATCAAGCCAAAGAGATTCCGCTAAATCGCGCACTTGCGTTGAATTCCAAACGAAGCCTCTTTGGAATTCGGGGATGCTCCATTCATGTCGCACCGAACGGTCAACGACATTTTTAATTTTGATTGATTCGTAAGCCATGCTGTTAGTTTTTTATCGCCAATTCAAAAAATCATCCGTTGTGAAACCCGCATCTTTCAAAATTTTTAAAGTCAATCCGCGACCCAAATCGTGGCCTTTGTGAATTGGAACAGTCACGGCAACGTCGCGTTCCTGATTGTAAAGAGTCAAATGACTGCCGGCCTGCCGCAACGGAACAAAGCCTTTGCTCCTCAAAAATTTTAACAACTCCGCCGCGCGAATTGTTGGCAGGCGGCTCACGCAAATTCAGGAATGGTTAATTCTTCGACGATGAACCGATGTTTTGGTTTTGGAATCCGTTTCCCCAACGAACGCAACGATTCCAAATGGAGCGAAATGGCCTCGGCCATATTTTTTTTCGCTTCTTCAGCCGAACCTCCATTGGAAAAGCAGCCGGGCAAATCGGGACAATAAACCGAATAACCACCTTTCGGATCGGCTTCGCGCTCGATCACGATTTCGTAAGTCAGATTTTTCATGGCTTTAAATTTACTGTTTTTCCAAAATTTTCTCAACCCGTTTCACATCTTCCGGCGCGTCCACGCCGATGCTGTCGTAATCCACTTTCACGACCGCGATGCCAATTCCGTTTTCCAGTGCGCGCAACTGTTCCAGCTTCTCCGCATTTTCGAGCGGCGACACCGGGAATTTCACCAGCCTTAACAGCGTTTCACGCCGGTAACCGTAAATGCCCAGATGCTTCAAAAAAGCAAACGCCGCCAACTGTTCGCTCGTCGAACCACTGGCGGCCTCGCGCAGATACGGAATCGTGCGCCGCGAAAAATATAACGCGCGACCGGCGGCGTTGACAACAACTTTCACGACGTTTGGATTGTCCAGCTCGGCGGGATTCTTGATGCGCGTCGCGGCGGTGGACATTTCATTTTGCGCCAGCGCGTTCGCCACCGCGTCAATCACCGACGGCTCGATCAACGGCTCATCGCCCTGGACGTTCACGACCGCGTCGCACTCGCAGCGCTCCACGACTTCCGCGATGCGATCCGAGCCGCTCGGATGTTCCGGGCGCGTCATCTCCACGCGACAGAAATTCTGCGCCACTTCCCAGATGCGCGTGTCGTCCGTCGCGACAATGATTTCCGAAAGTGATTTGGCTTTTTGACATTGCTCGACGACGTGCTGGATGAGCGGCTTGCCCGCGATGAGCGCGAGCGGTTTGCCGGGGAAGCGGGTGGAGGCAAACCGCGCGGGAATGATGCCGACGATATTCATTGCTGCATTTAGCCAAAACTGGCCCTCGAAAGAAACTCCGATTTTCCCCGGGAAGGTTATCCAACCCGAAGCGATGGACTGGCTCCGGGTAAAATTCGCTGGCGACCAACGATCAGCGAATTTCACCGCGCAAGGTCAGGAAGGCGAAAACAGCGGCCATTCCGAGCGGCAGCGCGAATAACAAAGCATTCATGGCCGCAACGTATCATATTCAGGACAAATGCAACAATTGTGTTACGGAATTGCAACGATTTGGTTTCGCAAATGTTGGTCTTAAGTTTGGGCGGCTGCTCATACGAAACAACCGGAACGGAAGGAGCGCCAGCCGGTGCCGCAGGATCAGCCGCTTCAGGCAAAAACAATTTTTGTGGTCGCGGCGTTTTCGTCCCAGCCGCGCGTCGGCTCGGCGGTGACGGAACTGATGTCTTTGATGGAAATCTGCCGGCCGCGCGTCTTGGGCGATTTCACTTCGACCGATTCCGGTTCGCACGTCTGCTGCGAAATTTTCTGGTGCGGCGCGGGTTTGTAGCGGACGTAAAGCAGCTTCGGGGTTTCCGGCGCGAAAAATAAAATGCGCGATTTTTCCGGGATGCAGAGATACGCCTTGTTCAATATCGTGCCGCCGAACTTGAACCGTTTCAGATAACTCGCATTGCGATCCGTGTAGGCGCAGGTGAAAGTCCGCTCGCGCTCCGGCAGGCCGCAGTAAAACAGTTCCGGCCCGACGAACAGTTTCTCCGGCATTTCGCTGACCTTGTAGGTGCCGTCCTTGAACACGAGCAGAATCTTGTCGAACTTGGTGCATTCCAGCTTGAACTCCTCGCCGGAAACTTTGTGGCCGATGTAGCCGCTCTCGCGGTCGTAACTCACCTTGAACGCCTTGAACGCGACGGCCTTCACATCCACTTCCTCGTGGCGGGCGGACTTCGTCGTGAGGCGCGGATACTGCGGGCCGTATTTTTCCAGCAACGCTTCGAGATGGCTGATGACGTATTTCGTGAGGCCCTTCAAATTTTTGCGTGTCTCGTCCAGTTCGGCCTTCGTCTTTTCCATTTCCTCGCGATGCTTGTTGATGTCGAAGAGCGAAATGCGGCGGATGCGAACCTGCAATAATTTCTCCACGTCCGCGTCCACGATGTCGCGGATCAATTCCTTTTTGAACGGCTTGAACCCGTCATAAACGGCGGCGATGACGGCCTCGTTCGTCTTGCATTTCTCAATCGCCTTGTAGATGCGCTCCTCGATGAAAATGCGTTCGAGCGTGCGGTAGTGCAGTTCGTCGAGCAATTGCTGCTCGCGCAAATCCAGCTCGCGTTTGAGAATGGCAACAAGCTGGTCAGTGTTCTCGCGCAAAATTTCCGAAACGGTCAGCTCGACCGGACGGTTTTCCTTGATGACGACGATGCGGCTGGCGATGGAAACTTCGCAATCGGTGAACGCATAAAGCGCGTCCACCAGCTTCTCGGCGTCCACGCCGGCTGGACACTTGATTTCGATCTCGACGTTCTCCGAGGTGAAATCGTTTATGGATTTGACCTTGAGCTTGCCTTTCTGCGTCGCGTCTTCAATCGAAGCGATGAGCGAATCTGTCGTGGTGGTCGGCGGAATTTCCGTAATGACCACGGTGGATTCGTCGCGCGTCTTGATGCGGGCGCGGACTTTCACCGAGCCTTTGCCGTCCTGATAATCGCGCGCGTCCATCAGGCCGCCGGTCGCAAAATCCGGCAGGCACTTGAAAAGCTGTTTTTTCAGAATCGCAATCTGCGCTTCGAGCAGTTCGGGGAAATTGTGCGGCAAAATCCGCGCGCTCAAACCGACCGCGATGCCTTCCGTGCCGAGCATGAGGTTGAGCGGCAGTTTGCAGGGCAGTGTGACCGGTTCCTGGTTGCGCCCGTCATAGCTGGGAATAAAATCGGTGATGGCGTCGTTGAAAACTTCCGTGCGCGCGAGTTCGGTCAGCCGGCATTCGATGTAACGTGACGCCGCCGCCGGATCGCCGGTGAAAATGTTGCCAAAATTTCCCTGGCCTTCGATGAGGCAACGCTTGTTCGCCAGCACCACAAGCGCGTCGCCAATCGAGGCATCGCCGTGAGGATGATACTGCATCGTGTGACCGACCACGTTGGCAACCTTGATGAAGCGTCCGTCGTCCTTCTCGTGCAATGCCCAGAGAATGCGCCGCTGCACGGGTTTCAAACCGTCGGCGAGATTCGGAATTGCGCGGTCGCGGATGACGTAGCTCGCGTAATCGAGAAAGCCGCGGTCCACGCGCGTGTGCAGGCCGGCTTGGATTTTCTTCGGGTCAAATGGCTTGTGGGCAATCGGTGTTTCAAGTGTTTCGGCAACGATGTGACCGGAAAGCCGGCTGCTTTTCCCGGCGGATTTCATTCCCGCCGCAACCGGCGGATCATTGCCTTCAATCGGCAATTCCGTCTGGTTCAAATCTTTTTTGCGTCTGGCCGACATAATTATCAGGGGCGGTGAATATGCCAATTCCGGCAGCCGAATCCAGAATCATTTCTGCCGGGAGGGAAAATTCTTTCGGAGTTCAGTTTGAAAACTTCGATTAAAATTTCATTTCCACTTTGCGTTCCCGGCGTCTTGGTGATTTAATGGCCGTAAATGAAAATTGCCCGGGCATTCACCTTAATTGAATTGCTCGTGGTCATCGCCATCATCGCGATTCTCGCGGCGCTATTGCTGCCAGTTTTAAGTCGCGCCAAAAATTCGGGCGCCAAAGCGACTGACCTCAACAACCTTCATCAAATCATGATTGCCCTCAACCTTTACGCCGAAGATAACAACGGTGTGCTGACGTGGCCCAATTGGGATTATGGCGGTGCCATGCCGGATGGATCAGCACGAGCTGGCTGGCTTTATACGCCGGATATTTCGGCCACTGGCACAAATATTTTCAACGGAAAGGCCAGCCTACTTTGGGACTCTCTGCACGACGGCAAAGTCCTCCTCTGTCCGATGGATCAGCCGGACGAACTTTATACCGCGAAATCCGGCAAAGTGGAGCAACGCGCGCAACAACTTTCTAGTTACATCATGAACGGCGCCGTAATCGGTTTTCGCTCCGGCTACCATTCGAATTCTGTTCCCGTAAAAATTTCGCAAATGCGACCTAGCGATTGCTTTTTTTGGGAAGGCGACGAGCGTGAACCGTTTAGTTTCAATGACGGTTCAAGCTGGCCGTCGGAAGGCGTCACCACGCGGCATTTGCAAGGCGGGACACAAGCCGACATGGACGGTTCGTCGAGTTATGTCCGATGGACGGATTGGCAGAACGATGTGGCGGACACGAACAAAAACCGTTTGTGGTGCTATCCCAACACCGCCGACGGTGGCGATCCGGTCTACGGACACAATCACTGATTTCATTTCCACTTTGCGTTCTTGGCAGCTTGGCGGTTTAATGTGCGGACATGAAAATTGTTTTAGCATATTCCGGTGGCCTCGACACTTCCGTCTTGATGTCCTGGATCAAGGAAAAATACAACGCCGAGATGATCGGCTTCTGCGCCGACATCGGGCAGGAAGAGGAACTCGACGGCCTCGAAGCCAAGGCGCTCAAGACCGGCGCGTCGAAAATTTACATTGACGATTTGCAGGAAGAATTCGCGCGCGATTTTATTTATCCGATCATCCAAGCCGGCGCGATTTACGAGGGCCAGTATTTTCTCGGCACCAGTATCGCGCGTCCGCTCATCGCCAAGCGCATGGTCGAGATCGCGAAGAAGGAAAAAGCCGACGCCATCGCGCACGGCGCGACGGGCAAAGGCAATGACCAAGTGCGCTTCGAGCTGACTGCCGCCGCGCTCGCGCCGGATTTGCAAGTCATCGCGCCGTGGCGCGACGAACGCTATCGCGCGGAATTTCCCGGGCGGCAGGAGATGATTGATTACTGCGCCGCGCACAATATTCCCGTGCAGGCCAGCGCGAAGAAACCTTTCTCGATGGATCGTAATCTTCTGCATATTTCCTACGAGGCCGGCATTCTCGAAGACCCGTGGTTCGATTCGTTCGACCCGAAGAATAAAAATTATTTCACGACGCTCTCCGTTTTTCCCGAAGACGCGCCGGACAAGGCGGAATTCGTCACGCTCGATTTCGTGAAGGGGAATTGTGTCGCCGTGAACGGGAATAAACTTTCCCCGCTCGGCGTGATGAAGGCGTTGAACAAGCTCGGCGGCAGACACGGCGTCGGGCGCGTGGACATGGTGGAGAATCGTTTCGTCGGCATGAAATCGCGCGGCGTGTATGAGACGCCCGGCGGCGCGATTTTGCATTTCGCGCATCGCCAGATGGAATCGCTCACGATGGACCGCGAAGTCATGCACCAGCGCGACGCGCTCATCCCGAAATATGCCGAGCTGGTCTATAACGGCTTCTGGTATGCGCCCGAACGCCTCGCGTTGCAGGCCTACGTGACCGAGAGCCAGAAGAACGTGACCGGCACCGTGCGCGTGAAACTCTACAAAGGCAACATCATGGTCAGCGGCCGCAAATCCCCGGTAAGCCTCTACAACCCGCACATCGCCACGATGGAAGCCGACCCGACCAAGGCCTACAACCAAGACGACGCCACCGGCTTCATCCGGCTCAACGCGCTGCGCCTGAAAGTCGCGGCCAAAGTGCATGGGAAAAAGAAATGAATCAAAAACTTGAGGTCGCAATTTGCGACTTCAAATTTAACCTGAACCGGTAACAAATTGTGACCGGTTCAAAAATGAAACGAACATGAGCAATCAAATGGCATTGCACACGGACAACATCAGTCCGTTGATTCGGACGATTCGCGGTCAGAAAGTTATTCTGGATTCTGACTTGGCTCGCGTTTACGGAGTGCCGACGAAACGATTGAATGAACAGGTCGGACGAAATGCCAAAAGATTTCCCTCTGACTTTCTGTTTCAACTCACTTTGGCGGAAGCCGTTGCTTTGAGGTCGCAAATTGCGACCTCAAAC
>DATCBW010000292.1:0-12805 GCA_036511615.1 Verrucomicrobiia bacterium | reverse complement strand
GGGCGTGACGCAGTTGGGCAGCGTCTCGCGAATTTTCGAGCAGACTGCGAACCCGTCCATGCCGGGCATGATCACGTCCAGAAAAATCACGTCGAACGATTTTTCCGCAGCGAGGGCGAGCGCCAGTTCTCCGTTCTCCGCGCTTTCGGGTTTCTGAAAAAACGTTTGCAGGGCGCCCGTGACCGCCCGGCGGGCCACGAGATCATCATCCACCACCAGCAATTGGATTGGCGGATCCACGGCCAGATCCGGTTTGATTCCCGGCACCGACAATTCGACGAGCAGATCCACGGCTGCGGCCAGGGTGGCCAGCGTGGACGGCGTGGAATGCTTGGAATTCTCCAGCAGCTTCCGAAAGAGTCCTTCCACGGCGCCGCTCAATTGATAAGCCGGATGCACCGTCCCGGAGACAGACTCGGAAACCAGCGAGTTGATGCGCAGAAAGCCGTCCGCCAGCAGAGCCTGCCGCTTCTCCATGTCCGTGGCCTGAAGGATGGTCTGGCACACTTCCCGCAACGGGCCAAGATTTTTTGACGCCCGGCTCAAGAACGTGGCGGTCACCTCGTCCCGCTCCTCCGGTGCCAGTGCGAAATCCGGCGACTGCGGGCTTATGACGGAACCGACGTCCAAACGCGGCACGTCCGCAACCGGCAACGGCGCATCCGGCTTGTCCCTGCCCGGTTCGGGCGGCATTATTGGCTGCTGATTGACCGCATGAAGCCGTCCCTGCAATGCCAGCGTGAGCGCCTTGACCGTGAGTTCAAAGACGAGAAACGGTTTTCCCATGAGATCGTTGCCGCCGCTCAAGGTTGACTTTGCGCGCGCATTGAAATCGTATTGGCCGGTCACAAACACCACCGGGGTGTTGCGGTTGAGGCCGGCGTCGTGAATTTCCATGCACAGCTCGAAACCGTCCGTGTCCGGCATTTGCACGTCGAGGAAAATCACGTCGTAAGCCTGCGCGGCCGTCTGAACCTGGGCCGATTTTCCGTCCACCGCCAGATCCGGCTGGCTGAAGGCATTTTTCAACGCGAGCGACAGGGCCTGACGGCTGATCAAGTCGTCGTCCACGACCAGAAATTTGAAGGGCTGCCGCGTCAGCAAATCCAGCTTCAAGTCCGGATCGCATAAACTGTCCAGCAAATACAAACCTCCGCCAACCGACCGCAGCGTGGAAAGCGTGACGTTGCTGATTTTTCCGGTGAGCTGTTTGAGCAGCCCCTCCAAAGCCGAAGCCACCTGCCATACCGGCATCGCCCCGGGAAAACCGGCCTCGTCTTTGAGCATGCCCATCTCCAAACACAGGTTCGTCAGCATGATTTTCCGGGCGGAGTCCCGGGGTTCCCGGATGATGTCATGAATCAGTTTTCGCTGCGCGACGAGGCGCTTCTTTGTCCGGGCAAAAAAACCGACGGCCAAGACCTCTTTTTCAAGCGAATGGCCGGACGCCGCAGCGGACTGCCCGGCACGGAACGACTTGAGAAATTTGCCAAAGGCCGCCTCCTCCGCGCGCACTTGTTCCAAAATGTCCCGTCCGATGACCGGCGGGAGCGCCCACGGATTGAACCGCTGATTGAGGTCGGCGAGAACCTCCGGGGCGAATTTGCGGGCGAACAGAACTCCGGTCAAAACCAGCGCGGCGGTAAAGAGCAGCAGATGGAGAACTATTTTGGATTCATCAACCGGGACCGGAGCCGGCTCCGGCGCCATTTTCCGGCCGTTGACCAGATAGGCCGTGGCCGCCCTGGGAACATTTGATCCCATCGCACTGGGGGGAATCGCCAGGCGCTTCCGGTGCTGCTCCTGCCGCGCTTTGATGATTTCATGGTCTATTTCCCATTGAATGGATCCCGGCTTCGGTATGGAATTTTGAAATTCGTATTTATTTGTGACAGTGGCTCCGTTCAATGGCTGGCAGGCCAGTCCAGTCATGAGGAGAACCATGAAATAATTTATCCAAGACAACCATGCCGCACCGGGAACCGTCCGGCGGACAAAACCTTTCGCCGTCATCGGCAACGGTTCAAATGAAACCAGCGGAGCCGCCAATGATGGATTCAAACTGGCCGCCAAACTGTTGAATGACGATTTCTTTCCCATTTTCTGACGGGCAATAAATTCGGCTGAACCGGCAAACGGCGGCACGGCTACGGAACCGCCGAGGCCACATTTTGGCCGGGAACGGCCTTGGCCCATTGAATGCGGATCACCTTCAGTAAACTCGGCGTCTTTGGCGGAAGCTTTTGCGGGTCGTCAAAGTTGGCGTCAAACGCCCAGTTGCGGGCGGGCGGGTCGTAATAGTGCTTAACGTAGTTTATCCCTTCCCAAACATTGGTGGCATAGAGGCTCGGAAACATTTTCACCATTGAACCATTGTAAGTGAATATGGTTGTTCCCCAAGATTCCAGAAAACGTGGAAAATTTTCCATGCCGCCGCTATATTGACCTTGGGTCGTCTCAACCACGCCGGTCAGAAAGGCGGCATTGACGGTGGTCTTTGAGGCAACGTTCAAGTTAGCACTTTGCTGGTTCGCGTCCTGCCAGGCGTCCGACAGAATTGTGATGGCATCGGCCACCAACGAAGCCGGCAAAGTGGTCGTGGTGTTGGAGGTTCCTTTGGTCGCGGAATCCGTGTTATAGTCACCGAGAACATAGAGCGGACGCGCCGTGGCCACCGTCAGCCCTTTTGGCGGCAGTTGCATGCCATTGACCACCCGGACCGCTGTCAAGCTGTTGCCCGGCAACGTGAGCGGAGTGCGCGTGTCCAAAACATAAACGGAATCAAGGTTCGAGCCGATGAGGGAGGCGCGCAAACTGGTGTTGGTCTGGCTCCAAATCGCAAGGTTTCCGATGTTCAAATCAATCGGCATGACAGTTTTGTTCTCCCTCCCATCCCAAAAACTGTTGGTGGTGATGGAAACAAAGTTCGCCAGATCATTGGTTGGAATGGGGGTCGCCTTGTTGTTAACTTCCACTCCGCTGGTGGCGCTGACCCCGCTGTCCGAAACCGTCACGATCATGTCACACTGATTGTAATAACGCGATCTGCCGAGGGGCGAGTTGGGGTTTTCCGTAGGATCTGTCGGCGGTTCGATGATTTCCCGGATGGCTTCCGGGCTGTTGCTGCTTCCAATCGGGAGCGTCAAGGCCGCCACCGGAAAACTGGGCATATTGGTTTCCACATACTCCACTCCGCCCGCCAGCGGGCCGCGAGTATCCAGTGGGTCGCGTTGAAAGAGGACATCCAAAACGGCGGTGACATCGGATTCAAACTTCAGAGAGCTGTCCGGCTCGACATAAAGATGGCCGTTGGAATGCACGGGTCCGGTGACGTCGAAAGGCTCGCCGCAACTGACTTCCATGTCGCCCGAAGAATACATCGCAAACTGAAAGATCGGGATGGTGGCCAGTTGCACTTGCTGCAGCACGCCGGCGGAGACGTCCTGGATGCTGGCGGTGTCTTTGGCGTGCGACACCACCGTATAAGTCGAGACATAGGCTTTCAGGCCGGCGTAAGGCGGACTCAACGAGACGTAGTTGTCCGAAGACCCAAGCTGCACATACGTCTGGCCACTGTTGCCGTTCCCGTCATCAAACTGCCAGGTGTTCCAGTAAGTGGAATCCGCCGTTGTAGGCACCGTGTTCTGGCGATAGGTGTTCAACTGGCTGTCCACCAGATTTTCGCCGTTATACAAAAAGTCCCGCGTCATCTGGCCCACCACTTTGTCCGTGGCCGCTTCCGCCGCCGCCTGCGCCCGGATGTATTGGATGGAACGATAGGTCAGCCGGGTGCTGCTGGCCGACCAGGCCATGGCCGCCGCCAAAATGGCCAGGGCAATGCCGCACATGATCATCGTCATCAGCAGGGCGGCGCCGGCCCGGCGGGACTTTTTCAATTTAATGCGGAGGTTCATGTTCATTGCACGACACGCTGGGCCACGGCGGTTTCCAGCTTGTAATAATTCGCCGCCTGCATGAAAAGTTGCGGCTGATAAAATTCAAGGGTGAAATGAATCACCTGGTTGTTCACAATGTTGGTCAGCACCTTTCCCGAAAGATCCTGCGCGGAAAAGGGCGCGGTATTGGTGACCGAATCGGCCAGGATCACCGTGCTGTCCGTCTGGTCCGTCCGGCGGAAAGTCTGGTCCGCCGGATTGACAAAATAAACGATGTAGTTGTCGGTATTTGTCGTCGGACAAATGAGCAGGGCGTTCCCCTGCTGCGTCTCTCCATTCATGAACCCGGCGAAACCGCTGAGAGAACTGCTGTTCGTCATATAGCCAACCTGAACGCTGCTGCAGGTGTGAATTTCATCCGTGAAATGTTCAATCGTTTCGCGGGACCACCGGGTGACGTTCAGCTTGGTCTCATTCATCTTGAACATGCTCAAGCCAAACAAATTTGCGAAAACAATGCCAATGATCACAAAAAGAAACACCGTCAGCGCAATGAGCAGTTCCGGCAAGGTGAAACCCCGGCTCCGCGCCGCCGACCTTCCGTCTGAAATTGGAAATGGCAGCTTCATTGGCTGGGCGCCCGGCAGGTTTCGATTGAGTTGGTGATCCACTCGACGCCTCTGAACTGCCAGATGCAATCCACATGAATCCTTCGAATCGGCGGCCAGGTTAAAATCTGGGCGATGGTTGTTTTAATGGTGGCCGACGTGCCCGCTGCATTGGTTCCGGGCAAGTCCAAGGTGACGGTCACGTCGGGAAAATTCGTCGCCACCAACTGGTCCACCACCGGCCAGCTTGACGTGTCCCACTGGGCGCTCCGCGTCTGCTCCAGGCGTTCCAACGCTTGTGCGTTTGCCGCCTGGGACAGCTCGGCTTTGATGGCCGATGTCGTGCAGTAAATATAGCCTGAAACAATTCCAGCCATGGTCAGCCCGGCAATGGCCAGGGACATGACCACTTCAACCAGCGTCATTCCCGCCCGCCCTCGCGATGGGAATTGAACTTTTCTTTGATTTGATAGCCGAGTTTTCATCGAATTCCAACCTGTCCGTCAATCAGCGCGCCGCCATGCCGCGCGAACAAAACCTCCGTTCATCCTGCTTCCAAGACAAATCTGGCAGGTTTCATTCCAATTTGAAATATAATAATCGCATTTGGATTATGTGCAAACCCATTATCTGCGGTGTCCAAAAATGGGAAACCTTCGGAAGTCACGGCGAAAAGAAAAGCCGCCCCGGTTTCCCGGAGCGGCTTTTGAATTTTCAGCGGCAGATTATTTTTTCTTCGCAGGCTTCGCCTTGCGCTTTTCCTCAATCGCGGCCTGCGAGGCGGTGAGCCGCGCCACGGGCACGCGGAACGGCGGGCAACTGACGTAGGTCAGTCCGATGCGATGGCAGAATTTCACGGATGCTTCTGGCGGAAGAATAAATTTTCCGTCGGCGATGCTTTTGTTTGGCGGTGTTAATGATTCGGATACGTTTTGGCAGGGCGACACTGTTGCGCCGCCCAATTGAGACTTGCAAAAGCCATGATTGCCATTTTTAATTTCAAAACAGTCAAAGATTATGAATTCTGGAACAATTTGGGCTTTTGATCTTGGCAACGGTTCCATCAGCGATAGCCCTTCTCCGCGCTGGGGAAGGTGGCCGTAGGACGGATGAGGTGAACCGCGAAGGCGCGAACTCTTTTGAATTGCCTAAAATCCGCCGCCCCTTACGATCTGCCCTCCATCATGGCAAAAGGAATCTACCAGAAACAGGCCAACGGCTCCGCTCTCGACTTCGAAGCCCAACTTTGGGCTGCCGCCGACAAGATGCGCGGGCACATGGACGCTTCGGAATACAAGCACGTTTGCTTGGGTCTGATCTTCCTGAAATACATCTCCGACGCCTTCGAGGAAAAACGCGAGCAACTGCTGTTCGGTTACGCTGATCCCAAGAGTGAATGGTTTATCAAAGATGAACCTGACCGCTCGAAAGCCGCCGAGAACCGCGACGAATATCTGGCCGCGAATGTTTTCTGGCTGCCGCCGGAAGCCCGCTGGCACACCATCAAGGCCAAGGCCAAGTCGCCGGAGATCGGCAAGGTCATTGACGACGCGATGGGCGCGATCGAGCGCGAGAATCCCACGCTCAAAGGCGTGCTGCCGCGCGATTACGCCCGGCCCAGCCTCGACAAAGTCCGGCTCGGCGGACTCGTGGACATCATCAGCAACATCGGCTTCAACGAATCGGCGGCGACATCCAAGGACGTGCTCGGGCGCGTCTATGAATACTTTCTCGGCAAATTCGCCAGCGCGGAAGGCAAGGGCGGCGGCGAGTTCTACACTCCGCAATGCGTCGTGCAGGTGCTCGTCGCCATGCTTGAACCCTACAAAGGCCGCGTGTTCGATCCCTGCTGCGGTTCGGGCGGCATGTTCGTGTCCTCGGAAAAATTTGTGGAAGAACACGGCGGACGTGTGGGCGACATCGCGGTTTACGGGCAGGAATCCAACTACACCACCTGGAAACTGGCGCGGATGAACCTCGCCATTCGCGGCATTGACGCCAATCTCGGCCCGCGCAACGCCGACAGCTTCCGGGCGGATTTGCATCCCGACCTCAAGGCCGATTTCATCCTCGCCAACCCGCCGTTCAACATGAGCGATTGGGGCGGTGAAAACCTGCGGCAGGACATGCGCTGGAAATTCGGAATGCCGCCGGTGAACAACGCCAACTACGCCTGGATACAACACTTCATCCATCACCTCTCCCCCGTGGGCGTGGCGGGATTCGTCATGGCGAACGGTTCAATGTCCACGCAGACCTCAAACGAAGGCGAGATTCGCAAGGCGCTGATTGAAGCCGACCTTGTGGATTGCATGGTCGCGCTGCCCGGCCAATTGTTTTTCACCACGCAAATTCCCGTCTGCCTCTGGTTTCTCGCCCGTGACAAAAAGAATCACAAACGTCGCGACCGGCGCGGTGAAACACTGTTTATAGACGCGCGAAAAATGGGTGTGCTGGTGGATCGGGTTCATCGGGAACTAACTGCCGCAGAAATCGCGAAAATTTCGGACAGCTACCATGCGTGGAAATCCAAAGACGCAAAGCCAGCTTATGCCGACGAACCCGGCTTTTGCAAATCCGCGAAGCTTAAAGAAATCCAAACGCATGATTATATCCTCACGCCTGGTCGTTATGTCGGCGCGGTGGATGTTGAAGATGACGGCGAGCCAATCGATAAAAAGATGAAGCGACTCACCGCGACGCTGGAGGATCAATTTGAACAGTCAGCAAAGTTGGAGAAGGCGATTCGGAAAAACTTGCAAGGGTTGACCTATGCCGCCTGAACCAGTTGATACACCTTACGGATTCGTTAGTTCTCGATTCCAATGCGCGAAGCTCGCCGATTTGTGTGTCAATGAGTCGGGAGTTCAAACTGGACCATTCGGAAGTCAATTGCATCAGGAGGACTACGTTCCTCAGGGCATACCAATCCTCACAGTCGAACATTTGGGTGAAAATAGAATCATTCACGACGATTTGCCCCGTGTTTCTGACTCTGATCGAGCGCGGCTTGCTCGTTACAGTCTTCAAACAGGAGACATAGTTTTTAGTCGTGTTGGTTCTGTTGACCGCAGAGCTTTGGTGCGCGACGAAGAAAACGGCTGGTTGTTTTCTGGTCGGTGTTTGAGAGTCAGACCTGACTCCAAAAAAATAGATTCGCAATATCTATCATCATTCTTTGGATTCGAAGGTTTTCGCGAGCATGTCCGGCGTATCGCTGTTGGTGCGACAATGCCTTCTCTGAATACAAAATTATTGAGCGATCTGCCGATATATTTCCCCGAACTCGCCGAGCAGCAGGCGATAGCTGCGGTGTTGGGTTCGCTGGACGACAAGATTGAGTTGAACCGGCGGATGAACGAGACGCTGGAGGCGCTGGCCCAGAGCCTGTTCAAATCCTGGTTCGTGGACGCCACCCAATCCGCCCTCCCCAAAGGCTGGACTGAACGCGCATTGTATGACTGCGCCGACTACATCAACGGCGCAGCGTTCCGTAACGAGCACTTTTCCGCTGACCGCCAAGGATTGCCGGTCATCAAGATCGGCGAATTGAAAGATGGCATCACCGCGCAGACAAAATTCTGCGAGATCGAGCGCGAGCCGAAATACCGAATCAATTCCGGCGAGATTTTGTTCTCATGGTCTGGCAGCCCCGACACTTCCATTGATATTTTCATTTGGACAGAAGGCGAAGGCTGGCTGAACCAACACATCTTCAAGATTCAGTTCAAGCGACCAGTTGAGAAGTTCTTTGTCTATTACCTGCTTCGGCATCTCAAGCCAGTGTTCGTTGAGATTGCCCGCGACAAGCAAACCACCGGCCTCGGTCACGTCACCGGCCAAGATTTGAAACGGTTGAGAACATTTTTCCCGACAGACGATGTTTTGGAGAAGTTCAACTGCATCGTTGAGCCGCTGTTTCAAAAAGTTTATTCCAATCTCCACGAATCCCGCACGCTCGCCGCGCTGCGCGACGCGCTGCTGCCGAAGCTGCTGTCGGGCGAGTTGCCCGTGCCCGCCAAACTTGGTTCACTGGATTTATGATCCGCTCATTTGACGAACCCGCCGGCAACAATCCGCATGCTTCCAGCCCGCGCTCGCTGCTGCGTTCCATCGAACGGGTGCTGGCCACCAAATCCAACGTGCCGTCGGACCGGGCGCAGGATTTGTTTTACGAGGCCATGGACGCGCCTTCGGAATCGGAGGAACTCAAGCTGCTGGAAAAGGCGTTGAAGCTGGACGCCGGGAACGTGGATGTGCTGCTGTCGTTGCTGCGTTACGAAACCTTTTCACCGGCCGAGGAAATCCAGTTTCTGCAAAATCTGGTGCAACTCGCCGAAATGCGGCTCGGCCCGGAAGCGTTCAAGGAGTTCGCGGGAGCGTTTTGGGGATTTCACGAAACGCGGCCCTATATGCGGGCGCGGGAACAACTGGCGGAGGCGTTGCGCCACGCGGGCCGGCATGACGAGGCCATCGCGGAATGGAACGCGATGCTGGAATTGAATCCCGGCGACAACCAGGGCGTGCGCTATCTGCTGCTGCCGGCGCTGCTGGCGTTGCACCGGCTGGAGGCCGCGCGGAAATTGTTTGAGCAATACCCCGGCGATCTGGAATTCAACGCGGTGTTTGCGTGGGGCCGGGTGCTGGAACGGTTTTTGGCGGAAGATTTGCCCGGAGCGGTCATGGCGTTGGCAGCGGCGCGGAAACAAAATCCGAACCTGCAGGCTTATGTAAAGGGGCATCGGCAGATTCCAAAAACCATGCCGGAAGCCTACGCGCCGGGCAGCAAGGAGGAGGCGGCCTGCTACGCGGAGGTGGTGCGGGCGGCGTGGGAAAAACATCCGGCGGCGTTGAAATGGCTGGAAGCGCACAAGGTGAAATGAATGCCGAGCCGGAAGCCCAAACAAAATTATTGTAAAACCGTGAAAATCCACAACAATCCTCAAGCAAAACAATAAGCCAATGATCCCCGCATGGAACAATTCTGCCGTTTTGCCGCCGGTGCGCCCCGACCAGCCGGGGCATAGCCCTGATCGTTCTCCTTATTCTGCTTCGCTTTCAGAGGTCGTGCAACGGTTCGCCACCTCGCCCGATCGCATTGTCATACTGCGCGGGTTATTGGCTTATCGCAATGAACTGACCCGCGTCGGCATCACGGACGGCTTCCAATGGCTTGACGGCAGTTTCATGGAACATAAGGAATTGCTCCTGAATCTACCGCCGAATGATGTGGATGTGGTCACATTTTTCAATCTGCCCGCAGGGATCACGGATGAGCAAACATTTGTCGCGCAAAATCCTGATCTCTTTTACCCTGACCAGAGCAAAGTCCGCTTTCACGTGGATGCGTATGCCATGTTAATCGGAAACGCTCTGGAGGTTTCTGACGTCCAGCAGATTTCATATTGGTATAGCATGTGGTCGCACCGGCGGAATGGCTTGTGGAAGGGTTTCGTGCGAGTGGACATTTCGCCCAATGAAGACCAAATTGCCGGGGCGGTGTTGGATCAAATTGAACGAGAACAACAGACCCTATGAGCCACGACGAATACATTTTTGTTTCTTCGGAGATAAAGGAGCTGGAATCTCTCCTGGCTCAAATCCCAGCAAAAAACGCCATCAATCGAATCGGACTGGAAGCACGGCTGAAATCAGCCAAAGAAGCGATTGCCGGTTTCGATCCAGCGCAATCCCCAAAAAAAGCCAGACTGACTTTCCGAGGACGGCCTGTTTTTGGTTCGTATGGTGTTTCTGCCGACTTTGCATCAAAAGCATCAGGTTATTTTACGGATGCATTTTCTGCTGTGGTTGCTGGTATTACAGAAAATCTCCGTTACATGGGGCCAATCCCGGACAAACAAAAGAATCAGCTTTTGATCACTGGAACAGCTATTGGCTCATTTGGATTTGAGTTTGAACTACCCAGGGTTGATTCGGATGACACATCAGGACAAGCCCCGCTTTTCCCCGTGCCGAACCGGCCAGAAGATGCGATGCAAAAGCTCGAAAAGCTCTTCCATGTGGCAGCCGAAGGAAGTGATGACGACATCGCCGAATTGGTCGAGGAAATCCACCCGCGAGCTGTCAAGAAGGCTGCTGAGTTTTTGGGATACATTTCTGAACAGGAAGCGTGGTGCGGTTTGGAATTCAAGGAGAGTTTTTTTAGATTTTCTGGAATAGAACAAGTGCGCACATCGGTGGAGCGCTTGACATCCAATAATATCAAAGAATCTGACGACACTTTTACGGGCGAATTTCAAGGGGTATTGCCAAAAGGACGAACTTTCGAATTCAAACTTCGCGATCAAGATGGAGTTTTACGAGGCAAGGTAGGGCCGGATATTGAAGACGCAGATGTGTTAAATCGTGATTTCTTGCACAAGCTGGTAAATGTCAAATTGCATGTAATTCAGGTTGGCCAAGGGCGCCCTCGTTACACTCTACAAACGCTCAATGACATTCAGTAATGAGCAAGGGCATTTCGGAATCCGTCATAGAGGATGCCGCGCTAGACTGGCTCGGCGGGCTTGGCTACGAAGTTTTATCCGGGCTGGCGATTGCGCCGGGCGAACCGGCGGCGGAGCGGGCGGATTACAAGCAGGTTTTTCTTTTCGACCGGTTGCAAACCAAGCTGGAGGATTTGAACCCCAAGATTCCGCACGAGGGTTTGCAGGAGGCGCTGCGGAAAATCCGGCTCATCAGCCATCCCACGCTCATCGAAAACAATCGCGCGTTTCATCGGCTGCTGGTGGAAGGCGTGGACGTGGAGTTTTGCAATGCTGACGGCCAAATCGTTCACGACAAGGTCTGGCTGATTGATTTTGCGAATCCCGAAAACAATGAGTTTCTCGCCGTCAACCAGTTCACGGTGAAAGAAGGGCAGATTGATCGCCGCGCGGATGTGGTGGTGTTCATCAACGGCATCCCGCTGGCGGTGCTGGAACTCAAAAACATTGCGGACGAACAGGCCACCATCCGCAAGGCGTTCGACCAGTTCCAGACTTATAAGGCGCAAATCCCGTCGCTGTTCCACTCGAACGCGCTGCTGGTGATTTCCGACGGCCACCAGGCCAAACTGGGAACCATTACGTCGGATTGGGAACGGTTTATGACTTGGCGCACCATTACCGGCAAAGAGCTTGCGCCCGTCGGTTCATTGCAACTGGAAACGCTGCTCAAAGGTGTGTTCGACAAGCGCCGCTTGTTGGACTTGATCCGCAACTTCATCGTCTTTGAAGATGACGGGGAAAAGGTCGTGAAAAAGCTGGCGGGCTATCATCAATTCCACGCCGTCAACAAAGCAGTCGCAACTACGGTTGAAGCATCCGCAATCACTGGCGACCGGCGGGCGGGTGTCATCTGGCACACGCAAGGCAGCGGCAAAAGTCTTTCGATGGTTTTCTACGCCGGGAAAATTGTGCAGCACCCGGCCATGGAGAATCCCACCATCGTCATGCTCACCGACCGCAACGATCTGGACGACCAGCTTTTCGACACATTCTCGTTTTGCAAGGAGTTGATGCGGCAGACGCCGGTGCAGGCGAAAGACCGTGAAGATTTACGGAATTTGCTTAAGCGTGCAGCGGGCGGAGTCATTTTCACCACGATTCAGAAATTCTTTCCCGCTGAAAAAGGCGGGAAACATCCGCTGCTTTCCGACCGGCGCAACATCGTCGTCATCGCCGACGAAGCGCACCGCAGCCAATACGATTTCATTGACGGCTTCGCCAAGCACATGCGCGATGCGCTGCCCAAGGCATCGTTCATCGGCTTCACCGGCACGCCGATTGAAAGCGGCGACAAGAACACGCAGGCCGTGTTTGGCGATTACATTGACGTTTACGACATCCTGCAATCCAAGGAAGACAAGGCCACCGTGCCGATTTATTACGAGGCGCGGCTGGCGAAAATTGATTTGAAGCCGGAGGAACGCCCGAAGATTGATCCGAACTTTGAAGAAGTGACGGAAGATGCGGAAGAATCAACGAGGGAGAGTTTGCGCCGGAAATGGGCGCAGTTGGAAGCAATGGTCGGGACAGATAAACGGATTACACTCGTCGCCGAGGATTTGGTGAAGCATTGGGAAGCGCGTTACTCTGCGATGCTCGGCAAGGCGATGGTGGTCTGCATGAGCCGCCGCATCTGCGTGGAGCTTTACAAGGCGATTCAGAAACTACGCCCGGCTTGGCATTCCGACGACGATGACAAAGGCACGATGAAGATCGTCATGTCCGGCTCGGCTTCCGACAAACTGGACTGGCAGCAACACATTCGCAGCAAAGCGCGTCGCGAGGAACTGGC
>DATCBW010000291.1:0-6668 GCA_036511615.1 Verrucomicrobiia bacterium | reverse complement strand
CTTCACTTGCGCGAGATAATTCGACACGGAAAAGAAAACCGCCTCCGTGGAAACTTCCTGATATTCCCGGTCGTAAAGCGCCGCGGCCTCCTGCGGCGTGATCAGCCCGCCGGACAAACCCAGGGTCATCTGCAACTGCTGGAGCGTCAGTTCGCTGCGCACATATTGTCGAAAATCGTCATCGGTGTATCCATGCGGCTTGAGAACGCGCTCGACAAACTGGTCCGCCGGCACGGAATGAACCGAATTGCCGAACAGGCGGGTGACGGCCGGCGATTGCAGGATTTCCCCCGCGACCGACACCACCACCGATTCCGGGATGTAGATTCCAAGGGTTTTGGCCTTTTGGTTCATCAACAATTGCAGATACGTCTGCTGCTCGGTTACATTTTGCGTGATGCTGGGATTATTTTCCGGCCATTGACCATAGTTGAAAAACACGTGGAGCGAGAAATCCCGCTTGGCCGCCGCGTATTCTTCGGCGGTGATATTCTGGCCGTAAATCTTGCCCAAATTGCCGACGCCGACGCTGTTGTTGGCACGGCGGGCCGCGCCGGAACCCATGAATATTACAAATGAAATGATCGTAAGACCGGCGATGACCCACCACAGCCACGACGAATGTTTGCGAATTGTTCCAATCATAGTGAAAAACGAACGCGCAGCCTAGCCTGCCCGGAAGAGCATGGCAAACGCAAAAGCGCGGTTTATCTTGCCGCGCCCGCCCATCAGTGTTTTCATTCTGCCACCGATGAACCGGCCTTACGAGGAAGTTCTGGATGGCGCGACGCTGCCGCGTTCCGCGCCCGGCGACCGCCATGAAAAAATCTGCGAACGGCTGCACCGTGAAATGGCCGCCGGCATCAACGGCCTCGCCAGCTCGCAACTGCTCCCGCCGCGCTCCCGCGTCCAGCTTTCCCACACCACGGCGCTCTGCCCCGACCTTGCGCTCGTGACCGCCGCCACCGGAAAACTTGTTCTCGCTGTCGAAATCATCAGCCGCGACGACCACCATGCCGACACGGTGATGAAGAAAGAAATTTACGAGCAGTTGCGGGTGCCGCGTCTGTGGATGGTGGATCCGCGCTACGACAACGTGGAGGTATATCACAGTTTTGAATTCGGCCTGCGGTTGAAGGGCATCCTGGCCGGCGGCGAAATGTTGTCGGAGAAATTAATCCCGCAGTTTCAAATCACCGTGGCCGAACTGTTCGCCGCCTGACAGAATTATTTTGCTTGAACGAAAGCATTAACTGTGCTGTCATAACCCTGCAAGATAAACACCAAAATTATTTATGAAAAACATCGCCTTAACTCTGATCGCCGGCTTGATACTGGCGGGATTCACCACTCACACGCTGGCCGCCGACAGCAAAGCCAAGAAAGTCACCATCACCGGTGACATGGTCTGCGGTAAATGCACGCTGCACATCACCACAGAGTGCCAGAACGTCGTTCAAGTAAAGAAAGACGGCAAAACTGTGAATTACTTTCTGGAACAAAATGACGTGAGCAAGGCCGCCCATGCCCCCATTTGCGACGCTGGCAATTCTCAAAAGGTCACCGTTACCGGCACGGTCGTCGAAAAAGATGGCAAGGAAGTAATGACGCCAACCAAGATTAAAGTGAAAAAAGCTTAAGCAGAAATTTTGAACGCCAACCGCCGCTGGAATCATTTCCGGCGGCGGTTGAATTTTACGCAGTCCGCGTATTTCACGCCGCTGCCGCCGAAGATGTCCAGCGCCGAGCCGATGGTCAGGTCAATTTTCCCGCCGCCAAGTTTTGTGACCTCTTCCAAATCAGTCAACGAATTCGCGCCGCCGGCGTAAGTCACGGGGATCGGCGACCAGCGGCCAAGTTTCTTGACGAGTTCGCCGTCAATGCCGCAGCACAAACCTTCCACGTCCACGGCGTGAATCAAAAATTCCGCGCAGCAGCCGGAAAATTTTTCCAGCGTTTCCGCGTTCACGACCAGTTCCGTGAATTTCTGCCAGCGGTCAGTCACGACAAAATAATGTCCAAAGTCCAAAGTCTCATGTCCAAAGCCACTGGCCGTTGCTCCCTGGCTTTGGACTTTGGACTTTGGACTTTGGACTCGTTTCCGACAGCTCAAGTCCAGCACGAGCCGATCCTTGCCGATGGCTTTGACAAGTTCGCCGAGCCGGTCCCAGTCCACGCGGCCTTCGCGGAAAACCC
Organism: Verrucomicrobiia bacterium; assembly: GCA_036511615.1. Classification (GTDB taxonomy): domain Bacteria; phylum Verrucomicrobiota; class Verrucomicrobiia; order Limisphaerales; family UBA11358; genus UBA11358. The sequence goes on along the minus strand of DATCBW010000291.1, from coordinate 4,472 downwards.
AGCTTGTGACGATGACGTGTGATGCGCCGGCATCAAGCCAGCCGCGCGCGTTTTGGGAGTTGATTCCGCCGCCGATTTGCAGTCCGCCCGGAAACGCCGCGAACGCCGAGCGGGCCTCCACTTCGTTGCCCGTGCCGAGCATGATGACGTGGCCGCCGGTCAGCCCGTCGCGCCGATAAAGTTCCGCGAACCACGCCGCCGGTTTTTCAGAGACGAAATTGGTGCGCAGGCCGGCGTCGCCGAGCGTGCCGCCGACGATTTGCTTCACTTTGCCTTCATGCAGGTCTATGCACGGACGAAACATGACAGCAGGCTAGATTCGCCGGGGCGGATTTCACACTAAAAAATTTGACGGCGGAAACTTGGGCGGGAATCTTATGCGCGGTTCCGGTTGTGATTAAGCCGTCATTCAGAAGCCGCCAATGGATGCTGTCCCTCATTTTGCTGGGCAGCCTGGTGCTGTCGGCGGACGCCAAACCCGCCGTCGGTCTAGCCGCGCGTCCAAGCGTCGGACCGTTTCTCAACGGCGCGATGCCGGAGGTCGCGCCGGGCATTTCCGGCAACTGGTCCGCCGTCGTCGCTTTTCCAAATCTTGTATTCACCAACAGCGTCGGCCTGGCACCGGTTTCCGGCACGGATGAGCTGTGCGTCTGGGAACGCGAAGGCCGCGTCTGGACGTTTCATAATTCTCCCGGTGCGACGGAGAAGAAACTCGTTCTCGACCTCCACAATCAATGCCAAGGCTGGGACGATTCCGGGCTGCTTGGCTTGGCGTTTCATCCGGGCTTTGCGACGAACCATTTCATCTTCGTCTATTACACCTGGGTCAAGCCGGGCACGGTCGCTGGCGATGCCATGACCCGTCCAAATCCCAGCCTGCCCAACACCTATCACGACCGGCTCGAGCGCTACACGCTGGACGCAAACGGCGCGGCGATTCCCGCATCCGCAAAAATTTTCGTGGACCTCACCAACCAGACTGTCTGGCATCACGGCGGCGGAATGTTTTTTCATCCGGTCAACGGCCTCCTTTATTGGACGGACGGCGACAATTCGGTCGGCGACAACGACCAGATCATCAACAAAAGCCTTTACTCCGGCGTCTTTCGCATTGACGTGGATTGTCGCGGCGGAAATTTCAGCCATCCGCCGTCGCGCCAGCCGGTGAACGGTTTTACGGCGAATTATTTCATCCCGAACGACAATCCGTTTGTCGGACAGGCGTCGCGCCTGTCTCAAATTGAAAGTGAAAATAAATCAGAGACAGGCGCGACGCCTGTCCTACGACCGCTCGAAGAATTTTTCTGTCTCGGCCTGCGCAGTCCGCATCGCATGACGATTGATCCGCCGACCGGCCGGATTTTTATCGGCGACGTCGGCGAAAGTTCGCGCGAGGAAATTGACGTGATCGAACCCGGCGAGTCCGGGCTGAATTTCCAGTGGAACTACTGCGAAGGCCGGCTCGGCCAGATGAAATCGCCCCACCTCGGCGTCAGCTGCGGGCCGGTGCTGGATTATCCGCACACCGATGGCCGCGCGGTCATCGGCGGCTATGTTTATCGCGGCAAAAAATTCGCGCGCGACCTCGGCGGCAAATATATTTTCGGCGATAACGTCCTGCGCACCGTCTGGGCGATGGACGAGACCACGACGCCGTTCCAAAAAAATTTGCTCTGCGTCATGCCCAAAGGCGACGGGCCGAATTCCGGTTCCGATTACACCGGCCTCTCGTCGTTCGGCGTGGACGTGGACGGCGAACTTTATTTCTGCCAGATGAGCAGCATCGGCGGGCACATCTACATGTTGCAACGCGGCGGGCCGCCGCCGCCGATGCACCCGCTGCCCCGGCTGCTCTCAGAAACCGGCGCATTTACCGACCTCAAGAATTTGCAACCAGCAGATTTTCTCATTCCCTACTCCGTCAATTCGCCGCTCTGGTCGGACGGCGCGGTGAAAACCCGCTGGTTCACGCTGCCGACCAACACCGTCATCAACTTTTCCGCGACCGGCGAATGGAAATTTCCCGCCGGCTCCGTGTTCGTGAAAAATTTCGACCTGCCGGCGGACGACGCGAATCCGAAAATTCTCCGCCGCCTCGAAACGCGCGTGCTTGTCCGCGACCCCAACGGCTACGTTTATGGCGCGAGTTACAAATGGCGCGCGGACAACAGCGACGCGGAGCTGGTCACGACCGGAATCACCGAGCCGATTCAAATCAAAACCGCGACCGGCACACGCACGCAAAACTGGTTTTATCCCGGACGACAGGATTGTCTCACCTGCCACACCACCGCGTCCGGCGGCGTGCTCGGCCTCAAGACGCGCCAACTCAATGGCAGCTTCAAGTATCCGAACGGCGTCATCGCCAACCAACTGCTCACGCTCGGCCACGCGGGAATTTTTGACGCCGCGTTCGATGCACGGAAAATTTCCCGTTATCCGCGCCTCTTCAACATCACCAACACTGCCGCCGCGCTCGAACTCCGCGTGCGCTCCTATCTCGACGCCAATTGTTCGATGTGTCACCGGCCCGGCGGCGTCGGCGCGTTCTTTGACGCGCGCTTCGACACGACGCTCGCGAGGCAGAACCTCATCAACGGCCCGGTTGCCAACCAGCTTGGCATAACCGGCGGGAAAGTCATTGTTCCTGGCAATGCGAGCAAATCCATCTTGTTTCACCGCGTCAGCATTGTCGGCGAAAACCAGATGCCGCCCATCGCCAGAAATCTCGTGGACGACAAAGCCGTTGCCATCATCGGCAAATGGATTTCTTCCCTGCCCGCCGCCGCCGCGCCTCTGCCGAAAGGCTGGAGCAGCGTGGACATCGGCCACGTGGGGGTTTCTGGCGACGCGAGTTTTCTCAACGGCCGGTTCAACCTGCTCGCCTCCGGCAGCGACATTTGGGAAACCGCCGACGCGTTCCATTTTGTTCGCCGGCCGCTCACGGGCGACGGCAGCATCGTCGCGCGCATCGTTTCCATTCAATACACCGATCCGTGGGCGAAGGCGGGCGTGATGCTGCGCGAAAACGATTCCGCAGGCTCGAAGTATGTTTTCATGGCGTTGACCGCGCAGGGCGGTTCCACGCTGCAATCGCGCGCAGTGCCGGATGCCGCCACCGCCAGCACCGACGGCCCGGAAGCGAAACCGCCGCAATGGCTCAAGCTCACGCGCAGTGGCGACCTTTTCACCGGCTACATTTCGGCGGATGGAAAAAACTGGCAGCGCATCGCCAGCGTGACCGAGCCAATGAACAAAACTCTTTCCGCCGGCGTGGCCCTTGCCTCGCACAATAATTTTACGTTGAACTCCACGCTGTTCGACAAGGTTGCGGTGAAGCCTTGATTTTTACCGGCGCTTTTTCACGGAACGCTTTGCGCATTTTCGCGAATCTGCTATGCTCATTCCATGTCTCGAACCGGCAAAACTCCGCCGTTGAAACTGGACGACAAACAGAGCGAGCGCGACACGCGCGAACTGCGCATTGACAAGGTCGGCGTGCGCGGGCTGCGCTTTCCCATCCAGGTGCGCGACAAGGCGCGCAGCGTGCAAAACACCGTGGCGACCATCGGGATGTTCGTGGATTTGCCAAAGGAATTCAAAGGCACGCACATGAGCCGCTTTGTCGAGGTGCTCAACGCGCACGGCAACGCCATCCACGTCGAAAACATTTCGGACATCCTGCATGAACTGCAAAAAAAACTGCACGCGGCCACGTCGCATCTTGAAATTGAATTTCCGTATTTCATGTCCAAAAAATCGCCGGTGTCGCGGATGGAGAGCTTGATGGATTACACCGCGCGGTTCGACGCGACGGCGTGCGGACCGGAAATTGATTTTGTCCTGACGGTGAAGGCGAACGTGACGACGCTGTGCCCGTGTTCAAAGGCGATTGCCAAATACGGCGCGCACAACCAGCGCGGCGAGGTGACGGTGGCGATTCGTTCGCGCGAAATTGTCTGGATTGAGGATTTGATTGCGATGATTGAAAAATCGGCGAGTTCGGAACTTTACGCGCTGCTCAAGCGGCAGGACGAAAAGGCCGTGACGGAGCGCGCGTATGAAAATCCGGTGTTCGTGGAGGATTTGGTGCGCAACGTGGCGCTGCGGCTGAACGCCGACAAACGCGTGGGTTGGTATAAAGTCGAGGCGGAAAATTTTGAGAGCATCCACAATCACAACGCGTATGCGTGCATTGAGAAGGGATGAGGCGGGCGGCTAAACATTTGTTTTGAACCAGCCGCTTTCATTCCGGCAAAATCCTCACGCCGGAGTTTTTTGCACGAAACCGGCGAATCCGAATGAAACCAAAATCGTTCATGCTCATCGCCGGCGAGGCGAGCGGGGACTTGCTCGCCGCCGAGCTGGTCGCCGCGCTACGCGTTCAATCTTCCATTCTCAATCCTCCATCTTCGCCGGTTTTCTTCGGCGCGGGCGGCGCGAAAATGTCCGCCGCCGGCGTGGAACTGGCG
>DATCBW010000290.1:0-34223 GCA_036511615.1 Verrucomicrobiia bacterium | reverse complement strand
GATGTCCGTCAGAACTTCGGAATTCGCCAGCGCTTCCAACGATTCGTGCGTGGCGGCAAGCTGCTTGGCGGTGGCTTCACCCACGTCGGCAATTGCCAGCGCGTGAATCCAGCGGGAGAGCGGCGCAGTTTTGGCGCGCTGGAGCGCGTCAAGAATTTTCGTGGCGTTCTTCTCGCCAAACACGCGTGGCTCGTCGTCTGTGCCGAGATTCAATTTGCCAAGCTGCTCCAGTTTCAGGTCGAACAGGTCGAGCGGTTCTTTGACGAGTCCGCGTTCGACGAGTTTCTCCGCGACGATGCCGCCGAGCGATTCGAGATCGAGCGCCTTGCGTTGCGCGAAATACTCGACGCGCCGCGTGAGCTGCGCCGGGCAGCCCGCGATGTTCTGGCAGCGCCACGCGACTTCTTCGGCATCTCCGCCGGACATTTTTTCTTTCGCAATCGGCCCGCCGCACGCCGGGCATTTGCCGCCGACGTGCGCGAACAAATCAAATTCCTTCGCGCCGGGCGGGCGTTTGGTTTTCACCACCTCGAAAATTTCCGGTATGACCATGCCGGCCTTGCGGATGACCACGGTGTCGCCGATGCGGATGTCTTTGCGGCGGATTTCGTCCTCGTTGTGGAGCGTGGCGCGAGAAATCGTCGAGCCTTGCACAAATACCGGCTCAAGTTCCGCCACGGGCGTCAGCACGCCGGTGCGCCCAACCTGAACAGTGATGGCCTTCAAAACCGTCTCCGCCGGAGTGATCCACGGCACAGGTTTGTGAACAATGGCGTAGCCCGGCGCGCGGCTGCGACCGGGAATTTTTGCCCAATCCGCAAGCGTATTCACTTTCAAAACTATGCCGTCAATCTCGTAAGGCAACTGCCGGCGTAAATCTTTTTCCTCGTCGTAATGCACGACGACTTTTTCCGCATAAACTTTCAGCACTTCCTCGATGCCGTCGCAAACCCACCACAATTTTTGCGTGGGCAGACCAAACTTGGCGAGCATCTCCAGCATTTCAGAATATGTCTTGAATTCGATGCCGTCCGCCGCGCCGGTGGCGTAAAACACCGCGCGGATCGGGCGTTGTGCGACAAGCTTTGGAGCGAGTTGTTTGAGCGTGCCGGCGGTGGCGTTGCGGGCGTTGGGAAAAGGTTTTTCACCGGCGGCGGCGAACTTCGCGTTGAGCGCGTCGAAATCCTTGATAGAAATATAAGCCTCGCCGCGCACTTCGAGCAGCGCGGGCGGATTTTTCAAATTTAGTTCCAGCGGAATGCCGCGCACAGTTTTCAAGTTCGCCGTAATGTTGTCGCCTTCGGTGCCGTCGCCGCGCGTAACGGCGAGCGCGAGTTTGCCGTGGTGATAGTGAACGCTGATGGACACGCCGTCCACTTTCGGCTCGATGATGTATTGAACTTTATCTCGGCCAAGGTGCTTGCGGATGGTGGCGTCAAATGCGCGGAGTTCCGCCAAAGTTTTTTCATCCTGCGCGCGGTTGCGCTTGTCGCGGTCGGGTTCCTCGTCCTTGGTCGGCTGATCGCTGGCTTCAACCTTGTCGAGTGAAAGCATCGGCACGAGATGTTTGACGCGGACGAATTTTTCACTGGGCGCACCACCGACGCGTTGCGTGGGCGATTCCGGCGTGACGAGATCGGGAAAGTTCTTCTCCAGTTCCTGAAGCTCCTTGAAAAGCTGGTCGTATTCGCGGTCGGCGATGAGTTGCCGGCCTTCGACGTAATAGGCGTGGTCGTGCCGGCGGATTTCGTCGGCAAGTTCGGCGTGGTGTTTTTTGGCTTCGGCGTGCGTCACGCGGAAATGTTTATCGGGGAATGGACGAAAAGACAGTATTTTGTTTGCTTCTACCGGCCATTTTTGTCCGCTGAAAGTTGAACTTCGCCGAACCGCGCCTTGACACGACCTCGTTCACTGCTATGCTCGCACGCTCCGGTTTTTTCGCCGGAAGCAGATTGATTTGAATTTATGAAACGCCAGTATCAACCGTCAAAAATCCGCCGCAAACGCCAGCACGGGTTTCTCAACCGCAATTCCACCAAGAGCGGCAAGGCCACGCTGGCCAACCGCCGCCGCAACGGCCGCAAACGTCTCACGCCGGTTTGATGCCGTGAACGATGCGCCGCCGAAACGCCTGCGCCTGGGCCGCTCCTCGCGCCTGACGCAAAGCCGCGATTTTATGCGCGTCCGGCAGCAGGGCGAACGGCTGGTGCTGGGCTGCCTCATCGCAAACTGGAACAAACTGCCCGACGGCTCCGCGCCGAAGCTCGGCGTGGTCACGAGCAAAAAAATTGGCGGCGCGGTGGAACGCAGCCGCGCGCGGCGGCTGCTCCGCGAAAGTTTCCGGCGGAATCAGCACGAATTCATGCAGCCGGTGGAACTGGTTTTGGTGGCGCGGAATTCCATCGCCGGAAAAAGTTTTGCCGGGGTGGAAAAGGATTTTCTGGCCGCGCTGAAACGCGTGAGTCTGCTGAAATAGAAAATGAAAAACATTCAACATTCAACATTCAACATTCAACATCGAACGAGCGCACGAGTGCGGCCTCACTGGATGTTGGACTTTGAACGTTGGTTGTTGAATGTTCCAAAATCTGTTTTGATTTTCGCCATTCGCGCCTACCGGCTCACCATTTCTCCCGCCCAATCATTTTTATTCGGCCCGACGGGCGGCTGCCGGTTCACGCCGACCTGTTCGGCCTACGCGTTGGAGGCGGTTCGTGAACACGGCGCGCTGGCGGGAACGGTTCTGGCAACGAAACGGATTTGCCGCTGTCATCCGTGGGGCGCGTGTGGTCACGACCCGGTGCCAAAAAAGAAATTCAGAATTCAGAATTCAGAATTCAGAATTTAATTTTTCATGGACAAGACCGGAATCATCGTTGTTGCAATTTGCGCCGTGCTGCTCGTGTTTGGATTCATTGAGCAGACCAAAATCGCCGAGCAGCGGGCGCAATATGCCGCCACCAATCAGCTTGCCCTCGCGCAAAGCCAGTTGGCCGCCAACGCTTCAACCGCTTCCAACGCCGTTCCTGAAACCGCAGCCGTGACTGCCTCCACGGTCACGACGCCGGTTTATTTCAACACCAACCTGCCGGAGCAGACCATCGTGCTGACGAATGGAAGCCCGCATCATGACTGGGTGCGATACACGTTCACCTCGCGCGGCGGCGGCCTGAAGGTCGTCGAACTGATGGATTATCCCGAAACCGTTTCCGCGCGCTGGCGGGAGCAGGTCCATTCCGGCGACAAGGTGGCCTCGCTGAACGCACGGGCTGATGTTCCCGTCCTGGCATTGTTGGGCGACCCCAAACTGGTCGGCGACGGCAATTTCACTTTGACGCGGACGGGCGACGGTTTGCGCGCGGAAAAAACTCTGGCGGATGGTCTGATGGTCACAAAAGAATTTCACATCAGTTCCAACTATCTTGTCACCGCGACGGTGACTTTGAAAAACGGTTCGAGCGAGCCGCTGGCACTGCCCGCGCAGGAACTGGTCGTCGGCACGGCGGAGCCAATGGACGTGGACGACGGCACCGCACCGCAAACCGAAAGCGTGATGTGGTTCGACGGAACCAACGCGGTGACCCAGCCGTTGATGTGGTTTCAGGGCAGCGGCGGCTGTTCGCGCGGCGCGCCGCGACCGGAATTTCGCGCCGGCGCGGGCGACGTGGTCTGGGCGGCGGCGGACAACCAGTTTTTTGCAATGCTGGTGATGCCGAAGCAGCCGGCGGCGGGAATGGTCGCGCGGACCATCACGCTGCCACGGTTTCAGGACACGGGCGTGGCGACCAATTCGGCCCCGCCGCAGGGCATCCAGACCGCGCTGGTTTATCCGTCGCAAACGCTCGCCGCCAATGCAGACATCGCACGGCAGGTGGTCATTTATGCCGGGCCGAAGGAATTCCGCCTTTTGTCGCAGATCGCGGAAGCATACCAAAACCGCGCGGATGCGGTGATGAATTTCGGCACCGGCTACGTTGCTTTCTGGGGCATCGGAACATTTTTTGCAAAACTGCTGCTGTCGGCGATGAACGCGTTGCACGACCTGACGGGACTGGGTTACGGGTGGACGATTGTGCTGATCACGATTCTCATCAAGGCGCTGTTCTGGCCGCTGACGGCGAAGGCCACGCGTTCGATGAAGCGGATGCAGGCGCTCCAGCCGGAAGTGGCCGCGCTCAAGGAAAAATACAAGGACGACACGCAGAAGTTCACCCAGAAGCAAATGGAGCTTTGGAAAAAACACAAGGTCAGCCCGGTGAGCGGCTGTCTGCCGATGCTGATCCAGATGCCGGTGTTCATCGGATTTTTCACGATGATCCGCAGCGCGATTGAACTGCGCGGCGCACATTTTTTGTGGGTGGCGGATTTGTCCAAGCCGGACACGTTGTTCATGATTCCAGGCATCACCTTCATCCCGTTCGGCATCAGCACGCCGGAAGGATTGCCGTTCAACCTGCTGCCGCTGCTCATGGGCGGGGCGATGCTCTGGCAGTCGCACTTGCAGCCGCCGTCGCCGGGCATGGATCCGGCGCAGCAGAAAATGATGCGCTGGCTGCCGGCGATGTTCATCCTGTTTCTTTACAATTATTCGGCGGGACTCGCGCTTTACTGGACGGTCAACAATCTGCTGACGATTTTGCAGACGAAGCTGACCAAAAGTTTGAAAGACCCGATGGCGGGGCCGGCGACGAATCCAGCCTTGACGCCCGCGTCAAAATCGAAAAAATAATCTCATGGCCGCGCCACCCAAAGAAATTGTTGAGAAAATCCTCGGCTCGCTTGGTTTTCCCGTGACCATTGAGGAACACCCGTTTGCCGACGGCCTGCTGCTCGACGTGAAGACGGACGACGCCGGACGCCTGATTGGCCGTCAGGGCCAGACGCTCGCTGATCTGCAATATCTCACCAACCGCATCCTGTTCCAGCAGGACATGAGTTCGCCGAAAGTGACCGTGGACGTGGGCGGCTACCGTTTGCAGGCGCGCGAGGCGCTGGTGAAAAAGGCGAAGGACGCCGCCGATAAAGTCCGCCGCTGGGGCGACGCCGTGGAACTCGAACCGCTGGGTTCCTTTGACCGCCGCATCGTGCATCAAACGCTCAAGGACGATCCCGACGTGGAGACGCAAAGCGTGGAGGTGGACGGCACGGAGAAGAAAGCCCTGCTCCTGCGCCCCAGACGCCGGTGAACTTCGTTTCCAGTTTCACAAAATAAAAAGCGCGGACATTTCTGTCCGCGCCGAATTTTTTCAAGGCGAATTTACTGTTCGGAAATCTTCAAGGTGAAATTTTTTGAAGCTTCGCTGTTCGGCTGCGGCTGGGTGCCAAAATTGTTGTAGAGGTAGTCAAACTTGAACCGGTAGCTCACGGAGTTCGCAGCCGGCGGCACCGGCACCAGGCCTTCCCAGCGGTGTTCCACCATCGGCACCGGATTCAGCGGCAGCGGCTCGCCGTTGACGATGACGTAGGGCTTGATGCTGTCCCAGCGGATCGCCTGCCGGTTGGAATCAAAGGCGACCTCGACCGGATAAAGGTTGTTCGCGTTGCGCGGCTGCCGGTCGGGTGTCAGGCGCGTGAACGTCGCGGTGGTGCAGCCGGCCAGCAGCAGCACCGGCAAAAGCGGCAGAAAAATTTTCCAATTCATGGGGAACAGCGTCGCACAACCGGTGGTATTTTGTAAAGTTTGGATTTCGAGGCTTGAACGACCGTTGCATTTCGGCAATGTTGCGGGCACGAATTCTCCTGACCGCGACACGACAGAAAATTCATTGCAATCATGAGCTTTAATTCCGTCAACGAAACCATCGGCCGTCATCGCTGGACAATCTGCGGACTGATCTTCGCCGCAACCACCATCAACTACCTCGATCGCAATGTGCTTGGCCTGCTGAAGCCCGTGCTTTCGGCCGCCGGCGTGTTTGGCGGCGACAAGTCCCAAGAGTTGAACTATTCCCGCGTTGTCATCTGCTTCTCGCTTGCCTATGCGACCGGCCTCCTTCTGATCGGCAAGATCATTGACAAAGTTGGCACAAAGAAAGGCTATGCGTATGCCCTCATCGGGTGGAGTTTTGCCGCCATCGGTCATGCCTTCGGCCACCACACTTGGAGCTTTGGATTCTGGCGGGCCGCCCTCGGCCTTTCCGAGGCGGGCAATTTCCCGGCCGCAAACAAGGCCGTCGCCGAGTGGTTCCCGAAAAAGGAACGCGCATTTGCCACGGGCCTCTACAATTCCGGGGCGAACATCGGTTCCATCGTTGCGCCGTTGACGGTGCCTTTCATCGCCAGCACTTGGGGCTGGGAGTGGGCGTTCGTGCTGACGGGCGTGATCGGTTTCACCTGGCTGGCTTTTTGGTATCCGATCTACGGCTCACCGTCCGCCAAGCTTGCTGCCGGCAAACTTTCCAAGGCGGAATATGATTTCATCCACAGCGACGTGGACGAGCAGGAGGCCGAGAAGGCGGAGGAGGCGAAAGAGAAAATATCATGGTTCCGGCTCCTGACCTTCCGGCAGACCTGGGCTTTCTTCTTCGGCAAGTTCCTGACTGATCCGATCTGGTGGTTTTTTCTCTTCTGGCTGCCGTCTTTCTTGAACGGCGAAAACACCCGCAAGGTGAAAGACTTTATGGCCGCTTTTCCCACCGACCCGAACACGCTCAAGGTCAACGAATACCTTGCCACCCATGCGAATTACGCCAACAAAATGGGTGACATTCCCGGCATCAACATCCCCGGTGTCATCAGTTGGCCGCTGGCTGTGGCATTCATTTACTGTGTCTCCACCGTTGGTTCGATTTCCGGCGGCTGGCTGCCCAAGAAATTGATGAACAGCGGCATGGATGCGAGCAAGGCCCGCAAAACCACGATGTTCATCATCGCCCTGTTCCCGTTGACCGTGCTCTTCGCCTCGCGCCTTGGGGCCATCAATACTTGGTATGCGGTGTTCACCATCAGCATCGCCTGCGCGGCGCACCAAGCCTGGTCGGCGAACATCTTCGTCACGGTTTCCGACATGTTTCCCAAGAAGGTGGTCGCCTCGGTCACCGGCATCGGTGGCATGGCGGGATCGGTGGGTGGCATACTCATCGCCTACGCCGCCGGCCTCCTGCTCCAGCACTATCGGGATCTGAAACATATCGAAGTGGGCTATGGCATCATGTTCGTGATTTGCGGACTGGCCTACATCGTCGCGTGGCTGGTGATGCACCTGCTCGTGCCGAAATTTAAGAAGATCGTTGTGTAAGCCGCTTAAAGGTTATTGAAAACAAAAGCCCCTTGAAGAATACTTCACCGGGCTTTTTCGTGTAGTTCGTGTCTTTCGTGGTTTTGAACTTCCGGCTCAAATGCTCATTGCATCAAAACCGCCATCCACCACGATTTCCGCGCCGGTGATAAAACTGCCAGCGTCCGACGCCAGCAACAGCGTCGCGCCCACGAGTTCATGCGCTTCGCCGAAACGTTTCATCGGCGTCTTGCCCATTATTTGCGCCACCCGTTCGGGATTCAACACCTTGCGATTCTGCTCCGCCGGAAAAAATCCAGGCACGAGAATATTCACCCGCACACCACTGGTCGCCCACTCGCGCGCAAGGTTTTTGGAGAGATTGTGCACCGCCGCCTTCGTGGCCGAATAAGTGAACACGCGTGACAACGGCGTCAGACCCGACGCCGAACCGAGGTTGATGATGCTGCCGGATTTTTGCTTGACCAGATACTTGCCGAAAACCTGGCAGGCCAGCACAACGCCCTTCAGGTTCACGGTGACAATGCGGTCAAACTCGTCTTCGGGAATGTCGAAAAACGGCGTCGGCGAATTCACGCCCGCGCCATTCACGAGAATGTCCACGCGCCCGAATTTCTTCAGCACGTCGGCCAGCAATTGTTGCAAGCCCGCCTTGGAAGTGGTGTCGCACGAGAAAAATTCGGCCTTGCCGCCGCCTTTGGCGATGGCATCCAACCGCGCCTGCGCTTTGGCCGCATCGCGCCCGACAAGCGCCACGGTTGCGCCCGCGATGGCGATGCCTTCCGCCATCTCGCCGCACAGCACGCCCGTGCCGCCGATGACAACGGCTACTTTGCCTTTAAGTGAGAACAGTTCTGCCGGTGTTTTCATAAATTTATTCAGCGTTGCACGCGCGCGCTGCCGCCGCCGAAAGTTTTCTCCACTTCCTTGCGCGTGGCCATGCTGGTGTCGCCGGGCGTGGTTGAGGCGAGTGCGCCGTGCGCCGCGCCGTATTCAACGGCCTTCTGCGCGTCGTTGAATTCGAGGAAACCGAATTGCAAACCGCTCGCAAAACTGTCGCCGCCGCCGACGCGATCCAAAATTTCCAACTCGGGATATTTGCGGCTCTCGAAAAATTTTCCGTCATGCCAGAGAATCGCGCTCCAATCATTCTTCGTCGCGGTGATGACGCGGCGTAACGTCGTCGCGGCCACTTTGAAATTCGGATAAGCCTTCACGGCGGTTTCGATCATCGCCTTGAACGCATCCGTCTCGATGTGACTCAAACTGTGGTCCGCGCCTTTGACTTCAAAACCGAGGCTCGCGGTAAAATCTTCTTCGTTACCAATCATCACGTCCACATATTTGGCGATCTCGCGGTTGACCTCCTGCGCTTTCTTGAGGCCACCAATGGATTTCCAGAGCGACGGGCGATAATTCAAATCGTAACTGACAACGACGCCATGTTTCTTCGCCGCCTTCACGGCTTCAATCGTCAATGCCGCCGTCGTTTCGGACAGCGCGGCAAAAATTCCGCCGGTGTGCAGCCAGCGCGTGCCGATTTTTCCGAAAATATATTCCCAATCGAAATCGCCGGGCTTGAGTTGCGCCGCCGCCGAGTTGCCACGATCCGGCACGCCGACCGCACCACGGATGCCAAAGCCGCGTTCGGTGAAATTCAAACCGTTGCGCACGCTGCGACCGATGCCGTCGTCCTCGCGCCATTTAATGAAATCCGTGCAGACATCGCCTTGCATGATGAAATCTTCGATGAGATGGCCGACTTCGTTGTCCACGAACGCGGTGCAGACGGCGGTTTTGTAGCCGAAACATTTGCGCAGCCCGCGCGAGGTGTTGTATTCGCCGCCGCCTTCCCACGCGGTGAACGAGCGCGCGGTGCGGATGCGGCCCTCGCCGGGATCCAGGCGCAGCATGACTTCGCCGAGCGAGATTTGGTCGTATTTGCAGGTGGATTTGTCGCGTAATTGAATTGCCATAAAAATTTCGTCGTCGTTAAAAAAGTTTATACCTGCACCGATTTGAATTCACTTAAATTCCACGCCGCTTCGCCGACTTCGTGCGCGAGATGATTCAGTTCCTCAATCTCCGCCTTGGTGAACAGCAGACCGCCGTGCTGCTTGGACAAGCCGCCCCAGCGCGCTTCCGGCTGGCCGGGCAACAGGCACTTCTCGTTACCGTGACCGAGCACATCTTCGATGATGGCTTTTACGTTCTGGATTTGCGAACGGCCTTTGACATAGTCGTTGCCCTTCATCGCGTCGGGATGGATGACTTGAAAATAAAATGTCGAGCCGCGCTTCTCGCCGTCACCGCCGCGCGACGTGCCGCGGATTTCCGGCAGCGAACCGCCGATGTAACCCGCGTAAAGTTCGTCAATCAAACCGAGGCCGTAGCCCTTGTGCGCGCCGAACGGCAGCAACGCGACGGCCTTGTTCGGATCGGTCGTCGGATTGCCCTCGGCATCCACGGCGCAACCGGGCGCGAGCTGTTTGCCTTCGCGTTTCATCACTTGCACGCGGCCCATCGCGATGGTCGAGGTCGCCCAATCAATCACGATGGGAAAACCGATCGCGTCCTGCGTCGGGAACGCCCACGAATGCGGGTTGGTGCCCATCGTCGGCGTCTTGCCGCCGAACGGCACGACTTCGGACGTGGCCGAAGTGCAGTTCGTGTAGGCGAGATAGCCCTTGAGCGCGGCGTCCATCACGTAGCCGCCGCCCCAGAGATAATGCGTCGCGTTGTCCACGCTCACCATGCCCACGCCGAATTTGTCGGCGAGCTTCATGCAGGTGTCCATCGCCTCGTAGGCGACGGCCTGGCCGAGCTTGTTGTGGCCGTTCCAGATTTCGGCGGCGGCGAAGCGCGACGGCAGCTTCTCGATCTGCGCGCCGGGCGTCCAGCGGCCGACCTTGCTGCCGAACAATTCGTCGAGGTGCAGCGCCTTGATGGCGTTGTGCGTGCGGATGCCGTAATACGCGGCGCTGGCGCAAAACCGCGCGCCGGCGGCGGCCTCGGCGGCATTGTAACCGCGCTTGAGATACGCCTGCGTGACGAGTGAATCGTGTTTTTCTTTGGGAATGATGTAGTAGGTTTCGGGCATAAAAAAATTGGAAGTGAAATTATCTGAATCCTATCCATTGATCTTGGAGTCGAACAAACTCTTTGCATTCGGCCCAAAATACGGCTGTGCAAACTAACTTGAAACGATCGCCGTCAGTGATTGTGTAAACTGGTCCGTATTCATTTTTTGAAAGACTGATTTTTACATCCATGTTTGACCAGTCGCTTTGAAAATAAACCGACGAACAAACTTTGCAAAAAAGGTAAGCGCCTGAAATTTGCCCCTCATGGTAAAAACGCAAAAGAAATTCGCAATGACTTGTAGAATACTCCCACGGTTGAGCGCGCGTTCCGCGCCAACGAGTTAATATTTCTGGCGACTCACTTTCAATTTTTGTCCACTTGGGCCACATAAATATCAAACCACTTTCTTCACCGGCACTTCGGGATTCACCTGCGCGATGGGTTTTTCGCCGTTCATCGCGAGAATGAGATTTTTCACGGCGCAGGTGGCCTGCCGCACCACGCTCTCGTAAGTCCGCGACGCGACATGCGGCGTGCAGACGACGTTCGGCAGCTTGAGCAGCGGATGATCCGCCGCCGGCGGCTCGTGATCCAAAACGTCCGTGCCGTAACCGCCCACCTGCCCGGATTTCAGCGCAACCACCATGTCGTTGGTGTTCACGACTTCGCCACGCGCGCAGTTCAAAATCAAAACGCCCGTCTTCATTTTTGCAAACGACTTCGCGGAAATCATGTCGCGCGTCTCCGGCGTGAGATTCGTGTGCAGCGAGATGTAATCGCTCGCAGCATAAATTTCGTCGAGCGTCGCCGCGCGCTTCACATTGAGATCCTTCGCAAATTTTTCGTCCCAATAAACGTCGAAGCCAATCACGTTCATGCCAAACGCCCGCGAACGAATCGCCACTTCCTTGCCGATGCGGCCAAGCCCGATGATGCCGATGGTTTTGTCCAGCAATTCGTGGCCGGTTTTGCGCTTCCAATTCGTCTTGGCATCGCCGCTGCGCGTGGAGTCGGTGTGGAACAGAAAATTTTTCTCCAGCGCGAGCAGCAGCATGAAATTGTGTTCAGCCACGGTCGTGTGGTTCACACCGGGCGTGAAGAGCAGCGGGATGCCGAACTCGGTGCAGGACTTCACATCAATCTTGTCCACGCCGATGCCGTATTTGCTCAAGACCTTCAGCTTCGGGCGCGCCTTTTCCAAAACCTGGCGCGTAATGGCATCGTCGCCACAGATATAGCCGTCCACCTCGCCGACGAGCGCGAGCGTGTCAGCTTCATTCAACGGACCGCGCGCGGTGATGATTTTCCAGCCGGTCTGTTTCAGTAAATCGTGATGAGCGCCGGGCGTGTCTTGAAAGGAGGTGGTGGTGAGCAGGATTTTCACCAGCACAGCTTAAAAAATCAGCGGCGACGGGTCAAAAAAAATAGCCCCCGAACTTTCGTTCAGGGGTGCAAGACACTTTGAAAATTCAGGATCAGAACGTGCCAAAGGGTGAACGCACCATCGCGCCCAACTGCGCCTGCGCCTGCGGCGTCATGTCGGTGAAGACCATCGAGACATGATAGCCGGCGTGCCGGTTGCCGGTGCAGGCGACGATGACGCCGGTGCTGGCAAACCTGCTGCCGTCCAGCGGCGATTGCAGCGACACGGTCATTTCGCTCCATTCATTGAATGGTTTGGGGCTGCGAAATTCGATGCCGCTTTTGTGAACAGAGACGGTATCGGCTGACAGTTCCAGTTTTGCCTGCCGAGCTTCAACCATCACGGGTTTTTCAAACGAGTTTCCACTGACGAATTTTTTAGCGCTCATAATTGTGAATCAAACTACCATGTTGCCGGCATCCGTCAAATAAGCGGGCGCGATTTTTTGAATTAGTCACCATTCAATCACCGCCGCGCCCCACGTCAAGCCGGCCCCGAATACGACGAGCAGAATCAGATCGCCGCGCAAAATTTTCCCCGCCGCGACGGCTTCATCAAGCGCGATGGCGACGGACGCGGCGGAGGTGTTGCCATATTTGTGCAGGTTGACGAACAACTGTTCCGGCGTGGCCTTGAGACGGTCGCTCACGGCGTCAATGATCCGCCGGTTGGCCTGATGCGGAATGACACACTTGATTTTGGTGATGTCAATTTCGCAGCGGCGCATCGCCTCGTGCGCGGCGGAAACCATCGCGTTGACCGCGCTTTTGAAGGTTTCCTTGCCGTCCATGCGCAGATAATGCAGGCCGCCGGCGACCGATTCCGGCGTGGCCGGACACGCGCTGCCGCCGCCGGGCATCGAAAGCAGGTCGGCCTTGCTGCCGTCCGCGCCCATGACGGTGGTAAGCAGGCCGTGGGAATTTTCGCGATGCTGCAAAACCGCCGCGCCCGCACCGTCGCCGAAAAGGACGCAGGTGTTGCGGTCCTTCCAGTTCACGATGGACGAAAGTTTTTCCGCGCCTATAACGAGAACGGTTTCGTAGGTGCGCGACGCGACAAATTGCTGGCCGATTTCCAGCGCGTAAATGAAACCGGAGCAGGCAGCCTCGATGTCGAGCGCCGCCGCGCGCATTGCGCCGAGCTTGCGCTGGACAAGGCACGCGGTCGAAGGAAACGGCATATCGGGCGTCAGGGTGGCAATGATGATGAGATCAATTTGTTCCGCCGTGACGCCGGCCATTTTCATGGCTCGCCCGGCGGCTTTCGCGGCAAGGTCGGAGGTGAATTCATTCGCGGCGGCGATGCGGCGTTCCTTGATGCCGGTGCGCGAAGTGATCCACTCGTCCGAAGTCTCGACCATTTTTTCGAGATCGGCGTTGGTCAGGACTTTTTCCGGCACATACGAGCCGACGCCGGTGATGGAACAGGTGCGGCCCTGAAAATTATTTTTGGCGCGCGGATTTTTGAATTTGGCGCTCATGCGTTCGTCGTTAAACCGGCGGCTCCCACGGCGGCGAGTTTCACATTCGCGGCGGCGATGTCGCGGGCGATGATCTGGCTGATTTGATTTTTGATGGTCGCGGCGGTGACGCGGATGGCGCTGGTCACGGCACGTTCGCGGGCGGAGGCGTGCGCCTTGAACACGAGGTGGTTGAAGCCAAGCAGCGGCGCACCGCCATGGACTTCGGGATCCATGCGGCGGCGGATGGCCTGAAACGCGTCCTTCGCCAGCATCGCGCCGATCTGCCGTTTTGTGTTTTGCATCAGCTCGCGCTTGAGCATCGAGAACATCGCAACGGCGAGGCTCTCGGCGGATTTCAAAACGATGTTGCCGACGAAACCGTCGCACACGACCACGTCCACGTGATCCTTGAACAGGTCGTGGCCCTCGACGTTGCCGATGAAATTCAAATCGAGCTGCTTGCAAAGCTGAAACGCCGCGAGTGAAAGTTCATTGCCCTTGGAATCTTCCGTGCCGATGCTCAAGATGCCGACGCGTGGATTTTTCCGTTTCAAAATTTCACGCGAATAGGCGTTGCCCATCACGGCAAATTGCGCGAGGTGAATCGGCTTGCACTCGATGTTGGCGCCGGCGTCGAGCAGCACAAATTCGTTGCCCTGGCGCGGAATCACGGCGGAGATGCAGCCGCGGTCCACGCCCGGAATGCGCCCGACCTTGAACGTCGCCGCCGCAAAAACCCCGCCGGTGTTGCCGAGCGAAACCAGCGCGTCGGCGTTGCCCTCGGCGACCAGCTCGGCGGCGCGGGCGATGGAAGAATCCTTTTTTTTGCGCAGGGCGACGACCGGCTTGTCCTCCATCTCCACAACCTCGGTGGTGTGGATGACGCGGACGCGGTGGTCGCGAAAACCGCGTTCCGGCAGTGAAGCGTGGATTTCCGCCTTGTTGCCGACGAGGTAAATGGCGGAGATTTCCTTGATTTCCTCCAGCGCGCGTTTCACGCCGGCGATGATGACACCGCAGCCGTGGTCACCACCCATGACATCCACTGCGATTCGCATAGATGAAATGAAATGGGCGCGGAAACCTTTCCGCGCCCGGAAACAAATCAGGCGCCCGCCGTGACGGTCAGCACCTGGCGACCTTTGTAAAACCCGCACGCCGGGCAGACCCGGTGCGGCACATACGGCGCGTCGCACTGCGGACATTTGCTCAATTGCGGCAGTTTCAGCACGCTGTTGTAGGCGCGGCGCTGACGCATCCGGCTCTTCGATGGTTTACGTTTTGGAACACCCATAAATATTCAAATTACAGTTTTAGTTTGTCCAGTTCAGTCCAGACAGACGGTTCAGTTTTTTTTACGCCGGCCTTGCGAACTTTGGTTTTTGTCGTCAATCCCGCGCAATCCGGCTGGCACAACGGATGTTGCGGAAATTCCAGCAGCATATCTTCCCGCACAAACGGAGTCAAGTCCACGCAATCGTTGTCCACGGACACCTTGTCCTCGCCTTCCAGCGGCAGATGCAGCGCCCAATTATCCAAAACCAGCCTGTGCGCGAACGGTTTGAGGCAGCGGGCGCACTCGCAGTTCAAAACCAGTTTCAACGAACCTTGCACCAGCAGGCTGTCGTGCAACTGTTCAACGGTCAAATCATGGTGCAGCGGCTCGGCCAGATGCAGCAGCTCGTCCGTCACGCCAAAATCCAGTTCCGCCACGGACAGCTCACCTTTCAAGTGAACCGCGTGTTCCTCCAGTTGGCGCAGATTGACGGACAGAGACATATTCCAAAAATTACAAAGCCAATTTTAACCGACGGCATCCTGTAGTCGCGCATAAATTTCTGCATCAGGTTTGCGCCAAGCCCACTTGCCTTTGTTGCCAACCGGTGTGCTGACTTGAAAGTATTTGGCGCTCATTTTGAACGGAGCATCGTCACTGAATCTTTTAAGAAACGCGTATGAAGCTGGCTCTGTGGATAAAACTGGAAAC
This sequence comes from Verrucomicrobiia bacterium, assembly GCA_036511615.1. Taxonomy (GTDB): domain Bacteria; phylum Verrucomicrobiota; class Verrucomicrobiia; order Limisphaerales; family UBA11358; genus UBA11358. The sequence goes on along the minus strand of DATCBW010000290.1, from coordinate 19,030 downwards.
AATAATCCCAACATAAATGAAATCCGATCACCAGTTAGCATGAACAGGACTTTCTGCCACCGTCCATTTTCCATTCCCAAAAATTCTTCGTGCCATTCAATGCCAGGCAATACAGAGGTGTTCCAATTCAATTCAAAAGTCAACTGTCTGGTTACATCCCATTCTGGATCAAGTTGTTCAAAATAGGTCTTAAAGAAAGCGTTCACTTTCAGCTTTGCTTTGACCGGGTCTTTTGGCCGGATGGCGTGGCCCCAGATATTATTTTTTGGCGGGCGGTATGAAAACATAAAAGCTTGAGCAGTCTAGCTTTTAACTTTCAATTTTTTCTTCAGCGCCGCCCGCACATGGGCCGGCACAAACGGGCTGACATCGCCGCCGAGCCGCGCGATTTCCTTCACGATGCGAGAACTCAAAAATGTGTAGGTGTCCTTGGGCATCATGAAAATCGTCTCGACGTTTTCATTCAGCTTGCGGTTCATCAGCGCAAGCTGGAATTCAAATTCAAAATCCGACACGGCGCGCAGGCCGCGCACAATTGCCCGCGCATTTTTGGCGACGACGTAATCCACAAGCAGCCCGTCGAAAGCGTCGGCCTCGACATTCGGCAGGTCGTTTAATGATTGTTTCACCAGCGCCAGCCGTTCCTTGAGCGTGAACAGCGGATTTTTGCCCTCGTTCTTGGCCACGGCCACGATGACGCGGTCGAACAGTTTTGCGGCGCGCTGCACCACGTCCAGATGGCCGTTGGTGGGCGGATCGAAACTGCCGGGATAGATTGCCGTTCGCATTTTGGTTTTGGGCGGTCTGCCTGCCGGAGAACTTAAAACTTAAAACTTAAAATTCAAAACTATTTGTTCAACTGCCACGGGACTTCATAAACCCGCACGGCTTCTTTGATGCCTTTGACGGTGACGGGAAACAGTTCCGTGCAGATTGAGGCCAGTTCCGGCGCCCGTCGCAGCAGTTGATAATAAGTCAGGTCGCTGATGATGATGCGGCCGCTGCCGGAGACGCCTTCCAGCCGGCTGGCCAGGTTCACCTCGCGTCCGAAAACGGTGTAATTGAAGCCGTGTTCCTCCGACCCCATCAGGCCGACGGTGACAAAGCCGCTGTTGATGCCGGTGCCAAGCTGCAACGCAATGTGCAGCGGCCGGGGCGGCAACCCGGCGGCCAGCCGTGTGCGGTTTTCAAATTCGCGCGCCGGATTTTCAGCTTCACGCCGCCGGTTCAACTCGTAGATCGCGCGCTGCGCGTCAATCGCCGCGCGCACGGCGGCGACGGCGTGTTTTTCGTTCGGCGTCGGCGCGTTCCAAAAGGCCATGACACAGTCGCCGATGTATTTGTCGAGCGTGCCGCCGTTATTTTTCACCGCTTCGGCGACAACGGACAGGTAAAGGTTCACGGTCTCCAGGGTTTCGCGCGCGGACTCCTCGAAATATTTTTCGGCCACCGCAAGCTCCACCTGATGGTTGCGGATGTGTTCGGCGACCGATTCCTGCATCAGGTCGGTCAGCGTGGTGAAACCGCGCACATCGGCGAAGAACACCGTGACTTCACGATGCGCGCCGCCGAAAGAAAGCTGCTCGGCCTGCAGCAGCTCGTTGACGATGTTCGGCGATACCAGCTTGGAAAAAATGGATTTGACGCGGCGCTTGTCCTGTTCCTCGAACATCACCAGGTGAACCAGCAAAATGCCGTGCAACGCCAGCGTCGCCCCGCCCAATGGATAAACCACCGGCAGCCACCAGCGGAATTTGACGAATAAAAACACCGCCGCGCCAAAATACGCCGCCATCAACAGCACAACCGAAACGCTCGCGGCGACGGCGCGCAGTTGCCAGGTGAGAAACGCCGTGGCTGCGCCCAGCAAAATGATGAGCACGAGATCCACCGGCAGCGGCGCCCGGCGGATGAACTGTCCGGTGATGATGGAATTGGCGACATTCCAGTGTTTGCTGACGAGCAGCGTGTCCTTCTCCAGCGGCGTCGCGCCATGATCGCTTAAATCATTCCCCGTCGCCGCTGAACCGATGACAACCAGCCTGCCGCGAAAATCGTCACGCAAACCGTTTGTCTGGCCGGACAGGCGCGCCATGTCCTGCTTGAGCACGTCTTCAATTGGCTCACGCAGGATGGCGGCGTTGGTCGCCGCCAACTGCCAGTTGATGTAAAAATAGCCACGGGCATCAACGGGAATCGTGCGTTCGACGCCGTTCGTGCCGCGTAAAATGATTTTCCCGTGTGGCAAGTCCACGTCCGCATGGTTCAAATCCAGTTTCAAATCCAGCGCGGCCATGACGATGCCGAGGTCCCAGACGCGCGCGAACGGCTTGTCGTAACGCTTGAAGCCTTTGGGAATGGCGTCGCCGACAAAATCTGTGAGATCGAAATTGCCATCGCGATCCAGCGGCACGGTGATTTCAGTGCCGTCGGGTTGCGACAGAAGAATTTTGTCCGGCTCGATGCGGGCTTTTTCCAGATTGACGCCCAACTGACGGGCGGCGGATTTGAAGGCCGGATGCCAGTTCAAGTTGAAACTCTTGATGCGACGCAGGACGCCGTCGGAATCCTTTTCGGTGGAGATGTCGCCGAGCGCGATGCTGTTGGTGACAAACAAATCCGGCGGGATCACTTCAGGAGTGAAGGCCGTGATGACGTTGCCGGCGCGGCGCATTTGCAGCGCGAAAAAGTCGTCAGATTCCATGCTCTTGCCATCGGCCATCTGGACGGACGCGTGGTCGGGCCGCAGTTCGCCAAACAGGACATCGAAGGCGATGACCTTTGCGCCTTGTGCGGACAGTTCTTCCACCACCCGGCCATAAACGTGGCGCGGCCAGTAAAGTCCGTAAGGCTGGCCCAGCAAACCATGCCGGATGGCGGCGATGCTGGAATCTTCCATGGCGACGAAGGCGAGATTGGGGGCGACCGGCGCGGTGAAATGTTGGGCGGCACGGACACGCCAGTCGTAGGTCATGCGCTCCAGCCGTCCGGCAAAATCGGGGTTCCACCGGCGGACGCCGCAGACGAGCGCAAGGACGATGAGCGCAAGAAAAACCGGCGCGCGCTTGGGGCGTTTGAATTGCACGCCGTTGGATTAAACAAAAAACCAGCGCAACTCAAGGCTGCGCTGGTTGGGAAAGTATTTCTGCTCCACTTCCTGAAATGTGCAATCAGCAGGAACCACTGCCGCCATCGCCATCAATCTGTCATCTCATCTGTATTCGGACTTACATCAATGTGACCCGTGGTTGGCGAAACAAAGCCCGCAGTGCGGTCAAATTCAAAATCCACATTTTGGTAGTAAGTCGTGCGCAGAGCGTCGAAAACAGCCGCCAGAACTTTCGACACTTCCGGTGAAATGGTTGCAGGCTGGCCGGTGGCCGGATCCAGCAGTTGTCCCGGAGTGACCAGAAAAGTCTGGCTGGTGCCATTCGGCATTGTTAGCGCCAGCACCACACCACCGCCGGTGCTTTCAAAACAGGCCACGGCGCCATCCACGCTGATGCTGAACAGGGTGCCGCGCACGCCGGCAACGCCGTTGGGAATTTTGACGATGTATTGCGACGCGCCGGTCAGCTTTTTAACGCTGGCAAAAATTTTGCCTTTCTTCAAGTCAAGCTCCGTGTCGCTGACGGAATCTGAACCGGTGTCCACAATTGTCAGTTTGTCAATGGCCAAGGTGGTGTTGGGCGTCAGACGAACGGCGTTCTGCTGGGCACTTGGCTTGTAGGTGACATAACCACGAACCGGCGAATCCGGCGCAAGCGAGATACGATCCGGCATCCACTTTGCCTGCGGCAGTTGAACCGCCTTGCCCAGCACGAGATCCGCCACGGCGTTGTCATGGGTGTAGACAACCGAACCGGGCGGCAGGTATTTGCCGGCAACGAGCGGTTGCTCCGGCTGACCCGCGCCAAGCGAATAAGTGACAATGCCCTCAACGCGGACGACTGTGGCGTAACCCTGCTTGTAGTCCTGGGCGGATGCCGTGGCCGTGATTCCGGTAATTGCGCCGCACAAAGCGGCGACTGTCAAAGGTTTGAAAAATTTCATAATAAACTTTTTTTGCGATTCCAGACTGGAGCAACTATAGCCGCCAGCCGCGAGGATTGTCAATCGTCATTTTCATCAAAAAAATCCCGGCAGCAAGGGTTTGCCGGAGGCTTTTTCAGTCAATTTTTGCCGGCAGATCGCCAGGTAGTTCCGCGCTATGTCGTTGTTTGCGTATAGGTTCAACGAACGGATGAACCACTGCCGGGCCGCCGCGTAGTCACCGGTCTCCACGTAATGCTCGCCGATTTCCGAGACCATATAATAGCCGTTCGGTTCATGCGCCTCGGCTTCGGAAAAGAATTTTGCCGCCGCCGCATGGTCGCCAATCCAGTCCAAGCACATTCCGGTGCGCATCAGGCTGTAACCGTCGTGCGGATCCAGACGGATGGCGCGGGCATACCAGTCTATGGCCCGGTTGGCTAGAGCGAGATAATTTTCCTCGTATTTACTTTCTGTCCGATAGCATTCACCAATTTCGTAGGCGGTCTCGAAATTGTCCGGCTCGACGGCGAACGCTTTTTCCAATGTCGCTGCCCGTTCGGGTGAAAAATTCGGCAGCCGTTCCGCGCGCGAAAGCCAGTATGTTTCCCGGCCCCGCTGCCAGTCCTGTTCGATGAAAAACAACGCCGTCAACACGAGCGCGCCGCCCAGCGCCAGCTTCACCGGGATTCCGGTGGGAAACCAGAGCCGTCCAGTCGCGAACCGCAGATTGCTCGCCAGCAGCGCCAGCAACGTCACGCCGACGAGCGCGTTGGCCGGGATGTGCAGATTGAAATCCATCGTCGAGTGAACGGACAGCGAAAACAGCCCGCCGGTCGCGCCCAGAAAAAAAGCGAACCGGTTGCTCTGCCCCGTGCCGAAATCATTTTCCTCACGCCGGACGTGCGGCCAGGTTTTGAACAGCCCGACGATAAAAATTCCGATGCCCGCCAGCACGATGATTCCGCCCACCGCGCCCCAGTCCGCCAGCAGGTTCAGATAATCATTGTGGCAGCGGTCGGGCCGCATTTGAAAAGTTTCCGGCCGGTATTCGCGAAAACGATAATCAAAAAGCCCCGGGCCGACGCCCCACCAGGGATTATCCCGCCACATCCGAGTCGCCGCGTCCCACATGGTCAGCCGCGAACTCCAGTCATACAGCCCCGGCCCCTCGGCCGTGGGACTTTTCACCCGGTTCATGTAGCCCACCGTTTTGGACAGATAGGTGGAAACAAAAACCGTTCCGCCCGCCAGCAATACCGCCAGCAAAATCACCGCGCGCAAACGGTGGTTGCGGTGGCCGAGCAAAATTCCCAGCACCAGCAGGACTCCTGATCCGGCCGCCACCCAGCCGGCACGCGAAAACGTCACCGCCAGTCCGGCGCACATCGCCAGCACCGCGTAACCGAGCAGGAGGCGCGTCACGATTTTAACCCGGCCCACCAGCAAATATGCCAGCGCCAGCGGCAGCACCATTCCCAGAAGACCCGCAAGATGATTGGGCGAAATGTAGGTGCCGCCCGCCCGCGCGATGTTGCCCGAATGCATGTTCCAGACCTGGTCCGAGTGCGCCAGCAGTTGCGCCACCGCGTAGCAGGATATGAACGTCGCCACCGCGATGAGCGTAAAGCTGACCATGTCCGTTTCCTCCTGGCCGCGCAGGACGTTGACGATGACAAAAAATAACAACGCAAACATCAGAACCTGGATGAATTCCAGCCGCGCGACATACTCGATGTCCGCCGTGAAATAGCGCACGACCGCATAAACCGTGAACGCCAGGACCACCCACGCCAGCGGCGGCCAGAGAATTTTTGACTTGCGGCTGCGGCCCAGCCACAGCCGCGCGGCCCACAAGACAAACACAACGGCGGCCGTTCCCTGCACGACCAGAAAGGCCCACGCATCCACCGCGCCGAACGCCAGCGGCGCGAACACCAGCATTCCCAGGACAAGGAATAAAATTCCGCGCTCGCACCACCACTCCAGATTGTTGCGGGTCAAAACCATTTCAAGATTTGTAGCAGCCGGCGTGAACCGGCTCAAATTTATTCCAGTGAAGCATGAACGAAATCCGGCATGGCAAGATGATTTATGTTGCCTTCGCAACCGCCTTTGCCAAATTCGTCTGGTGAACTTTCTGCCACTCATCGAATCCAAGCGCGAAGGCAAAACCCTCGCGCCGGAGCAGATTCCCGATTGCCAGATGGCCGCGCGCGAAATGCCGGTGAACGCCATCGTCAACAACTCGTTCGGCTTCGGCAGCCACAACGTGAGTATTGCGGCGCAGAAGTTTGTGGGGTGAAATTGAGAATTCAATTGCTCCGTCTGCTTGCAAGATTATCATCCAAAGCCGATGAGCAAACTCGAACAAGCCCACCATCCATTTGAAAAGGCACTGACGGTTTGCAGTGAAGATTTACAGGACGTCCTTCACAATTTCCCCGCCCTGCCGTGGCTTGATTTTTGGTTAAACCCGCGCCGCTTGCGTGGCAGTGATTTTCTCATGCGTTGGTCGCAGGGCGTGTGGAGTGAGCATCGTCTGACTGAAGCCGTGAATGAAACCGGCAAATTCTTCGCCATTACTTATGGGCCAAGCGGCACAGCACCGACCGGCAGCGTCAGGGAGTTTGAACTTTATTTTGAAAGGCTGGAAGCTGCTGGGCTTGGCAAAGTCAAACGACCCGACCTTTTGATTTTCAAGAGTGCGGACAGAAAGAAAGTCGAAGATAAAATCTCGGCGGCAGGCGGTTCGACGGAGTTACCGTTTATACCAGAAACTGATCCACGCATTGCTTCGATTTTGGCCGATGCAATTGTTGCCGTGGAATGTGAAAATAGCCTTTGGCGCGGTGAGAAGATGCCGGATTTTTTGACACCATTGCGCCCTCAAAAGCGGCTCGGTGGAAAACTGGGATTACGGAAGGGTGCGGTTTTGCCAAACATCATTATCAAAGAGGAGGATCGGCAGCCATTGAAGGAATGGCAAAAACTCCGAGGAGTTCCGATTCATGTCTGGCACGTCTTTTACGACCGTGCTTACGGACTTTCTTTTGATCGCGCTGAAGAATTGATCAAAGAAAACCTGACTGAAGCGACCGTCCAGGTTTTTCAAGCCCCCGGCGGTGCGACGACCAAAAAGGCGCTATACAAGCACTACTACCATTACGGCTATCCGCTCGGCATCAGCACGGAAGACCCGAAACTTCTGCCTGCTTTTGTCGAAGATAAGAATGGTCACATATTGCCTTATGTCACATTCAGCGGCGGACATCTCTCGCTGCTGCCCGAATCTCTTGAGCAACTCCATTTGCTCGCATCGAAGCGGAAATAGTGTTATTGGCTATGCGAACCATCCAAAAACTTCCTGCCAGCGGAGACGAACGCGAAGCATTGCGGGTGAAAGGCCAGTTCTGGACGCCGCCGTGGCTGGCAAAAGTCATGGCTCGCTGGGTGACACAAGACAATCCTGAAATTCTCTTTGATCCAGCAGTCGGTCCGGGAACTTTTTTCGCCGCAGCGCGTGAAGCAGGATTTACTGGCGAGTTCCACGGTTTTGAACTTCATACCAATGCCTTTGCCGACGGCTGGAAACTCGGCTTGAAGCTTGATGACTTCCATCATGTTCAGATCGCAGATTTTATCAGCACATCTTTGCCAGAAAAATTTTCAGCTATCGTCTCCAATCCACCCTACATCCGCCACCATCGTCTGACCCAAGATCAAAAACTTGAACTGAAACAATTGGCTCAAAATCATCTTGGTTTTTCTCTTGATGGCCGTGTTGGTTTACACATTTTTTTCCTGCTCAAATGTCTGACGAGGCTTGCGCCAGGCGGACGGCTGGCGTTTCTTCTGCCCGCTGACGTTTGCGAGGGAATTTCGTCATCTATTTTTTGGAATCGAATCTGCCAGCAATACCGGCTGGTCGCCGCCATGACTTTTGCCGATGCAGCCGCGCCATTTCCAACCGTGGACACCAACGCGATGGTATTTCTTTTCACCAAAGAAAAGCCCACAGAAGATTTCTTATGGCTGCGCGTTTTGGAGCGGGACGGCGAAGCGATTTCTGCCGTGTTGGATGGGCGGAAGCCAGCAAGCACTGTATACCTTCACCACCGCAAACTGACCGAAGCTTTGAAAACCGGACTGTCGCGTCCGCCGCGCGCACAGGATAATTTCGGCATTCCACTTTCCAATTTTGCCAAAGTCGTGCGCGGAATTGCCACCGGTGACAATGATTTCTTTTTTCTCACTCACGAACAGATCCGCTTGCACAAATTGCCGGAGAGTTTTTTCCGACGAGCTATTGGAAGAACACGCGATTGTCCCAGCGACCGGCTTGCGGTAGGAGATTTAGATCGCCTCGAAGCCGCAGGCCGCGCCACTTGGTTACTTAACCTCGCGGACGAGTCCAATGGAAAGCTTCCGACACAGTTGCAGACTTATTTGAAAATCGGCGAGCAGGCGGGACTGCCCGAAAAGTCGTTACTCAAAACCCGTCGCCCTTGGTATAAAATGGAAAAGCGCACACCGCCGCCAATCCTCTTTGCATATCTCGGACGCCGCGATTGCCGGTTTGTTTTGAATCAGGCGAATGTCGTCCCCCTGACCGGCTTTCTTTGTGTGTATCCGTGGGACACATCTCAAGCTGGAGTAAAAAAACTTTGGCGGGCGCTCAATCATCCAGACACGCAGGCAAACTTGGGGTTCGTTTCAAAAAGCTACGGTGGTGGAGCATTAAAAACCGAGCCGCGACAGCTTGACCAACTCGAAATCCCTCAGTCCGTGTTGGATGAAGTTGGCCTCAATTCACTCAAGCCAATCAGCCAGGCAATGCTGCTTGATAAAGTCCAACGCCAAAAGAAACATTCCGTCAGTTGCAATCGCAAGCTGTGAACTTCCTTTCGTTAATTGAATCCAAACGCGAAGGAAAAATTCTCGCACCAGAACAGATTCAAGAATTCATCCGCGAATTCACCGCCGGAAAAATTCCCGACTACCAGATGGCCGCGATGCTCATGGCCATTTATTTTCGCGGCCTCAACACCGCTGAGACCACCGCGCTCACGCTCGCCATGCGAGATTCCGGCGACGTGCTGAAATTTCCCAACGACAAACGCCCGCTCGTGGACAAACATTCCACCGGCGGCATCGGCGACAAGGTTTCGCTTCCGCTCGCGCCATTGCTCGCGTGCCTCGGCTTCCGCGTGCCGATGATTTCAGGTCGCGGCCTCGGCATCACCGGCGGCACGCTCGACAAGCTCGATTCCATTCCCGGTTTCAAAACGCTTTTGCCCGCTGAAAAAATCATCGCACAAGTCCAAAAAGTCGGCTGCGTCATCTGCGGCCAGACGGACAAAATGGTTCCCGCCGACAAAAAAATTTACGCCCTCCGCGACGCCAGCGGAACCGTGCCAAGCATTCCGCTCATCGTCGCGTCCATTCTTTCCAAAAAGCTCGCCGAAAATCTGGACGCACTTATTCTCGACGTGAAGTTCGGCTGCGCCGCGTTCATGCAGACCAAATCCGCCGCGCGCAAATTGGCGAAAACAATGGTCGCGCTCGGCACTGAATGCGGCACGAACACGCGCGCCATTTTGACGGATATGAACACGCCGCTCGGCCGCGCCGCCGGCAACTGGCTGGAAGTTAAAGAGAGCGTCGCCGCGCTGGATCGCAGGACAGTCGTCGCGCCTGTCTCTGATTTCAAAAAAAGTGAGACAGGCGCGATGCCCGTCCTACAGGATTTGCGCGAACTCGTTCTTGATTGCGCCGCGCATTTACTGGTTCAAACCGGAAAATCAAAATCACTCGCCGCCGCGCGCAAGCTGGCGGAAGCGTGTTTGAATTCCGGCGAACCACGCAAGAAATGGGACGAGATGATCGCCGCCCAAGGCGCGGATTTGAAGGCGTTCAACCAAAAACTCGCTTTGGATTCCACCGCGAAAGTGGTCGTCGAAGTGAAGTCCGAAAAATCCGGCTACGTTTCCAAGTGCGACGCGAAAATCATTGGCGAAGTGATTCGCGATCTGGGCGGCGGACGTTTGACGAAAGATTCCCAAATCAATTTCGACGTTGGCATTGATCAAATGGCCACGCCCGGCGAGCGCGTGGAAAAATATGGAACGCTTTGCCGCGTTCACGCCGCTGGTTCAGCCCAAGCGAAAGCGGCAATTGTCCGGCTGAAAACTGCCTTTGAAATTTCCGCGAAGCGGCCGGCCAAAACTCCGCTCGTCATCGAAGTCATCCGTTAAAACAGATGCTTAAGCCAGCGATTGTAAAATCTTCTCCGCCGCCGCGCGCGGGTTTTCAGCGGCATAAATCGGCCGGCCAATCACCAGCCAGCTTGCGCCCGCTTCAATCGCTTCGCGCGGCGTGAGCGTGCGTTTCTGGTCGTCGGCCTTTTCCGCGCCGGTGCGGATGCCGGGCGTTACAAGCTGGATGCGCGAAGGTAAAATCTGCCGCAAGTCCGCGATTTCCAGCGGCGAACAAACCAGCCCGCGCAAACCCGCCTTTACCGCGAGATTCGCCAGCCGTTCGACTTGCGCGCCGACGCTCGTCGCGCAGCCGACTTCCGCCAGGGTGTCGCTGTTGAAACTGGTCAGCACCGTGACGCCAAGCACCAGCGGCGCGTTGCGACCCGATTGCGCCGCCGTTTGCTGCGCGGATTCTTCCGCTGCACGCATCATTTCCAGTCCGCCACCCGTGTGAATCGTGAGCATCTGCACGTCAAGCCGCACGGCGGAGGCGACGGCCTTGGCAACCGTGTTCGGAATGTCGTGAAATTTCAGATCAAGGAACACGCTCGCGCCGGTCGCGCGGATTTTTTTCACGATGTCCGGCCCGGCGGATACAAAAAGCTCCTTGCCGATCTTGAACGCGCCGACGGCGGGCGCGATTTGCTCCGCAAGTTTCAATGCCTGTTCCGCCGCCGGCACGTCCAGCGCGGCGATGATGGGATTTTTAATAGCCACAGATGGACACAGATAACCACAGATGAATCCGAAAGAAAAGTTTTTCGCGCACACGTCAATTTGCGGCGAATTTTGACTTTGCCCCGATAATTTCCTAGTCTGACCACGATGAAAATTGCCCGCCACACCGACAAAGATTTTTCCGCCCGGCTCCGCGAGGTCGCCGCCGACTCCAGCCTCTTCGATGCCGAAATTGAAGAACGCACCAAGGCGATTTTGCACGAAGTGTTCGTGCGCGGCGACGACGCGGTGCTGGAATTCACGGAAAAATTCGACGGCGCGAAACTTGTTGCCGACCAACTTGCCGTGACACAGGCGGAACTGTTCAACGCCTCGCTGGCCGCAGATGAATCGTTGCGCGCGGCGGTGGCGGAAGCGGAAGGGAACATCGCTGGTTTTGCCAAAAAATCCAAACGCAAAGGCTGGCAGGCGAAAAATTCTCACGGCGCGAGCGTGGGCGAAAAATTTGATCCCTTTCAGCGCGTCGGCATTTACATTCCCGGCGGCACCGCGCCGCTCGTCTCCACGGCGCTGATGACCGTGACGCTCGCAAAAGTCGCGGGCTGCCAGGAAATCGTCGTCACCACGCCGTGCGGCCGGGACGGTTCCATCAATCCGGCGATTCTTTTCGCGGCGCGGGCGGCGGGGGCAACGGAGATTTATCGCGTCGGCGGCGCGCAGGCGATTGCGGCGCTGGCTTACGGCACGAACACGATTCGTCGCGTGCAGAAAATTTTCGGACCCGGCAACGCCTATGTCAGCATGGCCAAACGCCTGCTCGTCGGGCGCGTGGCGATTGATCTGCTCGCTGGGCCGAGCGATTTGCTGGTGCTGGCCGACGACACTGCGAATCCCAGATTCGCCGCCGCCGACCTGCTCGCTCAGGCCGAGCACGGCTCCGGCCACGAACGCGTCTGGCTGGTGACGACCTCCGCAAAAATTCTCAAGGCCGTCGAAAGGGAAATCTCCAGGCAGTTGCCCAAGCTCGCACGCTGCGAATTCATCCGTCGCGTCCTGGAACGCAACGGCTGGTTGATTCAAGTGGCCGGCATCGCTGACGCCGTCACGCTGGTGAACCGCCTTGCGCCCGAACACTGCGAGGTCATCATGCGCGACGCGCGAAAGGTCAGCGGCGGCATCGTGACGGCGGGCGCGATTTTTCTGGGCAACTGGTCGCCGACGGTGCTGGGCGATTACGTCGCCGGGCCGAGCCATGTGCTGCCGACCGACGGTGCGGGCGCGTCCTTTGCCGGGCTGACGGTGGATCAGTTCCAGCGCCGCACCAGCGTGGTGGAATACAACCGCGCGTCGCTGAAGCAGGCGCTGAAGTCGGTGAAAAAATTCGCGGAACTCGAAGGCCTCGGCGCGCATGGAAAAAGCGCGGAAGCCAGAATAAAATGAACAATTTTCAATCAAGATATTTGCTTATCGTCGCACTGTTCGGATTGGTTGGTTGTTCGTCGCCAAAGCCAGTTTGGATTTCTGACCGTGAACGCTCCGCATCATTTGCAGCATATAATACAAATAAAATTGACGGCCAACCGATTGATTTATTTCTAAAACAACGAACGGCAATACTTTTCAGTGGCTTAAGTGGCATCAATGCGGCGGCGGCTGGCGCGCAAGCTCTTGCCATCAAGTTCAAGCAAGAACCCAATCGTTCTTTTGAAGGTGGACATGCAATCGCGATTGAAGCTGACGGTTATTTTCTTACGGCGGCACATTGCGTGAATCATTCTGCTATTAACTATCTTGTCTATTCTGACGGACAGACTGCCAAAATTGCCATTCCAAGAATTGTTGCCAAGAAACAGGATGTGGCGATTATTCATGTGGATGCCAATCTGCCAAAGGTATTCGTTTGGACTGACAAAAATGAGATTGTGGCGGGAAATGCTGTCATTGCTGTTGGTAATTCAGAAATTACTTTTCCTTTCAGAAATACCGGTTTTCTAGATCAGATATGTCTGGCGGGAAAAATCAAATCAGTCAGTGATTCCACGGACGGAATGAAAATGATTTACAGTGACCTTCCAGGTCGCGAAGGCGACAGCGGCGGTCCGCTCGTGGGACAAGATGGAAAATTATTGGGCGTCCAGTCGGGCGGAATCACCGATCAGATGAAAGTTACCACTGCCGTTGCGATTCATCCTGATCCGTCATGGATTGCCCGTGTTATTGCACCAGACCGTTTGTCGTCATTGCATGAACCGCAAAAGGCGCTTCCCATCATTGACAAAAATAAAGATGCGCCAGGCATTATTGTGAAGCTTTATTAAATTTGGTCTCGTAATTGATGTTATTCGAAATGAAAAATATCGGTCTTAAAAATTTAATCCGCCCGCTCGTCCGCGACCTGCACGCCCATTCGCCGGGCGGGCCGCCACCGTTGACTTTGATGCAGTGATGCAATAGCATCTGATGCATGAGAACGACGTTGGACATTGAAGATGATGTGTTGCAGGCGGCCAAGGAACTGGCGCAGCGCGAGGGCGGCACGGCGGGCCGGGTGATTTCCACGCTGGCGCGGCGCGGTTTGGCATTGCCGGCGGCGGGGAAAAAGAATCGTTCAGGCATTCGCGGCGCAAACGAACCATGAATTCTGGCCGGACGATGTTTCCTTGTGTGATGCAAAAATTTTCACGTCGGAGCGGATGCACAGTTCGCGGCAATTGACCGATCTTTATCTGCTGGCGCTGGCGTCGAAGCGTGCTGGACGGCTGGCGACATTCGACAAAGGAATTCCCATTTCTGCCGTGCGCGCAGGCAAGCCTGAAAACTTGTGCATCATTTGAAGTGTAATTTATTTATCCATTACCAAACCGCAATCACTCATCCGCCCGCTCGTCCCCGACTTGCACGTCCATGTGCCGGGCGAGCAGCCGAAGACAAAGAGTTGATCAAGCTCATCATTTCCAACGTTTTTTGGCGTGGAAATCCAAATTATGACACTATCTCTTGCCCATGAAACTTGACTAGCCGGCGCGGAAAAATTAGTCTTTCACCCGGTTGGTGGTCGTAGCTCAATGGTAGAGTCCAAGCTTGTGAAGCTTGTTGTTGCGGGTTCGAATCCCGTCGGCCACCCCATTCAACTTTCCGCCAGCAAAGTCCCGTCGCGCAGCAGTTTCATCCGGCGTCCGCGCCATTCCACGGTGTCGCCCGCAAAAGCTCCCAGCCAGATCGCCGCGTGCGACAAATCCTTCACCGGCACCAGCCAGGCGGGTGAAACGAGGCTGCGTTCCGGGGTAAAACGGCGTTGCAAATTTTGCGCGAGCGCGGCGCGGATGGCGATGCAGCCGATGGCGGCCAGCGGCGCGTAGAAACCCTTGGTCGTAAAGTAGGACACGACGAACCACAGGAACGGCCACAGCGTGGCGTTGGACAGGATGCTGAAAAAATAAGGCACCGGCTGGCAGACGCTGATGGTGCGCGCCCAGCGGAGCTGATGTTTCCAGACATCGTTCCAGTTCATCGGCGCATCCCAACATTCCACGACGACGGGACAGAGCGCGATGCGGTGGCCGTTTTTGGCGATGCGGTTTCCGAGCTGGTAATCGTCGGCGAGGCAGTCGGCCAGCGCCAGAAAGCCGCCCATTTCCTCCAGCGCCTCCCGGCGCATGAGGATGGCCGCGCCGAGCGCGAAGTCGAGCGGCTGCAAGGTCTGCGACTGCAACACCTGGCTCCAAAAGTCGGCGTTGATGGCGACGGCCTCCCAGCGCATTGCGGTGTTTGTCGGATTGGCGAGCCGGTAAAAACAGTTCACCAGCGCGTTTTTTTCGTCGCGCAGCGGCGTCACGAAATTGGCAAGAAAATCCACCGGCACACGCACGTCGGCGTCGCTGGTGAGAATCAAGTCGTGCTGCGCGAGCCGTTCAAGCTGTGCGAGCTTGGAAACCTTGGCGTTCGCGCCGGCCAGTTGCCCGCAGACGACGAGCTGCGCGTGGCAACCGGGATTTTCGGCGATGAGTTGGCGGACGATTTTACAGACGGGATCGCCTGCGCCCGCCACGCCAAAAATAATTTCCACCGGGCCGGCGTAATTTTGTTTGAACCAGGTTTGCAACGAGTCGCGGGTGGTGTCGTCGCAGCCTTTGAGCGGCTTGAGAATGGAAACGGCCGGCGCGAAATCAGGGCGAGCGAGCTTTTTATGCAGGGAAAATTTTCGGGCGGCAATCCACTGCCACAGGGCCAGTGCAAGGCTCAAAATGGCGAGCGCGGCAAAAATGAAGTTGCTAGAGTTCAACCGCTGATAAATAAGCACAAATCACGCGGCGGCGCCAGCAGATTTTGCGTCGGGATGCTCGTCAATGACCAGGACACCGTGCGGCGGGAGGTCGTAGTTGCCGACGATGTTCTGGCCGGTGAGGAAGTCGTGCATGGGCTTGTAAAACTGGAGGCGCACCGGAGAATTCTGGTGGTTGAGCAAAACGTAGATGCGCGAGCCATCCTTTTCGCGCAGGGAGACCTCGACGTTTTCCGGCACCTTCAACAGCGGCTGCAGGCCGGCGCTCTGGCGCAGCCAGGTGATGAGATCGTTGTAAAAATGCTGGTGGCTTTGCGTGCCAATGTAAATCGCCTTGCCGAGACCGAAGGTGTTCATTGTGATGGCGGGTTTCCCGGCGTAAAAATCTTTGGAATAGTTCGCCAAAATCTGGCAGCCCTTTGGTTCAATCAGGTCGCACCAGAGCCGGGCGGGATGCAGATGGCTCGTCGGGAATGCGCGTTTGAAGGTGAGATGGTTTTCCTCGGTGGGCGGCAGCATGTCGAATTCCTGGACTTCCAAACCGAACAAATCCGTCAGGTCGTGCGGAAAACCCGCGTCGGAGGCGATGTTGTTTTCGTCCACGAGACCGGTGTTGAACGTGCCGACGAGCGTGCCGCCGTTCTGGACGTAGAGTTTCAAACAGTCGGCCTCGCCAGCGGACAACAGGTGCAAGGACGGCGCGAACACGATTTTGTATTTCGACAAATCCTCGGATGGACGGGCGAAATCCACGAGAATGTTGCGGTCGTGCAGCGCGTTGTAAATGAGTTGAACGTGCTCGCGCAGGCTGAAATGCTTGTTCGGCTGGTTCGGTTGCGCGAGCACCCAGTCGTTGTCGTGGGAATAAAGAATGCACGCGTCGGCGGAAACTTTGGTGTCCCTCAACGAGGGCGCGAGCAGCTTGAGTTCCTCGCCGATCTGCGCAATTTCATCGAACACGCGGCGGTTGCCCTCGAACTTGTGCGGCAGCACCGCACCGTGGAATTTCTCCGTGCCGATGCGCGGCTGCCGCCAGGGAAAAAACAAAACCGCCGTCGCGCCGCGCGAAATCAACTGATAGGTGAACATCCGCAGCACGCCCGGACGGACGATGGAATTGACCTCCTGCCAGCTCACGTTGCCGGCCTTCTGCTCGATGACCCAGAAGCCGGCGTCGCCGTCGGGGGTTTTGATGCCGGATTTTTTCAGCGAACGGAGCATGTCAATCTCACACGCGATGTCGGCGGGTTTGGCCTTGATGGCCGCGCCGCTTTCAATGGAAACAAAATCAATCACCTCGGCCAGGTCAAAATGGTCAAACCGATGGCGCAACGCGCGCAGGTTGGTGGTGACGGGAAGATCCGGCGTGATTTCGCGCAGGGCTTCCGCCTGCATCTTCACAAACTGCACGATGGTGTCGCTGCAAAAACGGCACCAGTTCAGGACCAGCGCGGGATTGTGCAGCGTGGGCGCGGCCATCGGCATTGGCACCTGGTTCCACGCGGAAACCACCTGGCCCCAGTGGCGCAGCCCCATGCGTTCGTTCAGGCGCTCGATGGTTTCAAATTTGGCCTCCAGCCACAGGTGCCAGTCGCGGCGCGAATCTTCATTGAACGCCGCCTCGGTGAAATTGCCGCCGATGCTGTTGTCAATCTGCCACGCGATGAGCTGCGGATGTTTGCCGAGCGCCTGCGCCATCTGCTGGACGATGCGCTTGGAATAGTTCCAATAAATGTCGCTGTTCAGGCAGGCTGCACGACGGGTGCCTTCGTGCTTGACGCGGCCGGTTTCGTCCACTGGCAGGATCTCCGGATGTTTTTTGGCGAGCCAGATGGGCGGCGCGGCGGTCGGAGTGCCGAGAACGACTTTGATGCCGTGCTCGCCGAAAACATCCATCACGCGGCGAAGCCAGTCGAAATTAAATTTGCCGTCCTCGGTTTCGCAGAGGCCCCAGGAAAATTCACCGATGCGGACGACATTGAAGCCGGCGGCACGCATGAGCTGCGCGTCTTGCACCCATTGCGCCTCGGGATTTTCTGCGGTGCCGGCGTAAGGAAAGATCCAGTGTTCGGGATGATAATCAACGCCAAAATACATATAAACCTCGGGTTCGTCCCGACTCTAAAACCAAACTGCGGCGCTGGCAAACAAAATCGTCCGTCAGTCCAGCGTCTGGCGGTAGCGTTTGATGCCAATGGCCAGCATCACGGCCACGAACAACGCGATGGGCCACAGGTCCGGCGCACATTCGGCAATTCCATTTCCTTTCAGCAAAATGCCGCGCACGATGCGCAGAAAATGCGTCAACGGCAGGCATTCGCCCACATCCTGCGCCCAGCCGGGCATTCCGCGAAACGGAAACATATAGCCCGACAACAGCAGCGACGGCAGAAAAAAGAAGAACGCCATTTGGATCGCCTGCAACTGATTTTTGGCGATGGTCGAAAAGGTGATGCCCACCGCGAGGTTCGCCACGATGAACAAAAACGTCAGCGCCAGCAGCAGCAGCACGCTGCCGAGCATCGGCACGTCGAACAAAAACTTCGCCGCCAGCAAAATTAAAAACACTTGCACGTAGCCGACCATGATGTAAGGCACAATTTTGCCGGTGATGACTTCGCCGGGATGCACGGGCGTGGAAAGCAGATTTTCCATCGTGCCGCGTTCGCGTTCGCGCGTGATGGCCAGGCCGGTGATGATGATCATCGTCATCGTCAGCATTACGCCCATGAGTCCGGGCACGATATTGTATTGCGTGATGCTTTCGGGATTGTAGTGCTGGTGAATGATCAGGTTGACCGGCGGTGAGGAAGGCAGCAGCTTCGCCAGCGGCCCGGTCAGATCGCGGTTCAGGACGGTCGTCATCAACTGGCTTATCGCCGCCGTGGCAAATCCAACCGCCGAGGGATCGGTGGCGTCGGCTTCGAGCAACAGGTCCGGTTTTTCGCCGCGCACGAGTTTGCGCGAAAAATCCACCGGCACGGTCACCGCGAACTGCACCTTGCCTTCGGCGAGCCAGTTCTGGATTTCTGCCGCGCTGTGCGCCTCGCGCGTGATGTCAAAGTAGCTGCTGTTGCGCAGCGCCCAGATGATGGTGCGCGAGAACGGGCTGTTGTCCGCCGCATAAACCGCCGTGGGCAGATGCTTGGGATTTGAGTTGATCGCGTAGCCGAACAGGATGAGCTGCACCATCGGAATGCCAATCATCATCGCAAACGTCAGCCGGTCGCGCCGCATCTGGATGAACTCCTTCACGACAATCGCCCAAAAGCGCGGGAAGTTGAACGAAAATCGTTTCATGCAAAGTTGTCCTTCGCGGTTTCCATCAGGCTGATGAACACGTCTTCCAGTCCCGATTCAATTTTCGTCCAGCGATACCCGTTCGCCATGAACGGCGCGACGGACTCGCGCAGCTTTTCCGCGTCGCGCCCGCTGACGTGCAGCGTCGTGCCGAACGCGACGACTTGCTCCGCGCCCGGCAAACCACGGATTTTCTCCGCGAGCGCGGCGAGATTTTCACCGGCAACCTCCCACGTCGTCAAACCGGCGGCCTGCACCACTTCATGCACCGTGCCGCGCGTGAGCAGATTGCCATAGGCGATGTAGGCGAGACGATGACAGCGCGACGCCTCGTCCATGTAATGCGTCGTGATGAGCACGGTCAAACCGCCCGCCGCCAGCTTGTGAATCTCCTCCCAAAAATCACGCCGCGCCTTCGGATCCACGCCGGCGGTCGGCTCGTCGAGCAAGAGCAATTGCGGCTCGTGAATCAAACACG
>DATCBW010000289.1:0-15534 GCA_036511615.1 Verrucomicrobiia bacterium | reverse complement strand
TGCGACCCAGCCGGTGATGCCCTCGCCGACGCGCAGTTTTAATTTTCGCGCGGCGGAAGACAGATTTTGCGCCGCGTGAATTTCGAGAATCCCCGTCGTCGGATTGATCAGCACGAGCGAGCCGCTGGTCGCCTGCATCATGCGCACGGCCTCGCTCACGATGAGCTGTAGCACCTCCTGCGAATCGAGCGTCGAGTGGATGACGTTGCTCACCTGATAGAGCAGGCTCAAACGCTCCGGCGACAAATTTGATTTTGGAAGGTCCTCGCTCACTTGTTTGTGAAACTAAAGCTCACCTGGTTCGCAACATCAAAACAATTCCCAGCGCGGCAAAAATGAAATTCGGCAGCCAGGCCGCAAGCCAGCCCGGCAGATGACCGCTCATGCCAAACGCAAAACTGACCTGCTGCAAAACAAAATATGAGAAGCAGATGAAAATGCTGCCGGCCACGCCGAAAAAAAGATTCCGCCGGCCCGACTGCGCCCCAAATGGAATCGCCACCAGCACGACGATGAAACAGGTCCAGGGCGCGGCGATGCGTTCGTGAAATTTCGTCAACATTCGCCCGGCTTTCTTGCTGGACAGGTCGGGATTCTGGCGCAGGTAGGGCCACAGTTCGGACAGCGGAATGTCCGCGCTGCGCGAGGCCAGCAGTCCCTCGGCGTCGCTGAACTTGATGGCGAGCAAAATCTGTTTCGGCGTTTCGTCAAACTCCGGCGGCGCAATTTCATTTGTAAAAAATGATGTCTGGACAAGGTTTCCACGCAGCCCGGATTGCTCAAAATGCTGGGCGTTGAAAAATATCCAGACCCCGTTGGTGCGGACGGCACGCTCGGCCTGCAAGACGCGCCAGGAACCATCTGGCAGCGTCCACGTCACCTTGGGTCCGGTCATCGTGGCGGAGACAGCATCGTATTGATCCATGTGCCAAATATAGACACGATTGGCGTGAACACTGCGAAAATTGACATCTGTAAAGCGCGTTTTCGTTTTGCCATCGGTCGTCTTCTGGTTGTAACGGTTCAAAATTTCCTCCGACCACTGGGCGCTCTGCGGAACGACGATTTCATTCAGCGCAAAATAAATCCCGGTGGCGATGAGACCGACAGCAAAATACGGCGCGCACAGCCGCCATAGGCCGACGCCGGCGGAACGGAGCGCGGTGATTTCATTATGGCGCGCGTGGTGCGTGAGCGCGTAAAGCAACGCGAGCAGCAAAGTGAAGGGCAGCACCAGGACAAAAAATTCCGGCGTCTTCGCCGCCGCATATTCAACGGTGTCGAGAAAATGCAGCTTCGCCTCGCGGATGTGTTCGGTTTCGCTGAAGAAAAAAAACGAAATCCAGAACACGAGAAAACCGCCGAGGCAGCAGGCCAGCGGCGTGAGCAGTTCGCGGAACAGGTATCGGTCGTGCAACCGCATGACGCAGGTTAAACGGCGCTCGGCGGTTCGCCAACCGAATTGATGGCCGGAATTTCCCCGGTTATAAAAATGGCTGGGCCAGTTTCGCCATCGGTTGAAAGACCCATGCAATTGGTCGGCGGTCTTGCAATTTCCGACGGCCTGAATCGCGGCGGCAAAATTTATTTGCGTCTGGCGTTTTGCGCTTCGTGTGCCGGGTCAGTAAACCTGACCAGCCGCCCGTCCGAATCCAGGCGCGAACTGTTCCGGTTGCTACAGCAAAAAACCGCCCGTTTGGGGCGGTTGATTGCTTCATTAAAAAATTACTTTGCCTTGGCGGCCCTGACTTTGGCCCAGCGCGCTTTGGCGGCGGCGGCCATTTTGGCCCGGGCTTCTGCCGACAACGGCCGCCTGACCTTCTTGGACGGGGCTTTTGCCGTGTGCGCTTTGGCTTTGATCTTGGCCCAGCGGGCTTTCTGCGCCGCACGAATCCTGGCAATGCCGGCGGCGCTGATTTTCTTTTTGGTTTTGACCGGCTTGCCGGCGGGCGAGGCCGCCCGGGTGGCAGCGCCCGTGCCGCCGGCCAGATGCGCCAGTTGTTTTTGCAGCGTCTCTATCTTTTCTTTGAGCGAAGCTGCCTGTCTAAGTTGTGACGGAGTAAGGCTGGTTATGTTCATGGAGTTAGTAAGTCAGATTGATAGGAGCAAGTCAACTCCTTATTTCTAATTTGTTCACTTTTATCTTGCCCATCAAGCTGGTGACAGGAAGAGGCGCGTTGCAAATTCCGGGCTGTTCTACGAACCGTAACTCATCCGACCCAGGTGATTTGGCGGGCATCGGTCTTGCCATCATTTCTTTATCAACGGTCGGTTCCCGGTTACAAGCTGTGCGTCTCGCGTTATTCTGTTTAGGGAAGCGCTGAATAAATCACCAACCATCTTCAATTTGCGACTGATTGCTCATAAATCAGCGGGTGATAAATGAAAACATCTCTTTATTCAGCGCTTCCTTAAGTCAACGCGCGGCTTTGCGGGCCATAATTTTCTCTTGTCATCCGGTTTTTTCCTGATAGGTTTGCAGCCCTTTTTTATGAAAACGGACATTCATCCGAAATATGTGGACGCCGAGATTCGTTGTGCCTGCGGCAACGTGATCAAGACGCGGTCCACCAAGCAGACCATCATCGTCGGCATTTGCAACGTGTGCCATCCGTTTTACACCGGACAGCAGAAGTTTGTGGACACCGCCGGCCGCGTGGACAAATTCCAGCAGCGCCTCGCCAAGACGCAGGCCGTGCAGGCCGAGGCCGCCGCGAAGAAAAAGAAAAAAGTCTAGCCGCTTTACCAACACCGCCCGCCATCCGCTGTTTTTTGCGGATGGCGGGCGGTTGTATTTTTGAAACCGGTGAAATTTTCGATTTACGAATGGCGATTGACGCGGTTTGCGCCCATTCGCCCGTCAATCGTCAATCGCAAATCATAAATGGATTTACGCCCGCACATTGAAAAATTCCGCAAGCGTTTTGCCGAGGTCGAATCCCTGTTGAGCGACTCCAGGGTTTTTGACCATCCCCAAAACGCGCAGGAATTGTCGCGTGAATACGCCCGGCTCAAAGACCTCGTCGCGGCGGGCGCGGCGTATTTGAAAACGGTCGCCGATCTGGAAGAAAATCGCGCCTTGCTCAAAACCGAACCCGCCGAATCGGAACTCGCGCTGCTGGCAAAGGAGGAACTTGCCCGGCTCGAAGCAGACGCGAAAAAGCTCGCGCAGCAAATCCAGTTCGGCCTCGTGCCGCCAGACCCGACGGATTCGCGCAATACCATCGTCGAAATCCGCGCCGGCGCGGGCGGTTCGGAGTCCGCGCTCTTTGCCGCCGATTTGTATCGGATGTATTGCCGTTATGCCGAGGCGCGCGGCTGGAAAATTGAGGCGCTCGATTCCAGCCCGTCCGACCTCGGCGGTTTCAAGGAAATCATTTTCCAGATCGTCGGCGCGGATGTTTTCAAGCGGCTGAAATACGAGAGCGGCGTCCATCGCGTTCAGCGCGTGCCGGCGACCGAGGCGCAGGGCCGCATTCACACCAGCACCTGCACCGTCGCCGTTTTGCCCGAGGCGCAGGAGGTGGATGTCGAGATCAAGCCCGACGACATCGAGGTCACCGTCTGCCGCGCGTCCGGCAAGGGCGGCCAGGGCGTGAACACCACCGATTCCGCCGTGCAAATCCAGCACAAGCCCAGCGGCCTCACCGTCCGCATCGCCGACGAGCGTTCGCAGATCAAAAACCGCGCGAAGGCGATGACCGTCCTGCGCTCGCGTTTGCTGGAAGCCAAGGTCGCCGAGGAGAACGCAAAATACGCCGCACACCGCAAGTCGCAGGTCGGCACCGGCGACCGCAGCGAAAAAATCCGCACCTACAATTTCCCGCAGAACCGCGTCACCGACCATCGCATCGAAGTCACGCTCTACAATCTTTCCGTTTTCATTGACGGCGACCTCAACGGCCTGATTGACCCGCTCATGACGCAGGACATGGAAGAAAGGCTAAAAGCGTTAAATAGTTAATTGGTTACTTCGGTCGCGCCGATTCAACGACTCAACAAATTATGATTCCAAAAGGCCTCATTTTCGACTGCGACGGCACGCTGGCCGACACCATGCCGCTGCACTGGCACGCCTGGCAATTGATTACGCAACGGCACGACCTGCATTTTCCAGAAGACCGTTTTTATTCGCTCGGCGGTGTGCCGTCGCGTGACATCCTGAAAATGCTCGCGGAGGAACAGGGCCGTTCCCTCGACCACATCGCCGTCGCGCACGAAAAGGAAAACGCCTACCTGCCGCTCATGGCGACGGTAGAACCCATTCACGCCGTCGTGGAAATTGCGAAGGAAAATTTTGGAAAAATCCCGATGGCCGTCGCTTCCGGCGGCATGCAGCCGATCATCGTCGGCGTGCTGGAACACTTGAAAATCCGGCATTTGTTTGACGCTGTCGTGACCAGTGAAATGGTGAAAAGGCAGAAGCCCGCGCCCGACATTTTTCTGGAGGCCGCGCGGCGCATCGGCGTGGAGCCGCAATGCTGCCGCGCCTACGAGGACACCGAGCTTGGCCTGCAAGCCATCCGCGCCGCCGGCATGGACGCCGTGGACGTGCGCCGGATGCGCGGGTAAAATTTTTTTCCTGCCTACGGCGAGATGTAAATCTGAAATTTGTTTGCGTTCGTGCTGATGGGATTGCCAAAAGGATCATACAGCACAATCTCTTTGAATTTTCCGGTGCTGTCTCCGCCGCGCCACTCTTCAGTCAGCACTCCATTCTTAAATTTGTATCGCTTCGTGGAATAGCTTGTGCCATTAGGCTTCATGTCCACCTGTTGCAAGATGTGGTTTTTATAAGTGGTAATTTCATCCGGGATTCCATTGAAATCAGTGTCTCTTTCTATGCTGACCAGATCGCCATTCGAATATGTCCAGAACGCATCCGGCTTTCCGTCAAAGTTGTTGTCTTCTTCCGTTCTTTGTCTTTCTCCGGTTTCATCATAATGAACCCAGACATCCCATTTTCCATCTTGGTTTCTGTCTTCCTGGTATTCCGCCAAATGTCCATCTTGATATATCCACTCTCCATCTACCTTTCCGCTGTGGGCATAATGATACTGAATTTGTTTCCCGTTTTTGGGCTGTGAACTTACTATCAAGGCCAGAATAAAACCAATGATGAGGCCTGCAAAAATTTGCCCGATTGCGAGCTTTCGCGGCGCGGCGTTTTGGGTGGGGAGATTTAAGACGTCTTCAACTTCTTCTTTATAATTTTCCCCTCCTGTGACAGGCGAGTCCAGCAAGGCCGTAGCAGCTTCCGCGTCTGAAGCCCGGACGTGCAGGCGAACCCCTCCCGCCACAGTCAGACTGGGATACATTCCTCCACAATCATCAGCACTTACCCAGCAATCAAAACCGTGCGCTTTTAGATTGGCGGCGGCTAGCGCGGCGGCTTCATGATTGCCGTAGAGACGGATCGTAACAGTCTTCACTTCTTCGTGAAGACCATCGTTGGTGGATTCGGAATCCATTTGTTCTTTCCTTTGGCCTGGAAGGCAAAAGAGCAAAGCAAAGTGACTCGCTCTTCCGCGCCTAGCTCAACCGCATCGGCATAACGACGTAGAGGAACGGGCCGTTGATCTTCAAAACGCCCGGACTCAATTCGTCAATCAGTTCAATGAAGACTTCGTCCTCGGCCAGCGCGGCCAGCGGATCAATCAGGTAGCGCGGATTGAAGGCGATGGCCATTTCCTTGCCCTTGTAATTGACGGCGATGGTTTCGCGCGCTTCGCCGACTTCGGGCGAGTTGGCCGTGATGGCAAGCTGGTTCTTGCCGAAGGAAAGTTTGACGGAGTTGGCCTTTTCGCTGGTCATAATTTCTGCGCGGCGCAGGGCCTGGAGCAGTTCCTCGCGCACGAGCGGAATGCGTTCCTTGGTCTCGCCGGGAATGACCTGCTTGTAGTTCGGATAATTTCCCTCAATGAGCTTGGTGATGAGCAGGACGGAAAAGCCTTTGTCGTCCTTGAGCAAAAACGACGCCTGGTTTTCGCCGAACTTGATTTCCACCTCGCCTTTTTCCTGGAGCAGGCGGGTCAGTTCGTTCACGGCCTTGGCGGGCACGATGAATTCGCCGCTGCTTTTTTCGGAGATTTCCACTTCCTCGTCCACGAGCGCCAGGCGGCGTCCGTCGGTGGCCACGAGCGTCATTTTGCCTTCCTTGAGGCTGATGAAAATGCCGTTGAGGACGTAGCGCGATTCATCGGTGGAAACGGCGAAGGAGGTTTTCTTGAGCATCGCGCGGACGGTTTCCTGCGAGAGGGAAACTTTCTTGTCGTCCTTGAATTTTGGCAGCGGCGGAAATTCATCCGCTCCAAGTCCGTGAATCTTGAAGAACGACGAGCCACTGCGGATGCTGGTGACGTTTTTTTCGTCCGCCTCGATTTCAATTTCGCCGCCGCTTAATTCGCGCACGATGCCGAAAAGCTTTTTCACCGGCACGGTCGTCGCGCCGGCCTTGCCAACTTTCGCCTCGACGGAACACGCCACGGTCACGTCCAGATCGGTCGCGGTGAACTCGACGCGATCCTTTTCGGCGCGCATCAGGACGTTGGAAAGGATCGGCAACGTGGTGCGGGTGCTGACGACATTCTGCACGGCCTGCAGGCCGGCGATGATCTGGTCTTTCGTGATCGTGAGGTTCATGTGCTTATAATATATGTCTTCTCTTTTAAAGAATTCTATCCGTATTATGTCCGGTGAACAAGCCTAACAACTTTCAAAACGCAATCCTGTCCGTCCTCAAAGTTGATTTGCCACCGGCGACAACCACAGGCTATCCGCGCCAGACAAAATGAAAAGTTAAAGTTATTGGTAATATGAACAAGTCATTCACATCCCGCTCGCAGCTTGTCAGGCACGTTGTGCGCGGCGGATGATTTCCGGCAAAACTGCGCCGACAAAATCCACTTCTTCCGCCGTCGAATCACGGCCCAGCGAAAAACGCACGAGAGAATTGGCCGATGTTTTTTTGCCAATCGCCAGAACCACATGGCTCGGTTCCAACGAACCCGCCGAGCAGGCCGAGCCGGAGGACGCGCAAATGCCTTCCAAGTCCAAACCTGCCAAAAGCGCAATGCTGTCCGCGTCGCGAACGACAAAGGAAACCGTGTTGACTAGACAACAATTTTCTCGCGGGCTGACCAACTCACAGCCGTCAATTTTTTCAATTGACGAAAAGAGCGTGGCCGAGAGTTCTAAAAGTTTTGCTTTTGGAAAGACCGGCGGCTTCACAAATTTTTCCAGTGCGGCGACCAGGCCGATGATGGCTGCGAGGTTCTCCGTGCCAGCACGGCGCTCATTTTCATGAGCACCGCCGAACGAAATCGGATCAGGCAGCAGCGGAGACCTGATGTAGAGCAGCCCCGCGCCTTTCGGGCCGTGAAATTTGTGGGCGCAGATTGAAACCAAGTCGGCGTTGAACAGACCGACGTTTTCAAACGGCTCCTTGCCAAACCACTGCACCGCGTCGGTGTGAAAAACAATTCCGCGCTCGCGGCAGAGTGCGCCCAGTTTGGCTACCGGCTGAATTGTGCCGATTTCATTGTTCGCCGCCATGATGGAAACCAAAACCGTGTCCGCGCGGATGGCTTTCCTCAAATCATCCGGCGCAACGCGGCCTTCGGAATTCACCGGCAGGCGCGAGACGGAAAAGCCTTCATTTTTTTCCAGGTAGTCGAAGCATTGCAGCACCGCATGATGTTCGACGACGGAGGTGATGAGATGTTTTCCCTTCGGCTTGAACCGCCGCGCCGTGCCGAAAACCGCCAGATTGTTGGATTCCGTTCCGCCGCTGGTGAAAATGATCTCGCTCGGTTTGGCGCCGAGAAAGTTGGCCGCCCGGTCGCGTGCATCGTCGAGCAAGGCCCGCGCCTTTCGCCCGATGTGATGAACGCTCGACGGATTGCCCCAGACATCGCCAGCCAGTCCGGCCAAAAAAGGCAGCATCGCGTCGCGCACGCCCGGATCAAGCGGCGTGGTGGCGTTGTAATCAAAGTAAATCGTTCGCGGCATCGGCCTAAAAGTAGGAGACGGCGAAAGGCGGCTCAAAACAAAAAGAGGAGAATCGGTGTGCTAATTCAGCATTGCCTAAAGCACAAAGTGAGGGTATCGGTTTATATGCGCCCCCGCAGTGTTTGTTTAGTCAGTCACCTGTTGCTTGCAGCAGGACTGGTTTATTTTCAATTGAGCGCGGACGGCGAAGCCAAAAGCATCCGGCTGCGCAATGAAGTCATTGAGACAGACGCCGGCAACAACCGCGCCGAAATGGCCGCCGCGATGCACACCCAAGTCGCCGCCAGCGGACTGTTTCTTGTGCAATTCAGCGGGCCGCTCGAATTATCTCAGCGAGCGGCTTTGCAGAAAGAAGGAGTAGAGTTGCTCCAATATGTGCCGGACGACGCTTTCATCGCCAAATTAAACAACGTGTCGCTTGCGAGCATTGGCGCGATGAGTTTTGTCACGTGGGTCGGGCCATACCGGGCGGCTTACAAAATTCATCCCCGACTGGCGACGGTGGCGCCACCGGCCGCGCAGACCAACGGAACGGTCAGCGTCAACATATTGCTTTCTCCATCCGCGACCGCCGAAGAAATTGCCGCCGTGCGAACCCACCTCCGGGTGATTTATAGCGAGAGCCGGCTTCACCTTGGAATTATCATGCGCGGAGAAATGGCGCCCGGCCATCTGGATGCGCTCGCCCAATCCAGCGCAGTGCTTTGGATTGAACGCGCACCCAGACACAAATTGGTTGACGAAGCCGCCTCAAAAATAGTCGGCGGCGATGACGGCAACGTCGCCACGCCGACCGTCACGGAGCAACGCGGCTACAACGGCGCAGGCGTGACGGTGTGCGTGGCGGACACGGGATTGGATTCCGGCAACACGAACACGATGCACCCGGACTTGCGCGGGCGAGTGACGGGATTTCAGTATTACGGAGACTTGACGGATGGCTCGGACGGCTATGGTCACGGAACGCATTGCGCGGGAATTATCGCGGGCAACGCGGCGACAGGAGAGACGGATCCAGACAGCGGCCAGTTCTACGGACTCGGTGTCGCTTCCGGCTCGGATCTTTTTGTCGAGCGCATCTTTGACGCGGACGCAAACGAGGCCAACCCGTTTCCGAGCGACGAAACGCTTACGCACGATGCCGTCCGTCACGGCGCGATAATTGGTGCCAACAGTTGGGGCAATGACGTGCAGGGCGAGTATGACACGGACTGCGCGCAGTTTGACGAACTGGTGCGCGACGCGGACGCGGACACGGCGGGCGACCAGCCTTACATTCTGGAATTTTCCGCCGGCAACGCCGGGCCGAATACACAAACGATTGACAGTCCGGCGTGTGCGAAAAATGTGATTGCCACCGGCGCGTCGGAAAATGTTCCCGGCACGCTGGCGGAAACCTACGGTCTTTACGCCGACGGCCCGGATACGATTTGCGATTTTTCCAGTCGCGGGCCGTGCGCGGACGGACGCATCAAGCCGGATCTGGTCGCGCCCGGAAGCTGGATTGCCTCCGCCGCGTCTTCCGCCGCGCCGGACGAAGCGGCGATTGCATGGACGGCGATTGATAATTATTACGTCTATATGGGAGGCACGAGCATGTCCGGGCCGCACGCGGCGGGCGCGGCGGCGGTGTTTGTGCAGTTTTATCAAAGCACGCACACCAACGCGACGCCATCGCCTGCGCTGGTCAAGGCGGCGCTGATCAATTCGGCGGACGAACTGGACGAGGCCAACGGCGGTCCCGGCCCGGTTCCAAACAACGATGAAGGCTGGGGCCGCATCAATCTCACCAACATCATCGTTCCCAACGTCAGCACCGCGCCGCGCTATTATCAGTATCTCGATCAAACCGTGCTGCTCACGAACAGCCAGGTTTTCGCGCAGCACATTTTTGTCCACGGTTCAGATCAGCCGTTGAAAATTACGCTTGCCTACACCGATGTGCCGGGATTTCCGGGCGCGCTGCCGGCGCTGGTGAACGATCTGGATTTGGAGGTCGTCGGCCCGGACGGAACTTTGTATCGCGGCAATCAATTTGGGGCGGGCGAATCGGTGCCGAACGCTCCGACGGCAGATCAACTAAACAACGTGGAGGGCGTTTATCTTTCGCAACCCGCGCCGGGCGATTATCTCGTTCGCGTGCGCGCGAGCAAAGTTGTTCAGGACGCGCGTCTCGACACCGCCGCGATTGACCAGGATTTCGCGCTGGTGTCGTCTAGCGACCTGGCGCGACCGGGAACGGGATTCATATTGCTGGATCGCGCCAGTTACACCGCGCCCGGCGTTATGCAAATAGAAGTGTTCGACGCCGCACGCGCCGCCAGCAATTCCGTCAGCGTGATGATAACCAACCTCACCAAACATTTGGGAACGGCCGTCGTTCTGCACTCAGCGGGAAATTACGGCGTGTTCACTGGCGCGGTGGCTACCGTCATCGGCTCTGCGGGCGCGGGACAAATCCAGATTGCCAACGGTGACAGTCTGGAAGCGGATTATTTTGATTCGAGCGGAACAAAACGGATTGCGACGGCGACGGCTGATTTGGTGCCGCCCGCCATCAGCGGCGTCACAGCCAGCGCCGATCTTGGCGTTCTTACAATCACTTGGCAGACGACCGAACCGGCCAATTCCATTGTTCAATACGGAACCAACTCCGCAAATCTGAACCTCGCCGTCACCAATGCCGCGCTTGTCACAAGTCATGTCGTGAGGCTGACCAAACTCATTCCCGGCGCGACGTATTATTATCTGGTCAGTTCATCGGACGCGGCCGGCAATACTGACTTGGACAACAACTCCGGCGCATTTTTTAATTTAATCGGCCACGCCACGCCGACCGTGTTGCTGGTGGACGATTACGATACGACCGCCGAAGAAGCGAACGGCGCGACGGTGATTCCCGACGGCAGTTACACCAACGTGCTGGCGGCGGCAGGCGTCAGTTACGGATTTTGGAAAGTGAACGAGCGCGGCGGCCCGCAGCTTGCCGACTTGCAGCCGTTTCCGGTCGTCATCTGGCGGACTACGGATGACATCATCAATTACGGTGTGGACGCAGACGGCCTGCCCGATCCCACGGCCACCAACAACACACTGAACGCGCAGCAGCAATACATGATTCAAACCTATTTGAACGGCGGCGGCGCGTTCTTCATGGCTTCGATGCAGATACTCACCCAACTGGGCGACGTGCCGTTCCGGCGGAATGTGCTGCAAGTGGCCGGGTTCATCCAGAATCCCGACCCGCCCGCGCCTGATCCGACCGGCGACGAAGATTTTGGCGTGCCGGCAATTCTCGGAGCGCCGGCCTCAATTGCCAACGGCATCAACCAGACGTTGGATTACAGCAGTTATCCAAGTTTCGACGACGGCTTCGGAGACGTTTTCGGGCCGGATTTTTCCGACACGTTCACGCCATCCGCCAACGCCACGGCCATCACGTTAGAATCGGTTTCGGGCAAGCCGTGTGGCATGAGCTATCCAAACAACGGCGTGGACAGTCCGGGCCGCGTCGTGTTCATGGGCTTTCCGTTCGACACGATTCCGACGAGCGGCCCGGCCATGAACAGCGCGGTAGGATTGCTGCGGAACATCATCAACTTCCTCGCGCCGGGTGCAAACGGCGTCGGCGTCGTTTTTCTCGACAACACCGTTTATACCACCAACGACGTGGTGACGGTGGAGGTTGGCGATTCGGATCTCGCGGGCACGGGCCAGACCACGGCCAGTTTCCAGGCGAGTTCGCGGGTCAACCAGACGACCGTGACGCTGTTTGAAACCACGCATCCGGGATTGTTCCGAGGAACGATTACGCTGGTGGCGGGCAGCGCCGGGACGAATCAATTGCAAGTGCAGAATGGCGACACTCTCACGGCAAGCTATTTTGATTTTTCCAACAAGAGCAACGTGACCGCAGTGGCGACGATTGACACCGTTCCGCCGGTCATTTCGCAAGTGGCGGCGACCACGGATTATTCCAACGCCAAAATTACCTGGCTGACTTCCAAACCGACCGACGCCTCGGTGCAATACGGCCTGTCCCAATTGCCCGACCACGCGGCTTATGTTGGCACGCTTGGAACCAATCACGCCGTCACCATCAGCGGACTTTCGGCGAACCGGATTTATTATTACGAAGTCGTGAGCCGCGATCAGGCCGGCAACACAACCGTGGATGACAACCACGGAAACCTTTACACATTCCAAACGCTCAAGGCACCAGCGCCGCCGTGGTTCGACAATCTGGAAAGCGGTGCGCCCGGCTGGACGGTTGTGCCCGATCCGACCTATGGCTCTGACATCAATTGGACGCTCGGCACGCCCAACAACGGCCTCGTGAACAGCGCCTATTCCGGCACCAACGCCTGGGGCAGCGACCTCGATGGCGACCAGAATTTTTTTCTCGCCAGCAGTTATTTGTATAGTCCGGTCATTGACCTCAACGGCCTCAAATCCGCGACGCTGACCTTTTATGACGCCTGCGATTTCAGCGATATTTACGAGGACGGCGTCGTGTATGTCAGCACCAACAGCAGCACGCCGCCCGGCAGTCTGCAGATGGCACCGAATGGGGATTTGTCCGGGGCGTTCGACCTCTGGGATCAAGAGACGGTGGATTTGACTCCGTGGGTCGGCCAGACCATTCAGGTCGTGTTCTATTACGAGGGCGTTGAGTTCGGCAACACCGTCAACGGCTGGACGATTGACGACATCAGCATCACCGGCGAATCATCGGGGGGAAATATCAGCATCACGAAAAATCTAGGTCAGGGAACTTGGTCGTTGTTCTCGCTGTCACCCATCGGCTTGGTTCCCGTCCAATCCGGCACCGCGCCGTCCGTCACCATCAGCAACCTTCCCGCTGGCCAATACGTCGTGCAATTCAGCGACGCGCCCTATTATCAAACTCCGCTCGCGCAGACCAATACGCTCGCCGCTAACGGCACGCTCTATTTCAACGGCAACTACTCGTTCTTGGACGCGAACCAAAACGGCATTTCCGACGCGTGGGAAATGGAATTCTTCGGCTCTGCCGCCGCCACGCGCACGCAACGGACCGATTCCGACGGCGACGGCATGAGCGACTACGCCGAATTCATCGCCGGCACCGATCCGACCAATCCCGCGTCGCGTTTTTATTTCACCGGTGAAACTGCCCAAAGCAACCTCGTCCAGATGCAATGGACGGTCGTCACCAACCGGCTTTATCAAGTCAATGTTTCCAACAATCTTCAAGCCTGGCAGCCGGCCACCGGCTGGTTGCAGGCGTCAAATGCGCCAACCATGACTTATACCGTCACGAACACCAGCAGCGGAGCGCGGTTTTATCGCGTTCAAGTAAAGCCTTGAGTTATCACGCCGGAGCGGAACGCAGTTGAGCTTTCACGGCCAACGTGGAATGCTGTCGCCGTTGCATGAGCGTCAAAGTGAAAATTTGCGGCCTCACCAGTGTTGCCGACGGGCTGGCCGCAGCCGAAGCCGGCACGGACATGATCGGCCTGATGTTTTACGACGGCAGCCCGCGCCACATCACGCTGGCGACCGCCGTGGAAATTTCCCGCGCGCTGCCGCCGTTTGTGCTGCGCGTCGGCGTGTTTGTGAATCCGGTTGAGGAACTGGTCACGCGCGCCATTGGCGAGTGCAACTTGAGCCTGCTGCAGTTTCACGGCGACGAAACCACGGAATTTTGCACGCAGTTTGGCATGATGAGCCTGAAGGCCATTCGCGTGCGCGACGCGGAATCGCTCAAGCAGTTGGAAAATTTTCAGACGTATGCGTTTCTGCTCGACGCCCATTCCAAGAACGGTCTCGGCGGCACCGGCGAAACCTTTAACTGGAGCCTGGCGGTTGAAGCGCAGAAGTTCGGCAAACCAATTTTTCTCGCCGGCGGACTGACGCCGGAAAACGTCACGGACGCCGTGCGCACCGTCCGTCCGTTTGCCGTGGATGTTTCCAGCGGCGTGGAATCCGCGCCCGGAAAAAAGGACGCGGCGAAAGTGCGGGCGTTTATTGCGGCGGTGCGGGCGGCGTGAAAAATCTTGCCGATGGAATTTGCAGCCTATCCTGCTGTTAGGCCACTTCTTCCACAGTGTAGGAGTAGATGAAAAAATCGAATGGCAAGGCTCTGTGATAGCCAATCCATTGCAAGGCTGGTATCTTGTCCAACTTTTCGGCTGGCTTGATGGCAGTCCAAACGTGCAACGTCTCGTCAGAATCGAGGACATGGAATCATGGCTGTTTTACGACGACACCGAGATGATGCAATACTCATACGAACATGGTGTGGCTCGCGCTGACGGCAAATACCGCGCTCCCGATCCACAATACCCGCGTGACAAAGTGGCCTAACGAAAAAAGCTGAGCCGCCGCCGACTCGCGGCGTGAACCGCGACAGCGGAACTGCAAGCGCCAACGGCGGTTGGCTCCGGCGACTTGTTAGGCGGCGTCATACTCCTACACTAAAAACATAAATCACAATGCCAAGCAAAATCAACGAAATCAACGCAAGAGCCATGAGAAACTTGGAAATGGTCTTGGTGAAATAATGCTCAATCCATCGTGGTGCGGCGACGCCCCAGATAAAGCAACAAGCCGCGAGCAGGAAAATCGTGAGCACAACCTCATCAATAAAAACGGCCAACAGAAACTCTCCGAGACTCATCGCTCGCCATGAAACTGCGGTATGATGCGAGTAAAGCACATAACCGGTCGGAAACATGAAAAGCAAACCCATGAATCCGAGAAACACTCTATCCTGAATGCTCCGCGTGATATTGAAACCGCAAAATTTGGGTCGCTCTTGCATGTGGTGTGAGCCGCCTAACGAAAAAAGCTGAGCCACGTGAGAACTAAACCAAACAACAACCCGCGACCTGTCGGCAAAACTGCGGTGGCCAACCACGTTGGCTCCGGCGACTGGTTAGGCGGCTGGTGTGTGACTGACATAAAAAGCTGTCCGATGATCATTGACAACGAACATCGGCACTCGCTGGCCCTCAATCTCCATCATTGAATAATCCCAACAATGAAAAGAAATAAAGCCGCGCTTGCCGAGACTATCCACATGGTAATGTGCGATGCGTTTGGTGATGGTAAAATGGGAAGCTATATGTCTAACAGTTGTGGGATTCGGTGTCTTAACAAGATGCTCCAATATGTCCCAAGCCTGCTGCTCAAGCCCATGCTTCATCTTATCCTCAAGCTTGGCTTCCGCAGCCGCCAGCTTCCGCTCAAGCTCCGCATTATCTTTCTTCAATTTCGAGATTTCATCGGTCATAAATATAAATGCGGTGTGAAGCCGCCTAACGAAAAAAGCTGAGCCACGTGGGAACTGTGACGTGGCAAATCCAAACGCTCAAGCGCAAAACGGAAGCGCCCAACCACGTTGGCTCCGGCGACTTGTTAGGCGGCAACATATCGAATAACTCTAGAGCGTATCTCATAAATAGGGCTTGTAATTTTTGCGGTTGATTTATAGATGGTTATGGATGGAACTGACCAACGAACAATGGCAGGTCGTGGCGG
>DATCBW010000288.1:0-3154 GCA_036511615.1 Verrucomicrobiia bacterium | reverse complement strand
CTCGACGACGCGCAGTTCGTTGTAACGAACCAAGCCGTCGTGTTTCGGCTTGATGATCGGCTGCTTGAACACGCCCGCCGCGACACCGCCGGTGTGGAACGTGCGCATCGTGAGCTGCGTGCCGGGTTCGCCGATGGACTGAGCGGCGATAATGCCAACGGCTTCGCCGAGTTTGACGAGCGCGCCGGTCGCCAGATTGCGTCCGTAGCAATGCTGGCAGATGCCATGCTTGCTCTCGCACGTCAGGACCGAGCGGATGCGCAGCCGTTCAAGCCCGGCTCCGTCAATCGCCTTCGCCTTGACCTCGTCAATTTCCTCGTTGGCGCGGATGAGGAATTCCTTCGGGCTGGTCGGGTTGACAATGTCGTCGCACGCGAAACGGCCCACCAGACGGTCGGCCAGTTTCACCACTTCGTCTTCGCCCTCGAACACGGCGGAAACCCAGATGCCGTTCGTCGTGCCGCAATCGTCTTCCTGAATGATCACATCCTGTGACACGTCCACGAGCTTGCGCGTCATGTAACCGGAGTCGGCGGTCTTGAGCGCGGTGTCGGCCAGACCTTTGCGTGCGCCGTGGGTCGAAATGAAATACTCCAGCACCGACAGGCCTTCGCGGAAGTTCGCGAGAATGGGTTTCTCGATGATTTCGCCGCTGGGCTTGGCCATGAGGCCGCGCAAACCGGCAAGCTGACGCACCTGCTGCTTGTTGCCGCGCGCGCCGGAATCCACCATCAAATAAACCGGGTTGTATTCCTTCTTGCCCTGGTTTTGTTCGAGAGTCTTGAACATCACGCCGGAAATCTGATCCGTGCAATGCGTCCACACGTCCACGATCTTGTTGTAACGTTCGCCGGACGTGATGACGCCCTTGCGATATTGTTTCTCAACTTCGCGAATCTGCCGGTGCGCGTTTTCGATCTGCTCGTCGCGTTCCTTCGGCACAATCATGTCGTCAATGCCGATGGACACGCCGGACTTGGTCGCCTCGCGGAAACCGATTTCCTTGAGCTTGTCGAGCATCGTCACGGTCTTGTCGTGACCGGCAAATTTATAACACTTCCAGATAAGATCACCGAGGTCGGATTTCTTCACCGGCTTGTTGTGGAAGCCGAGTTCGGTCGGCCAGATTTCGCTGAACAACACGCGGCCCACGGTCGTCTCAATGACTTTTTTGTCGGCGTTGCCAAAAGCGGTTTTCTTGCCAAAATCAGGATTCGCCATGCGGATGCGGTCGTGCGTTTTCACGCCGTCGTCGCTGTAGGCGTAAATAACTTCTTCCTTCGAGCCGAACAACGGGAGTTCGCGTGAATCCGCCGGCGCGGCCTTGCGCGGCTCGGCGGTGACGTAATAACAGCCCAAGGTAATGTCCTGCGTCGGCGTGATGATCGGCTTGCCGGACGATGGCGAGAAAATATTGTTCGTCGCCATCATCAGCAAACGCGCCTCCAACTGCGCCTCGACGGACAACGGAACGTGAACGGCCATTTGATCGCCGTCAAAATCCGCGTTGTAAGCGGTGCAGACCAGCGGATGAATGCGGATCGCCTCGCCTTCGATGAGTTGCGGCTCGAACGCCTGAACGGAAAGCCGGTGCAACGTCGGCGCGCGGTTGAGCAGCACCGGATGACCTTTTGTCACTTCTTCCAAAACGTCCCAAACTTCTTTCGTCTGGCGCTCGATCATTTTCTTCGCGCTGCGAACGGTGTGAACGTAGCCGAGTTCTTTCAAGCGGCGAATGATGAACGGCTCGAACAAAACGAGCGCCATCTTTTTCGGCAGACCGCACTGGTTCAATTTCAGTTCCGGTCCGATCACGATGACCGAGCGGCCTGAATAATCCACGCGTTTGCCGAGCAAGTTCTGGCGGAAACGGCCGCCCTTGCCCTTGAGCATGTCGCTCAAAGATTTCAGCGAGCGGTTGCCCGCGCCCGTAACCGGGCGTCCGTGACGGCCGTTGTCGAACAAGGCGTCCACGGCTTCCTGCAACATACGTTTCTCGTTGCGGATGATGACTTCCGGCGTTTTCAATTGCAGCAACGTGCGGAGACGGTTGTTGCGGTTGATGACGCGGCGATACAAATCGTTCAAGTCCGAAGTCGCAAAACGTCCGCCTTCGAGCGGAACGAGCGGGCGCAAGTCCGGCGGAATCACCGGCAGCACCGTGAGAATCATCCATTCGGGACGGCTCTTCGACGAACCGAGACCCTGCAACAGCTTGATGCGCTTCGCCAATTTTTTACGGATCTGCTTGCTCTTGGTCTCCGTCATCGCGACGGCCAGTTCTTCAGCCTGCTTGACGAGATCCACGCGGCACAAGGCTTCGCGCACGGCTTCCGCGCCCATCTTGGCGACGAACGCTTCCGCGCCATAAGTCTCGCGCGCTTCGCGGAATTCAACTTCCGTCAGCAACTGGTGCGCCTTGAGCGGCGTGCTGCCCGGATCAATCACGAGATAATCCTCGTAGTAAATCACGCGTTCCAAATGACGCGCGGTCATGTCCAGCGCCAAGCCGATGCGCGAGGGCATGCACTTGAAGAACCAGATGTGGCACGTCGGCACGGCGAGTTCGATGTGGCCCATGCGTTCGCGGCGCACGCGCGACAGCGTGACTTCGACACCGCAGCGGTCGCAGACGATGCCGCGATGCTTGATGCGCTTATATTTGCCGCAAGAGCATTCCCAGTCCTTGACCGGGCCGAAAATGCGCTCGCAGAAAAGGCCGCCCTTTTCCGGCTTGAACGTGCGGTAGTTGATCGTTTCAGGATTTTTGACTTCGCCCTTGCTCCAAGAGCGGATGGCGTCGGGCGAGGCGAGCGTGATGCCGACGTAGTCAACCTGGTTGACCTTGTCGAGGCCGAGCAACTCGCGGGCGTTTTCTTTGGAACTGGTCATACGATTTTATTTCAGCAAAGTTTTTCGGTTAAGCTGCGGCCAGTGTGGCGACAGCGGCGGCATTGGCGTTTTCGCCCTGGCCATGTTCCAGCGGATTTGAATATCCGACCTTTACATCGAGGCCGAGCGACTGCATTTCCTTGACGAGCACGTTGAACGATTCGGGAATTCCCGCCTCAAGCGCGTTGTCGCCCTTGACGATGCTCTCGTAAATGCGCGTGCGGCCCTGAACGTCGTCGGACTTGACGGTGAGCAGTTCCTG
>DATCBW010000287.1:0-17873 GCA_036511615.1 Verrucomicrobiia bacterium | reverse complement strand
GAGGCGAACCTCACAGAATTTCTCAAGGAACCGGATTTCGCGCAGGAAGATTTTCATGGCATCGAGCCGCCGGTCGTGCAGTCGCTTTATCCAAACCCGCTTGACGAGGCGAAAAAGACGGCGTTGCATCAATGGGGCATGACCGTTGACTTGAACGCGTGCGTCGGTTGCGGCACTTGCGTCGTCGCGTGCCAGAGCGAGAATAACATTCCGATTGTCGGCAAAGATCAGGTGTTGCGCGGTCGCGAGATGCACTGGATGCGCATTGACCGTTATTTCACGAGCGATCCAAAGAAGAAAAACAATCCGAGCATTTTTGATCCAAATGCCGATGAAAATCAGGCCGACCCGAATCAGCAGTTTGCGGAATGGATTGACGACGTGCAGACGGTGAACCAGCCGATGATGTGCCAGATGTGCGAGGCCGCGCCGTGCGAAAGCGTCTGTCCCGTCAACGCGACGGTTCACGACAACGAAGGCTTGAACGTGATGGCGTATAACCGTTGCATCGGCACGCGTTATTGCTCGAACAATTGTCCTTACAAGGTTCGTCGTTTTAATTTTCTTGACTACAACAAGCGCCCGCTGGCCGAACTTAAAGGGCCGATGTATTCGACGACGCTCACGCACAAGACGGCTGGCGAATGGGATTTGAAGCGTTGGTGGAACGACCCGAACAGCGGGATGCGCACGGAAGACGAATGGGATTTGATCAAGCTCTCGAAGAATCCCGACGTGACGGTGCGGATGCGCGGCGTGATGGAAAAATGCACTTACTGCACGCAGCGCATCGAACACGCGAAAATTTCTCAAAAGGTGAAAGCCGGCGCGAGCGACAATGTGCGTCTTTCCGAAGCGGCGGGCACTGTGCCGAAAACGGCGTGCCAGCAGGCGTGTCCGGCGGGCGCGATTGTTTTCGGCGATGTGAGTGATCCGAACAGTTCGGTCTCGAAATTGAAATTGCTGCCGCAAAATTATTCCGTTCTCGGTGAATTGCTCACGAAGCCGCGCACGACGTATCTGGCGCGCATCCGCAATCCGAATCCCGCGATGCCGGATTATCATGATCCGTTCAGCACGGAAGAATACGACAATCGCAGCTTGACGAGGCAAAAAATTTAACACAAAGACGCGAAGATGCAAAGACGCAAGAAAAACAACCTGATTTCATTAACACCTGGCTTCAGCCAGGTGTGGTCGGACTCGGCGGCGGCTGAAACCGTTTTAACGGTTTCCAATTTCTTGCGCCATGTGTTCACCTCGCTGAAGCGAGGTGTTAATAAGAATTCTATTTGGGTCTTCGCGCCTTCGCGCCTTTGCGTTAAAACTGAAATGACGAATGCCTGATTTAGCGAACATCGAAGACTTGAAACGGCTCGCGCCGCCGGCGGAACTGCGCCGGTCGCCGGTCGTTGAAGGCAACAAGGGCCTCGGCTGGCTGACGGATAAATTGTCCGCGTTCGCCGAGGCGAAGACGCCGCTGTGGTGGTGGATTTTCTTCCTGCCTGCCGCGTTTTGCGCGACGGTGGTGTTTCCGATCTGCCTGTTTTATCAAGTGTTCACCGGCGTCGGCGTCTGGGGCAACAATCATCCGGTGATGTGGGGTTTGGACATCGTGAATTTCATCTGGTGGGTCGGCGTCGCGCACGCGGGCACGTTGATTTCCGCGCTGCTGTTTTTGACGAAGCAACACTGGCGCACGACGATTGGCCGCATGGCCGAAGCGATGACGGTTTTCTCGGTGATGATGGCGGGACTTTATCCGGCGATCCACGTCGGTCGCGCGTGGTTCGACTGGTTTATGTTTCCGGTGCCGAACTCAAACGGTTTGTGGCCGCAATTCCGTTCGCCGCTGATGTGGGACGTGTTCGCGGTGAACACCTATCTCGTAGTCTCGATGTTGTTTTGGTTCATGGGCATGATTCCCGATTTCGCCGTGCTGCGCGACCGTTCGACGACGCGCATCCGTAAAACCATTTTCAGTTTTCTCGCGATGGGCTGGACCGGTTCGGCGCGGCAATGGCATAACTACGAAAAAGCCTACGTTGTTCTCTGCGGCCTCTGCACGCTGCTCGTGTTCACCGTGAGTTCCATCGTCGGCCTCGACTTTTGCACCGCGCAGATCGCGGGCTGGCACGCGACGATATTCCCGCTCTACTTCGTCATCGGCGCGGTGTTCTGCGGTTTCGGCATGATGCTGGTGCTGCTGATTCCGCTGCGCACGTTATGCGGGCTGGAAAATATCATCACGAAAAGCCACATTGCCACGGTGGCGAAGCTGGCCTTGGTCAGCGGCAACATGATCGCCTACATCTACCTGATGGAATTTTTCATCGCGTGGTATAGCGGCGACCCGTATGAACGCTGGGTGTTCGGTCACCGGCTGTTCGGCCACACCTACATGATCATGGGCTGGATTTTGATTGGCGTGAATGTCGGCGTGACGCAACTGCTCTGGTTCAAAAAAGTCCGGTCAAATTTGCTCTGGCTGTTCATCATCGGCGTGTTGATCAACATCGGCATGTGGACCGAACGCTTCGTCATCGTCGTCGGCTCGTTGTATCAGGATTTTCTGCCGGCGAACTGGGGCAAGTATCTGCCGACGCGCTGGGACATCGGGCTTTATGTCGGCACGCTCGGCGCGTTTTTCATGCTCTATCTTCTGTTCGTGAAATTCCTGCCGATGATCGCCATCTCCGAAGTCAAGGGCGCGATGCCCGAAGCCGATCCGCATCATCCGCTCGGCGGCGCAAAGAAGGAGGCCGGCCATGAGTGAAAAAATTTACGGCCTGATGGCGGAATTCGATTCGCCGGCGGCAATTCTGCACGCGGCGGAAAAAGTTCGTGACGCCGGCTATCGTCGCTGGGATGCGTTCACGCCGTTTCCGATTCATGGCATGGACAAAGTGATGAAGCTCGGCAACTCGCTCGTCGGCTGGGTTTCGCTGGCGATGGGCGCGGGAGCATTTCTCTCCGTTGTCGGACTCATCTGGTTCAGCAATGCGTTTGATTATCCGCTCATTGTCGGCGGCAAGCCGATGTTCAGCGTGCCGATGACCTTTGTGCCGTCCTACATCATGCTCATCATGGGCGCGGCGGTCGGCTCGCTGGTCGGAATGCTCGGCCTCAACCAGCTTCCGCGCCTGCATCATCCGTTGTTCGACAAGAAACGTTTTGAACTCGTCTCGCGTGACAAGTTCATCCTGCTCATCGGCGCGCAGGACGAAAAATTTTGCGCCACGGAAACCCGCAAACTGCTCGAAACCGTCGGCGGCACGCATATAGACATTGTGGAGGACAAGGACTGATGCGTTTGATCCTCTCCAGCTTTTTGATTGGTGCGGCCATTGGCGTGGTGATTTTTGGCACGCTTGGTTTGCAGGGAAAAATCTCGCACAAGCCGCCGGTGGAATTGTATTCAGACACATTTTTTCCAGGCATGGACAAGCAGCCCAAACTTCGTCCGATGGAACCGGACAGTTTTTTTGCGAATGGCGTCAGCTCGCAGTTGCCGCCGACAAATACAGTTTCGCGCGGCACGATGGAACAGGGCGAACTGATTCACGCAATCGGCGGCGACGTTTATGACTTTGAAGATTCGCCGGTCAACACCGGGCGCGTCACTGGCACGACGAATTTTGTGGAGACGAATCCGCTCATTATGAATGCGGCCCTGCTTCAACGCGGACGCGAACGCTTTGACATTTATTGTTCGCCCTGCCACGGACGGCTCGGCGATGGCAACGGCATCACCAAAAAAATCGGCGTCATGCTGGCGGTGGCGAAT
Source organism: Verrucomicrobiia bacterium (assembly GCA_036511615.1). Taxonomy (GTDB): domain Bacteria; phylum Verrucomicrobiota; class Verrucomicrobiia; order Limisphaerales; family UBA11358; genus UBA11358. The sequence goes on along the minus strand of DATCBW010000287.1, from coordinate 14,086 downwards.
TTGCACGACAAGCGCATCGTCGAAATGGCCGACGGCGAAATTTTCAACACGATCACCCACGGAAAAAACACGATGGGCGCTTACGGGCCGTTGATGCCGGTGGAAGACCGCTGGGCGGTGGTCGCTTACTTGCGCGCGTTGCAGTTGAGCTGGCTGGGAACGACAAACGATTTGACGGCTGACCAGGCCGCCACGCTGAAATAATATGAGCAGCCACGATAAAACAAATCTGCCGCCGCCGCTGAACTTGTCCGGCTGGCGCGGGTTGCCGTCCGTGTTGATGGTGTTCGGCGGACTTCTCTGCGTTATTGGCTTGTTCGTCAGTTTCCTCAACAAAGCGGACGGCGGAACGGTCTTTGGTTTGTCGTGGCTGCTGGCGTTCATGTTTTACTACAGTATCGCGCTCGGTGCGTTGTTCCTCGTGCTGGTGCATCATCTGACTGACGCCGGTTGGTCGGTCGGCATCCGCCGATTCTGTGAACATCTCGCGTCGCTCCTGTTTCCGTGGCTGGTGATTGTGTTTCTGCCGGTGGGTCTGCTCGGTCCGAAAATTTACAAGTGGATGACGTTAAATCCGGCCACGAACAATCTGGTCGCGGCCAAGCTGCCCGTGTTCACTACCGCCGGTTTTTGGATCACGTCGGCGATTTTCTTTGGCATCTGGTGGCTGCTCACGTCGCAGTTGTGCCGCTGGTCGCTCAAACAAGATGAAACCGGCGCGGCGGAATGCACGCGCAAGATGCGTTTTTATTCCGGCTGGGGCATCGTCGCCTTCGCGCTGACGCTGACATTTTCCGGCGTGCTGTGGATGAACGCCACGTCCTACCAGTGGTTTTCCTGCATCTACGGCGTTTATTTCTTTTCCGACTGCGCGTGGATCGGGCTGGCAACGGTCTATGTCATTGCGACGATTCTTTTGCGGCAGCGGATTCTCTCGCCGGTGTTGAAGCGAAACTATTTTTATTACCTCGGCGTGCTGCTGCTCGGCTTCACGCTGTTTTCCGCCTACACGGAGTTTGCGCAATACTTCGTCGTCTGGAACGCGAACATGCCGGAGGAAACTTTCTGGTATCTCGTCCGCGAACGCGGCAACTGGTGGGGCTTGAGCCTGATTTTGATTTTCGGCCATTTTTTCATTCCGTTCTTTGTTTTGCTGCCGGAGAAGGTGAAGACAAATTTCAGGGTCATCATTCCTGTCTGCCTATGGGTCTGGCTGATGCACGCGCTCGATCTGGCGTTCAACATATTTCCCGCGTATTTTGCCTACGGCTTTCCGAAACACCTGCTCTGGATGCCGCTCGGCTGCCTGATGCTCGTGGGCGGATTTCTGGCTAAGATTTTCCTGAAAAAGTTCAACGCGCATCCGCCGTATCCGCAGCGCGACCCGCGTCTGCTTGAAGCGATGGGCGTGAGTCAAAACGCCGTCAGCGATCTCGTTGACGCGCAAACCGCCGGAGGTGGCCGATGAATCTTGAAACCACCAACCGCGCTTCCGGCGCCGCCGTGGGCTTTGTTCTTGCGATCATTTTGTTCGTCGCCCTGGCTGTTGTCGTGAAGTCTTCCGTGTATGTTCCGGCGGTGGATGCCGACCGCTCCACCGAGCGCAGCAAGGACCTGGCGGAAATCCGCGCGGCCGAGGAAAAATCTCTGGACACTTTGGGCTGGGCCGATCAGGCGCGCGGTTTCGTGCGTCTGCCGATTGACGACGCGATGAAGCTCGCCGCGCAGGCCTGGCAGAATCCCGCCGCCGCCCGTGCCGATTTGAACGCCCGTGCCGAAAAAGCCGCCGCGCCCGCGCCGGTCGTGGCCCCCAAACCAAACGCTTTTGAATGAACCCGGCTGAAACCAATCCCGATTGCAACGCAAAGATTGACGCTTCGTGCCGCGTGCCGCTGCTCGCGCTGTTTGGCGGCGCGGCGCTGTGGCTGGTCGTCGGTCTGACACTGGCGCTGCTCGCGTCGATCACATTTCATCAGCCGGAAATGTTTGCCGGCTGTTCGTATTTGACATACGGCCACCTCGCTCCTGCCGCCAATGATCTGCTCGTCTATGGTTTCGCCATCCCCGCCGCGCTGGGCGTGATCCTCTGGATTTTTGCGCGCTTGAGCCAGGCCGAACTGGTTCTGCCGCTTGTCCCGTTCGCCGCAGCGAACCTCTGGCATCTCGGCGTGGTCATCGGCTTGGGCGCGATTTTGTTTGGCGGCAGTTCCGGTTTTACCTGGCTGGAATTTCCGCGCGCCAGCGCCATGTTGCTCGGCGTGTCGTTCGTGCTGGTCGCCATTTCCGCCGTGGCCACGTTTGGCCAGCGCAAGGAACGCGAGCTGTATCCGTCGCATTGGTTTCTGCTGGCGGCGCTGCTTTGGTTTCCGTGGATTTACTCGACGGCGAATTTTCTTCTCGTCACAACTCATCCGGTTCGCGGCGCGACGCAGGCCGTCATTGGCTGGTGGTTCTCAAACAATTTAATTTTTGTCTGGTTCGCGCTCGTCGGCCTCGGCGTGGCGTTTTATTTCCTGCCGAAGCTGGCCGGTCGTCCGCTGCAAAGCCGCTACTATGCGCTGTTCGCGTTCTGGACTTTGATTCTGTTTGGAACCTGGTGCGGCATTCCGCAAAGCGCGCCGGTGCCCGCCTGGCTGCCGGCCGCAAGCGCGATTGCATCCTTGCTGTTGATCGTTCCGCTGATCGCCGTCGCCGCCATCGTTTGGAAAACCCTGCGCGGCGCGGGCGTTCCCGGCGGAGGCGGAACGTTCTGCTACATCAAATTTGGCACGCTGGCGTTCATCGTTTCCGGGCTGATGCTCATGGCCTCGGCTTGTCCGCAATACAGCCGGGTGCTGGACTTCACCTGGTTTGGCGCGGCGCAGGTGCAACTGCAAATCCTCGGTTTCGTCGCGATGATTCTTCTGGGCGCGATGAATGAAATCCTGCCGCGCGTGATGGCGAAGGAACTGCCGTTCAAAAAATTTGTCGCGGCGCAGTTCTATCTTTCGATTTTCGGTGTGGCCCTGTTTGTGATTCCGCTGGCGGTGGCCGGTGTGGTGCAGGGCAGGGCGGCGTATGACCCCGCAGCCGCAAAAATCTGGCTGATGATCAGCACGACCGGCCTGCTGCTGCTGCTGGTTGGCAGCGTGCTGTTGTTTGTGAACATTTCCATCATGACCGTCCAGTGGAAGCTGGCGCTCGCCAAAACGGTGATTGCCTATATCAAATCGCCGCTCGAAACCTCGGAGGTGAAGTCATGAAAAACGGCTTCGCGATTTTCTTTGCGGTGCTCGTCGCGCTCGGCAGTTCGTGGCTTGGTCTTGTGGTTGCGCCGGCGATCCAGCTTGGCACGGCCAAACTCGATCCGGTGCTTAATTCCTCCGACACCTGGCCGCAGCAGCGCACCGGCGAGGCGACGCTGGGTTTGCAAATTTATCGCGCGAACGGCTGCGCCGCCTGCCACACGGAGCAAGTCCGGCAGGCCGGCGTGCAGGCGGAAGTTTCATTGACCGGTCTGGGCAAATCCAACCCGGCGGAATTCAAGGCGTTCGTGCAGTCGCTTTTCATCCTGCCGGAACTGGAGAAGGTCACCAACAATCTCGCCGCCTTCGTAAAGGACTGGAACGGCGATTTGCCGAAAACATTTCTGACGACGGATGACCTGGAGGCGGCCGGCACGATGGCGGACCGGCTCAAAGCCGCCGGATTAAAATCTGAGACACTGATTGTGGCGACCGGCCCGGACATCGCGCGCGGCTGGGGCGTCCGCCGCAGCGTGGCGGCGGATTATCTTTACGACTACCCGGTTCAACTCGGCGGCCTGCGTGTTGGGCCGGACCTGGCCAACATCGGCGTTCGCGATCCGGTCGCCAGCGCGCAGTTGCTTCATCTTTACGCGCCCGGAGCCGTTGTGAAAAATTCTGCGATGCCGTCGTTCAAGTTCCTTTTTGAAGTGCGTCAGGCCGGAGCGACGCCGTCGCCCGACGCTTTGAATTTGCCAAAGGAGTTTGCGCCGCCTGCCGGCTACGAAGTCGTGCCGAAGCCGGAAGCCAGGGAACTGGTCGCGTATCTTTTGAGCCTGCGCGCCGACCAGCCGGTTTACGAAGCGCCGTTCACGCCCGCCATCACGAAACCATGAGCGAAGAAAATCAATCCAGTTCCGCCCCGTCCAACCCCGAACCGGCTTCGACTCGTTCGGCCGTGCCAATGTGGATCATCGTGGCGACGCTCGTGCTGCTGTTCCTTGGCTTTGTGTATTTTGACAACCACAGCGGCTGGTTTGATCCGAAAATTTACACGCCCTACGCCTCGGCGGAACAGTTGGACGCCTACCAGCCAAGGTCCGGCGCGGCAGCGACGCTGGCCCAGGGCAAAAAAGTTTATGAAACATACTGCGGCATTTGTCACGGCCCTGACGGCCAGGGCAAACCCGCGACGGCTCCGCCGCTGGCCGGTTCAGAATGGGTCAATGCCGGCGGAATTCACCGGCTGACCGAGATTCCGCTGGCCGGCTTGAACGGGCCGATCAAAGTAAAAGGCCAGCCGATGACTTTTGCCAGCGGCATGGTTCCCATTGGCGCGGCGCTTTCCGATGCGGAGCTCGCCGCCGTGCTGACCTACATCCGCAGTGCCTGGGGCAACAAGGCCGGCGAAGTCACCGCCGACGATGTCAAAACCATCCGCGCCTCGCTCGGCGCACATTCGCCGCCGATGACCAGCGAGCAGTTGATGAAGATGCCGGAATAAATTTTCCCGGCGTGATTTGGGCGTGGGCGGCGGACTGATGAATTAAGTGGTGCCCCGGTGCGGACTTGAACCGCAAACCAATTGATTAAGAGTCAACTGCTCTACCATTGAGCTACCGAGGCAAACACATTGAAAACATTTACTATTATGTGTTTTATGATTTCCTAACTTTGGCATTGCATACCGCCATTTGATACTGTAAGCTTTTGGTGCTTATGACAAACTCAAACAATACCGAAATGGCGGTTGCAATTAGCAGCCGGAAACTACCAACAAAAACAGAATCGTCAATGTCGAAAGACGGCAAGTGGCGAACTTTTAAGAAGCACGCGGGTTTGATGCAATACGTTCCCAGTGGCATCTACTTCGCCCGCGTTAAGGTCAAGAATGGTCGCAACGGCACTGTAAGACGCGCCAGCCTAGACACGGACGTTTTCACAACGGCCAAAGACCGCCTGCGCGCCAAGATAAACGAGCTACGCGAGCCGCCGGCTGAATGTGGCACGTTCGCGGAAGCGCGCCTGCTCTACCTTGCCGACATTGACAACGACCACGCGCTTGCGCCTGAAACGAAACGCTATTGGCATTACCGCGTGGACGCCCTGCTCAAATCATGGCCGGGCGTGGACAACTTGAAACTGACCAAGATTTCAGAGGCGCAATGCAAGGTTTGGGGCAAGCGGTTCTCTGAAAAATTCGAGGCCACGAATTTCAATAACACGCTCGCGGCGTTGCGAAACATTTTGAAGCGCGGCGGGCTTGGTCACGATAAAAACCCCGCCATGAACTTGAAACGGCTGGGCGCAAAGCCAAAGGAAATGACTCTGCCAGAACCGGAGCAATTCGACGCCATAGTTAAGCGGATTGAAACGGCGGGCGCGCGGCAGTCCAAAGATTGCGCGGACTTGATTCGTTTTCTGGCTTTTAGCGGTTGCCGTATCAGCGAAGCCCAGCGAGTGCTTTGGCAGGACGTGGATTTTGAACGGAGCGAAATCCGCGTTCACAACGCCAAGCGGAGCAAAACCACCAGCGCGCACGATCTCCGCTTTGTGCCTGTCATTCCGGCCATGCGTGAATTGCTTGAACGGATGCACCGGCAACAAACCCCAAAGCCAAACGACCGCGTTTGTTTGCTAGGCGAGTGCGAAAAATCGCTGACAAACGCCTGTAAAAAAGTCGGCGCGGCACGCATCACGCATCACGATTTGCGGCATTTGTTCGCCACGCGCTGCATTGAGGCGGGCGTGGACATTCCTACGGTGTCGCGCTGGCTTGGACACGTTGACGGCGGCGCGCTCGCCATGAAAGTTTATGGTCACTTGCGCCGGTCACACTCGCAACAGTCCGCAAAAATGGTGACATTCGGCACGGCGGTTTTGCTGCCGGAAATTGTCGAGCCAAACCAGCCAAAGCAATTGGCGGAAACAGCGGGCGCAACGAATTAAAATCCTGTCCGCACTCACGCCCGCGCCGATGGCAGCGCGGGCTTTTTTACCCCCATGTCAGGACAAGACAGGCGACGGAAACGCTCGCCGGCGGGCAACGTGGCGAGAAATTTCAGGCGATTTCAACGGGCATACGCGAAAACGCGGATTTTATGCGCCCGGCTCTACGCGCTCCGTTTCATTTTCCACCGCGCCGGATGCAAGCTGTTTTGGCTGCCCGCCTGCAAGCTGTTTCAACGCCGCGTCCGCATAATGGGAAACCAGCTTCTTCAAATTATCTTCACCGCCAAGCTGGGCGACAATGGGTGACACGTTGGCTGTCACTTCAACCGACACGCCGCCGGACGTGGCAAACCGTTTCGCGTCCGCCACGGAAAGCAAATAAGCCGCCGCTCGCCAGTCCGGTTGCTTCATGCCAACGCCGTCCGCCGATTTTTCCACGCGGCCAATCAAATCCTGAATCCGCCCGGCGCGAAATTCTTCCAGCAACGCCGCGAATTTTTCGGCGCGCTTGTGCCGCGATTTCCAGCGAAACCACTGTTTCGGATTGATGCCAAGCAACCGGCAGGCTTCGCTTTCCGTCAATTGCTTCGCGCACAGTTGCGCAATTTCGGCAATGGTCGCGGCGTCAATCCGGCGGCTGGGCGGTCGGGTGCGCGCGGAAGTGTTGCCCTTGTCCCCGGTGTCCCCCGTCTGGTCTGCATCCGTTTTTTCAGTGTTCATAAATCTGTCAGGGTTTTCCACGCCGGGAATTTTCTCTTTCTCCGCCCCTTATAGGGGCGGGAGAAAGGAGAAATTCCCTTTCCCTTCTCGGTGAAATTCTCCGGTGAAAAATGGGAGAAATTTAGTTTCATTGATTGACCTGTCGCGGGATTTGCGGGTTAATTTCAGCATTATGGCAACCGAATTTTCCACAGTTTTTGGACTTCTTAAAACGATAACCGGCACAGCGAAGCGACTTGCGGACACACGCCAAGAAGTCAAAGTCAACGAGGTTGCGATACAACTTGGAAGCATCGTCCTCGACCTTCAAGCCGAAATGAATGTGATTCAGTCTGACTATCAGAATGTTTTGCGCACGCGCGACGACTTGGAAAAGAAGCTCATTGAACAGGAAAATTGGAATAAGGAAAGGGCGCGTTACCAACTTAAACAAGTTGGTTCCTCTTTGTGGGGATTCGGAAGTCCTTTTGTATATGCGCTCAAACCCGGCCAAGACGCCGGCGAGCCGAATCACTGGCTTTGTGCCCGCTGTTACAATGATAATAAGAAGCGCATCCTTCAACCCCTTCCGGGGGATGTTTGGGCTTGTCCAGAATGCGGGGTAACGATTCGGGTTTTTAGCGGCGAAGTTGTATAGGTCGAATCTCATTTCGTGACATACGTTTTGGTTGCTTTGGTGTAGTGGATTTTCTTGGCATTTTCGGCGCGTTCAATTGCCCTGTATGCGCTGCCGGTCACACAGCCGGTTTCGGCGCGAAGGGCTTTGACGATGGCAGGCTTCTTTGGCGCTCCGCTGGCCTTGCCTAGCTCCGCGACGATTCCCGCAACCATGTCCGGTGACAAGTCCGCCGATTCGGTCTTGCCGTTCATTTCCGATTGCCACGCCGAAACGTCAATCGTCGGGTCACACTCATAAATCATTTCGAAATTCAGCCGCACGCCAAAGGCTGGAAACTCTTTCCCGTTGGAACATTTCCCGCACGCGACGATCAAGCGGTCGTTGTTGTCCGCGTCCACCGGCGCGAGATTGATTTGTCCGCGAGTCCAGGCATGGAGCGTCTTTGAATTGCGGGCGAAACTGGCGCGGTCGTAACCAGTGGCGCGGACTGCCCCGGCCTTGCCGGTGAGACTGTGATGCAAAACGATGATGGCGCGTTGCGGATTTCCACGGCGGCACAGACGGGAAAGCGTTTGCAGCGTTGCCTTCATGTCGGCGTCCTTGTTCAAGTCGCCAGCCGCAAAATCATTCAACGGGTCAACCAGGATTCCACCGGGTGTCGCGGTTTCGATAGCTCGTTGAATCGCCAGTTGGTTGTCGGGCGCGTCGAGCGAGACAAATCCATCATCATCATTTTCGAGCGTGTGAAAGACAACCTGCTCCGCGAAGCGCGGCCAATCGTCGCCCAGCCAAGTTTTGATTCGGGCAAGGTCTTGTTGCAACCGGCGATTGCTGTTTTCAGTTTGTAGAATGAGCCAGCGCATTTCACTGCCGCCGGTGTCAAAGGCGAGACACTTCCGCCCGGTTACGATGGACGCGACGATTTGCAGCGCCAGACGGCTTTTGCCAGTCCCGCCTTGTGCGGCGATAACAAGCGGCTGGCCTTTGGCTAACAGCCGGTCGCCAAGTATCACGTCAGAATCATCAAACTGCATGGCGAGCAATTCATCCGGCGAGCGCAGAGTTAAAATCCGCTGTTTGGTTTCGCTGGCGTCAGCGCCGGGAAATTCCGGCACGGTGTCAATTTCGGCGGATTCGAGTAGTGCGCTCATGGTGTCCCCAAAGGTTTGAAGTTAAGAAAAAAGACCGTCTGCGGGTTGCCATTGTCCCGCGTGCCGTCGGGCATCCGCACGAATTGCGAGCGCGTCCACGTCGCCCGGTCTGCGCCAAGCGAAACCGCGTAACGGAAAAACTTTTCGATTTTATCCGGCGCGGATTTTTCAACGTAAAACCAGCCGTGCAAACTTTTCCCGCCGGAATGAACCGCACAAACCAGCGGAGCAACCGTGCCAAGATGCAAAAGCAACGCCGCGTGTTCATCCGGCGTGCCGGTGTCGAATTCGCAAATCAAAAACCGGCGCGCTCCGGTGTTGTCGAGCGTGTGCGCGCTAAACGGGTTTTCGTCGGGCTTTGGGTTTTTCTTCCGCCCGGTGAGCGCAGACATGGGCGACGGCACGATCAATTGCAGTGCGGACAATTCGCCGCGCCAATCCTCGCGCGGTTTCGTGTCGAAAACATCGCTGGACTGGCCGCAGCACAGAAGCGGATTGCCGGGAAAGAGTCGGTCAACGATTTCTTCCGTGTGTTGCTCGCTATCTTCGAGCCGCATCCGGCTGGCTTCCCACAGGTCACACAAGGCGCCGCCGTCGCGGATGATTGCCGCGCGTTGCTCCTGATTCACCTTTGGCCATTTCGAGACAGGTTGAACCGGCGCGGCGTTGCCGTTCCGCTGCCATGCCGTAGCCATAGAGTTTTGCACGGCGTCTGTGATTTCCTTCCGGCTGACTGCACGCCCGCAACCTTGCACCCGGCTTTCCAGCAAGGTGATGATTTCGACGGCGGGCAAATGGGCGTGAAGCTGCCGGGCGACACGGTAAAGAAAATTGTGGACACCTTCACCGGCACGCGGCGGCGCGGCGAGCATTTCATCAATAAAGCGCGGGAGTGTATTCATTTCCAAGCTCCGGCAGTTTGAACGGCCTTTTGAATTGCAGCTTTAGTCCGGGCGTTTTCGAGGCTGTTAAAAGGATGCCAGACAATTTTGCCGGACGGTTTCGCGGTCAAAACGTGCCGCCGTTCGCCCCGCATTTTCACCTGCACGCCCGCAACTGGCGGGCGCGGCGCGGACGCAATCGGCGGAAGAATTTTTTTGAAACGGCGGCGCGGGTTGGACATAAAGATCAATCCACGTCGTTAATCATCCGTCCGTCCGTAGGTGCGTCAAATGGCACGGTCGTAACAGGCTTAACTAACTCGCCGGGTTTTAGATGTAACATCAGCCTGACACCAGCGGACGGCGGTTGCGGCGATGGCCAGTCGTCAAATTCTTTGGCAGGCGGCGCGGGGACAAACACCGGCTCGACTGCGCGCTTTAGCGGTGGATACTTGTCGAGAATTTTCTTGTTAGCCTTCTCGAAATTGGCTTTAGATTGTTCCGCCGGGGCAACAATCAAACGCCAAAGTGCTTTTTTGAAATCTTCGGCTTGCACTTCGAGCGCGGCGCGGGCGCATAAAGCCGTGCCGATGTTCAATAGCGCATCGCCGCGCAGCCAACCGTCGGCAAACTGATCCAAGGTTGGGGATTTTAGCCATGCGTCAAAGTTCGCGCATTGGGCGCTCCAGCGGGATTTGGCAGCTTCAAATGAATCCGTAAGAGCGCCAGCACGCAGCAAAATCCCCCGGTCGTTTTCGTCTTGTTCCTGTTGCTTGGCAATGCGGTCAAGCTCGCGCTGGCGTTTAATTTCGCGCGGAGCAAAAATTGTTGGAACGAAATTTCGGAATGATGTTGAGGGATTCATGGAGTTATTGATTTTGGTGATTGCCGGGACAGCCGCCGGGATAGCCGCCTGATTGGTTGCTGGTCATTTCAGTCGGCATTTTGATTTCTTCCCGCTCGGATGGAACTTCAATGACGGGTTTCCACGGTGCGGGGTTGTCGTGTGTTGCCGGAGCTTGTCCAGCGTTTTCGGAGTGGTTCATAATTTTATTGGTTGATTGGGATAATCCACTCCGGGCATCGCAACATCGCGGCCAGATGTGGAAAATGTTCGCGGACTTCCGCCGCTTCCGCAGCCTGACCGATGGCTCGATGGAAACGATTCGCGCCATCGAGTCTGATTTGCCGCCCGCGCGCGTCGGTAAATTCCATGCCGCTAAAATCGGTGCCAGTGATTTGTGATCTCAATGTTTTCATTTTTTTCGTGTTGATTGGTTCTGGTTGACCAAAATTATTCGGCGGTCGCGGCGAACTGCCGGCAAGACGTTTCAGGGATTAAAAGTTTCCTGATGCCCGGCACGCGGGCGAGCCGTTGCGCGCGAACTAACTTTCTAATTGTCACCGGCGCGACGGAAAGACGCTGCGCGGCGGCGTAAATGTCCAGCAATAACGGTTGCGGTTGCGCCCCGTTGGTGGTTTCTGCAATTTCGTTTTTCATAAACTTGAATTTATTCTGATGAAGCTATCGCTCTTTTAGTATCCCCGTTCAATAGCTAAAAGTATCCCCTTTGCATTTTATGGGATACTATGGTATCCTTGCTGGCATGAAGAAAAATCTTTCAAATCGGCTGGCAATTCTCCGGCATGAAATCGGAATCACGCAACGGCAATTAGCCCAAAGAGCCGAGCTTTCCCTGCCCTATATCAAAAAGCTGGAACAAGGCAAAAAGCCCATGTCGAAACGCCCGGCGGTCGCTCTTGCTATTGCAACTGGCGTTGATTGGCAATGGCTGGTGGGGAAGGGTAAAAGTTTGCCAATCGCGGCGCGGTTGGGAATGACAGAAAGCCAGATAGATTCAGCGCAAATGGCAGGAAAACAGAACCCATTTTCCCCAGCACTTCGCACGGTTCTCAAAAAGAAAGGTCTGTTAGAGCAAGAATTGGAACACGCAAAGAAAGCAAAACCATTTTCAAGGGAAATGCGCGACTCTTTGGCCGCTGTAAAGCCGTGGAAAAAGGAAATGGCCGATGCAATCCAGAATCGCAAAACGACTGTCAAGCCGGATGCGGATGAAAAAATGGAGCAAAAAATTCAACAAAATCATTTTAGAGTAATCGTCTTGCGGTGTGGACAGATCATGCGAGCGGCAATAAAAGCTAAACGACCGGAATTGGCGTTCGCCCGCATTGAAAATTTTCTCATTGAACTGGCCGCAGAGCCGTGGCTTGGACTCAAACCAGCCAAGCCGCGCCGCTGAATCATTTGTATTCAGTCATTCTCTTGAACCTTGATATAAATCCGCCCACATTCCAGCGTGCAAATAATAATCAACCAAAATCCATTCGATCAATTCAGAGTCGGAATACAAGTTGCGACTTTCTTTTGCTACTGACTCTGCAAATTTCACGTTTGGCCGAGACGGGCAGCATACGAACTTGCAGAAATCCCGCGCTGCTTGAATTCGTCGGAAACATTCCCACTTAACTTCCCACTTCACGATTGGCCAGCTTCGATTCTCTGCAAAGTATTTACAGGTCAACGCCACCGCAGCGAAGTCCTCTTTAGTCATTCCTTCCGTTCCATAGGTGCGAAATTTTTTACCCTCTTTAATCGCTGAACCGATTGTGTCATGGGCGCGCTTACATTCCGCGTCGAAAAGTTTATACAGTTCCGTCCAAGTCATGCGGACTGTTTATTAAATTTGCGCGCAACCGTCACGCAATAATTCTTGCGTGGCGTTTTCAAAACCGCTAATTGCTTGCGCATGGACACGCCAGAGAATGAATCCAAATTCGTTGTTTGCCAGTGTCAGCACTGCGGCGGCCACATTGAATTTGACGCCAGCCACGAAGGGGAATCCGTTTCGTGTCCGCATTGCCACAAGGAAACTGTCATTTCCGTTCACGAGCCAACAAAAAAGGTTTCTGCGCCAAAAAACGCGAATCCGCCCGCCATAAAACCGTCATCAAACCAGAAGGAACTGTTTAGTATAAAAGTTACGAGCCGGGCGTTGGCTGTTTTTTTTGCCTTCACGACATTCGGCCTTGCGTCAATTCTGGTTTGGGAGCATTTGACAAACCGTAGCCAGCCGGTTTCGGAAAAACAAGCCCCAAGCCCCACCCAGCCGGTTCCAGCGGATAAAATTTCAGGTTCTGAAATTATTACCGTTGAATGGGGCGGCAATGTTAATAAATTCCGATTGGACGAAGTGACCTTTGAGAACCTTGGCTTTGGGATTCGAGTCTGCCTAAAAAGCAACGGTGAATTTGTGGGTATGGTCAGCGGTGGTGACACTGGTAAAGTAAAAGCGTATCTTCATGGCAATTAAAACAGGTAGTAATTTGGCGCAATAGGCCAGCCGGAAATTTTTTCAGGTTGTCCCCCTTCAAATCCTGCCCCAGCGTTGCCACGATGCCCGCCAGCGCGCCGGAACCGGCCAACCGGAAGCCAAGCCGCCAGAATCGCCGCCACGCCACGCCGGATGCCCGAAAGTGCCGTTTTTCGGCCTCTGGTGGAGCATTGTATCAATCCTGAAATCGTAGATTTGATACCAAGCGAGATTTCAGACAATAAACACGGCCTGTTTTGTGGTATTACATGGCCGGTTTGCGCCGTTTCCGTTTGATACCACCGGCAAAGGGCAATACAGACTTCAAAATGTCAGAGACGGCTTGTGATTAACACCCCCCGCCGGCCATACTTATTTTCGAGCCGGGCGGGTTGCCAGCGTCGCCACAATGCCCCGTGCCGTGCGCTGGCTTCGGTTCCAGCGGCTTTGATCGTGACGTTGCCCTGCTTTTACAGTGGCTTCCGGCGTTCCACCGTGAAAACGGCTGGTGAAGTCCATTTGATACCAGATTTGATACCGCGAGCCGTTTTTGGGTGTTAAATGGTATCACATGGCATCATGGAGCGCGGACGTGTCAGCGGCGTTTGTGCGATAGAATAAGGAGAAATCACTACACGTCACGAAAGAGAAAAACCGTCGCAAAATTAAGAGTCAACTGCTCTACCATTGAGCTACCGAGGCAAAACTGATCCGATGCAAAAGCGCGGGTGCATTTTAAGCCCGTAAATCCACACCTTCATAACGTCGCAACGAACCGGTATTTTGGCAGAGCGAAAATGGAGGGCAAGATTTTTTCGTGCGAGTTCAAGGCTGGCGGGTTGGAAAAGTCATGGCTCGTCAAAACAAAATTCCCGCGCTAGATTCCTGGCGTGGAGCGAAGGACGTCCAACCCATTCGTGAAGCGGGCGCGGAATTTTTTCCGCCGCCACTGGCAGGGTGCGCTGCACTGGCGCGAAAAACTGGTCTTCAAGGAAGAGGTCTTTCATCTCCTGCTGGCCGCTGTCATCGGCGTCATTGGCGGCTGCGTGAACCTTTTTTTCTTCTACGCGGGCGAGACGGTGCAGCGGCTTTTTTTGCCGCAGCCGATTGACCCGGTGCAGGCCGCAGAAATGTTTGCCCCGTGGCAGCGGCTCGCGGTGCCCACGCTCGGCGGGCTGGTGGCGGGTCTGATTTTATACTGGGGCTT
>DATCBW010000286.1:0-21493 GCA_036511615.1 Verrucomicrobiia bacterium | reverse complement strand
AAAATGCGCAAACGCTGGGTGCGCCTCACCGTCGGCGACCGCGTGAAAATGGAGATGTCGCCCTACGATTTGAACAAGGCGCGCATCACTTGGCGGTTGAAATAGTTTGTTTCGCGCGCGACTTCCGCTGCGCTGCACCTCCGAGCGTGCCAAATCGCTCGCAAATTTTACACTTTTCCCCTCATGTCCTTTCAAACCCTCGGCCTCGATCCAAAAATTTTGCAGGCCGTCAAAGAAGCCGGCTATACCGAACCCACGCCGATTCAACTCGCGGCCATTCCGCCGATTCTGGCCGGCCACGACCTCATCGGCATTGCGCAGACCGGCACGGGCAAGACGGCGGCGTTCACGCTGCCGATGCTGACCCGGCTGGCATGCGCGCTCGGTGATGGCCGTTCACGCGGCACCCGCGCCCTGGTGCTCGCGCCTACGCGCGAACTCGCATTGCAGATCGAGGAGAATGTCCACGCCTACGGCAAACATCTTCCCTTTCGCGTCGCCACCATTTTTGGCGGCGTCGGCGAACATCCGCAGATCAACGCCCTGCGCGCCGGCACGCATCTCATCATTGCCTGCCCCGGACGGCTGATGGATTTGATGCAGCGCCGCTACGCCGATTTTTCCCAGTTGCAATATCTTGTCCTCGACGAAGCCGACCGTATGTTGGACATGGGTTTTCTTCCATCTATCCGCCAGATCGTCCGCTCGCTGCCGCAAAAACGACAAACATTGCTTTTCTCCGCCTCGCTCTCGAAGGAAATTGAAACGCTCACGCATGAATTTCAGCACGCGCCCAAGCTCGTGCAAATCGGCCGCCGCGCGAACCCGGCGGAAACCGTGACGCAACTGGTTTATGAAGTGCCGAAGCATCTGAAAACCGCGCTGCTCGTGCATCTGCTGAAAGAACCCGCCATGAACATGGTGCTGATTTTCTCGCGCATGAAACACGCGGCGGACCGCCTCGCGCGGCAGTTGGACCAGCACGGCATCAAGACCGCGACGCTGCATTCCAACCGTTCGCAAAACCAGCGGCTCAAGGCGCTGAAAGATTTCAAGGACGGCGTGGTGCGTGTGCTCGTGGCGACGGACATCGCGGCGCGCGGCATTGACGTGGACGGCATTTCGCACGTCGTGAACTACGATTTCCCGATGCACTCGGAGGATTACGTCCATCGCATCGGTCGCACCGGACGCGCGCACGCCGTCGGCGACGCCATCAGTTTTGTCACCAACGAGGATCACGGCGAACTCCGCGCGCTCGAACGTTTCATTGGTCGCGGCATAGTGAGGAAAAAGGCGGAAGGATTTAATTATTCCGCCGCCGCGCCGGCATTTAATCCCGCCGAAGAACGCCGTCATCCGCAGCCTCAACCACGCGGACAGCACCATCCGCGCAGACAACAAAGCTCTCATCGTCCTCCGTCACAACCACGCCCGCCACAAAGCGGCCGTCCGCGACCGGGCGGTGCTCCGCGCCCGCAGCCCCAGTTAGCCAGCGGCAATCGCGAAGGCGGCAACGAGCGTCATTTTCCCAGCCGCTCCCCAAGGCAAGGCGGCTTCCGTCGGCGCTTCGGCCCGCGATAAATTTCTTGCCAGGATGAATCGGTTGGAGAAATCTTCCAACTCAGGTCCCGCCGAAATCTTCGTTCAACACTTTTTCTCCCTCATGCTTTGGTGGATCAGTCTGTGGAACAAAGGTTCAGGCGCGACGCCCGAACTGCACGCGGGACGCGTGCGCTCCCAGTTCAATTTCGGAGTTCGGCTTAATTCAGCTTCGCCAGTTCCCCCTCGAACAGTTCACGCGTCTTGGATTGCACTTCGGCGAGCTGGATTTCGCCCTTGTCCAGTCTGGCGAGCAGCGATTTTTGTGCGAGGTAATCCTTGTTCACCATGCCGGCTTTGCTCTGCAACATCCGCCACGCCTTGCGGCGCTCCACAGCGAACAGCACCATCTGCCGCGACACGGCGAAGAATTTCATCTGGCCGCCAATCTCGGCCTTGATGTAGCAGCCGAAGTTCGGCACGCACGAGCGATGATCCGGCTTGAAAACGCGGCGGTAAATCACGTCGTCCTGCGTGATGAACACCAGCATATCGTCGAGATGAATCAACTCGGCGGTTTCTTCCTCCTTGATCGCCTTGACGTGTTTGCGGAAGCGGCCCTCGGTGAGCGCCCAGTGCGCAACGGTGTAATTGTATTCCTCACCGGTGCTGGCGTATTTCGTGCGCCACCAGTCACGGGTCGGCGTCGGGTTGCCTTTAAGATCGAACGCCTCCTGCGACGTCTCGCCATTGCGCGGATTGAAAACGAACTCCGGCATCCCGCGCGCGTCGCGGATAAGCTTGGCCTGGTCGGCGCTCATGTTGTCGGAAACGCCGTGCTCCGGCTGGCAGGTTGTGTAAGCCTGGAAAAACGCCGTGCCGCGATATTCGAGGCCGTCGAGCATCGCTTTGTAAAGTTTCGCCGCGTTGGCCATCGAAACCTGCCCCACAAACGGCGAGCCGTGGCCGCTGGTGAACGCCTCGGCGACGTTTTTCTTTTCGATCAACTTGCCCTGCGACGCGACGCCGAACTGGTTCATGTCATAACCGCCGAGCATCGTGGAGGAATCGGAATTTTGCCCGCCAGTGTTGGAATAAACCTGCGTGTCGAGCATTAGCATCTTCACGTTTGGACGATTTTGCAGGATGACTTTGGAAACATTTTGAAAACCGATGTCGCCGAGCGCGCCGTCGCCGCCGATCACCCAGACCTTCGGCAGTTCGCGAATTTCCTGGTCGGTCATCAGCGCGTCGTCGAGGTGCGTGAGCAGAAAAAAGTCGGCGACGGACATCACGCCGATTTCCTCGGAGTTGAGCAGCGCGTCGCACAAACGTTCCGGCGCGACCGAGCGGCGCGCGTGGTTCAAAATCAGCGACTCGCCGAGCAGCCACGAAATGGTCGCGCCGTCCTGAAACAGCGAATTCATCCACGGATACGGATGCGGATTCGACGGCGGCGTCGAGCCATAGACGGTGTTGCAGCCGGTGCTCGCGCCCATGAACATCACGCTCATGCCGTTGGCGTGGCGACCGTCAATCGCCTGCAAATCACGGTGATTGAACGCGTCCGTCCGCATCACGACGGCGATGGCCTTGATGATTTGCTCGTCGGAAATCGCGCCGTGCTTCGCCTCGTAATCGGCGATGCGCTTGATCGAATCTTCGTCATTCTCACCGCCGAGGCCCATGATGATGTGCTGCACCGCACGGCGGAACCGATGGTATTCCTCCTCGTTGCGCGCCTTGAGTTTTTGCAATTTCTCCAGGCCACTGTTTTCCAGATTCGTCGCCTTGCCACGCAAGCGGTCGGCTTTTTTGTGATAGAGCGGCCGCATGTAAGCCTCGGTGACGGACGCCGCGGCGCGCAACACGCTTTTCTCGCCGCAACCGGCGCACGCACCGTCGCCGGAAACCAACGCCTCGTAATTGCGCCGCACCATCAAATGATTCCGCAGCGCGGCCTCGCGTGAATTCGCGGCGTCGCCGTCGTTGTAGAGGCCGAGGAATTTCTGCGGCGTATCGGGCAGCAGCCGCGAAAAAATCTGCGCGGTTGTCAGATCGGCGTTCAAATTTTCCGTCTCGCGCGTCATGCGGAGCGCGTCATGGTCGCCGCAAACCTGCACGCATTCGCCACAGCCTTTGCACAGGTCGGAAACGAAAATGGAAAACAGCCCGCCCGCGCCCGGCGTTTTGGCTTCGAGCGAACGGAAGATCGCCGGCACATTCGAGTAGGCGATTGGCAATTTGTCAATGATGCCGGTGAATTCGGCCTTCGTCTTGTCGGCGATGTTTGAGAGCGCGGTAATTTCCGCGCGGATGATGTCTTTGAATGGAACGCCGCTGCGCGCTTTGACGGACTCGTTCATTTTCACGCGGGCGCGTTCCTCGACGCCGCGCAACTCGGCGGCGAGCTTCGTCCGTTCCGCCGCGTCAGTGACGTAGTAATGCACGGCGGTTTTCAAAACCATGGCGACATCCTGCGATGTGTTCGGCAGTGCGGTGTCCGGGCAGGCCGTGATGCACTCCATGCACTGCGTGCAATTTTCCGCAATATAAACTGGCGTCTCGCGGCGCGCGACGTATTTGGACTGTGTCGCGCCGCTGCCCGCGCCCATCACGCCGAGCGACGCCAGCGCGCCGGCGGGCTGATGATAACCGAGACCGCTGCGATATTCGGAATCGAACTTCGTGAGCGATTGAAAGGCGTAGCGCGGTGTCTGCTGTGCGGGCGTCGGAATGCCCGTGCCGCAGGCGGAACCGCAACCGGCGGTCGGAATCAGCGGTATGTTGCCAGCCGGCTTCACCGGCGGATTCCGCATCGAGGAACGGTCGGGGTCTTCAAAATTTCCGTATTTGATTTCCTGCACGCGCGAGAAACCTTCGTTCATGACGGTCATGTTCGACGCGACCACGGTGTCGCCGAAACGCCCGAACTTTTTCTTGTATTGCTTGTGGACGGTTTCGTGGAACTGCTCCTCGGTGATGGCGTTATCTTTGAGAAACGGCGACACGCGGAAAAACGCGCCGAGAAATGAATTGCCCTGCATCCGGAGCTGCAGTTCGGTCTGGTTCGTCGCCTTTTTCGCAATGTCGAAGCCCGGCAGGATGTAGATGCGAATGTTGTTTTCCCGGACAAATTTTCGGTGATGCGCCGGGACGCGCTGCCATGCGGTCTCCGGCGTGTCGCTGGATTCCCAGACGAGACAGCCGCCTTTCTTGATGCCTTCGAGCGGATTTGTGTGCGTGAACGCCTTCGGGTCGCAGCACAGAACCACATCAACGTGATTCAACTCGCAGTTCACCTTGATCTGCTCGCGGGCGACGGTGAGGTAATAATTGGTCGGCGCGCCTTTTTTTTCGGAACCATATTTCGGGTTCGCCATGATGAACAATTTTTCCTTCAACCGCCCGTCGGCGTCGTATTCGGGATCGCGATGCGAAAGCAGTTCACCGAACTCGCCCACGATTTCACCGAGGTTTTTTCCCGTTGTAATCATGCCCCAGCCGCCGATGGAGTGAAAACGCACGGCAATCGCGCCCTGCGGCAACAGCGACGGCGTGTTCTTGCTGATGACCGAATACGGATGGTCAATGCCTAGCGTGAAATAAGTTTCGCCATCCGCCGCGCTCCGGCCGTCCTTGCGCTTGGTGGTGCCGGTCGCAAACTCGTAGGCACCGAGGGAATGTTCCGGACGGAAATCGCGCGAGCCGATGCCGTAGCTGCTGCGGAAGAGCCGTGGCGTCTCCTCCAGCTTGAGCGCGGGCAGTTCGCCGCCAAACTTCACGGCTTCATTCGCCTTGCCGAGCGCGACGCGGATGTCGCGCGCGAGCGGGTTGTCGCCCGCCATGCCTTCGTCGGTGCGTTCGAGGATGATGACGTTCTTCTTGCCGCGCAGCGCATTGATGACGGCGGCTTCGGGGAACGGACGGATGACGTTGATGTGAATGGAACCAACGCTGGCGTTGCGTTGCTCGCGCAAATAATCGCAAGCGGCCTCGATGTTGTCCGCCGCACAGCCAAGTGATACGAAAACCGTGTCAGCATTGTCGGTTTTATATTCGGTGATGAATCCGTAGTTGCGACCCGTGAGCGCGCCGAATTCCGCGTAGGCTTTTTCGAGGAAACCGAGGATCGGCTCGTTGAAATTATTCCGGCGCGCGACGACACCGTTCATGTGATGTTCCTGATTCTGCACCGGGCCGAGCAGAATCGGATTCTTCAAATCCATCATCTCCGGCACGCGGCGGCGTTTCGGACCGAACAGTTCGCGCTGCGCGGACGTCGGGCAATCAATCTGGTCATCCACCGCGCCGAGAAATTCGCGGAGCAGCTCGGCTTCCGGCGCGAGATACGTCCGCTCGCTGTGCGTCGTCAACATTCCGTCCTGGATGTTCATGCCGGGATTAAGCGAAAGCTCGTTGACCTTGCGAAGAATGATGGCCTGATCGGCGGCCTGCTGCGCGTCCTTGCTAACGAGCATCGTCCAGCCCGTGTCGAGCGCGGCGTAAAAATCGTCGTGGCCGCAATGGACATTGAGCGCGTGTTTCGTCAGCGCGCGCGCGCCGACCTCCAGCACCATCGTCGAAAATTTTCCCGGCGCGTGATAATACTGCTCCATCGCATACACGATGCCCTGGCCGGAAGTAAAATTAACCGTGCGTTTGCCGCTGACCGCGAAGGCCGTCGCGCCGCCCTGCGCGGCATGTTCACCCTCGGTTTCGACGGCGATTTTCTGCTGGCCCCAGACGTTGAGTTCGCCCGCCGCGAAAGAGCCTTGATAAATTTCGCCGCCTTCGGTCGAGGGCGTGATGGGGTAAAAAACGCCGCCTTCGGTGATGCGCGTCTCGACATGCGCGGCCACGAGATAGTTGCCGTTGCAGGTGACGCGGACGCCGGGATATTTCGGCGCGACCGAAGCCGGTTTGATTTTTTCAACGCCAGCCTGTTTTTCAGCAGCCAATGTTTGACTCATAAAACGCCTTTCAAATCGCAGTCGGATGACTGCCTGTTGCCACGGAATAGCGCAAACATAATCCCCCGGCTCAAATACTCAAAACAAAAATTGCCTCCGGTGCGGCAAAAACAGCCTAAACGGAAACCGTCATTGCGCCTTCCGCGCCCAGCGCAGTTTCGCCGGCGCGGAACGCGGATTCGCATTCCGCTCGTCCGGCGACGGCCGGATGACTTCGCCGGCGATTTCAGCATAAACGCCGTCACGGTGTCCGGCGGCAAACGCCTTTTTCACGCGCCGGTCCTCGCCGGAATGAAACGTGAGCACCGCCACGCGCCCGCCGGGCTTCAGACACGCGGGCAGATTTCGGAGAAACGTTTCCAGCGCGGAAAACTCATCGTTGACCGCGATGCGCAGCGCCTGGAACACACGACGGATATTCAGGTGACAGTCCTCCTCGGCGACGTGCGGCAGCGCGGCGCGGATGGCGTCCGCGAGTTCATGCGTGGTGGCAAAACTCTTTTCCGCCAGCGCCGCACCAAGTTGGGCGGCTTTCGGCTCGTCCGCATTTTCCATGAACATCTGTGTCAGCGCGTCCGGCGTGATTTTTTTCAGCAAAGCGGAAACCGGCTGGCCACGCTGCGGATTCATGCGCATATCCAGTGGACCATCGTGTTTCACGGAAAAGCCGCGCGCCGGATCGTCAATCTGCATCGAGGAAACGCCCAGGTCGGCGAGGATCAGATCCGCGCCGGGGATTTCATTCGCCGCCAGAATCTGCGGCAATCCGGCAAAATTGCTGCGATGCGCGGTGAAAACTTTTTCATCAAAGCCAAGTGCGCGCAGTCGCGCTTCCGTTTTCGGCAGTTCCACCGGATCGGCGTCGAGGCCGAGCAGTTTTCCGCCGGGCAAAATTCTGGCGAGGATTTCCCGTGCGTGGCCGCCGTAGCCGAGTGTGCAATCCACGGCGGTTTCGCCGGGCTTGGGTGCGAGTGCTTCCAGAATTTCCGCGACCATGACAGGCCGGTGCGTTCCCGCCGGCGTTTTGCCGGACGCGATGACTTTTGCCACGGTGTCCGTGTAAAGCGCAGGATTGTGTTCCTTGTATTTTTCCTCAAACCGGCGCGGATTTTTTCCAGGGTAACGCTGGCGTCGTTTGTGCGGCACGGCTGGCGGCGCTGACAAATTTTCTTCGGACATGGCGTGGATTCTGCGATTCTCCGCGCGTGAGTTCGAGGCAAATCATCGTGGTCGGCGGCGGAGCGGCGGGATTTTTCGCGGCCATCGCGGCGGCGGAGTCCGGTGCCGACGTGACGTTGCTGGAGAAAACATCGCGCTTCCTCGACAAGGTGCGCATCTCCGGCGGCGGACGCTGCAACGTCACGCATGCCTGCTTCGAGCCGCGCGAATTTGCCGCCCGCTATCCGCGTGGCGGACGCGCATTGCTCTCGCCGTTCCTGAAATTTTCCGCGCGCGACACCGTGGCGTGGTTCGAGGCGCACGGCGTGAAACTGAAAACGGAGGTGGACGGGCGGATGTTTCCCGTCACCGATTCCTCGCAGACGGTTGTGATCTGTCTGTTCGAGGCCGCAGAAAAGTCCGGCGTAAAACTGCGGTTGAACTGCGCGGTGGAATCCGTTGTTAAAAATACGCAGGGACGGTTTCAATTAACACTTTCAAAATCCCGCGCAAACCCTCACCCCGGCCCTCTCCCTTTCGGAAAGGGAGAGGGAGAATTACCTGCCGACGAAATGCTTTCCTGCGACAGACTGCTGCTGGCCACCGGCGGCTGCCGGTCGGCGGCGGCGGGACAAATTCCCGTTTCGCTTGGCCACACGCTGGAACCACCCGTGCCGTCGCTGTTCACGTTTCAAATCGAAACGCTGTGGCTGCGTTCGCTGGCGGGCGTTTCGGCAGAAGCGGAAGTTTCCGTGCCGGCGGCAAAGCTGCGCGAACGCGGGCCGCTGCTGATAACACACTGGGGATTGAGTGGTCCGGCGATTTTGAAGATGTCGGCGTGGGGCGCGCGGGCGTTGCACGGTTTGAACTACCAGTTTCCACTGCTCGTGAACTGGCTGCCGGCATCGAACCCGGAAAAAATCATCCAAGAGTTCCAGTCGCGCCGCGAATCGGCGGGCGCAAAATTGATCGTCAATGTTCCGGTGTTTCCGCTGACGGCGCGGCTGTGGGAACAACTGGTCCTCGCGGCGGGCATGGCGCGCGAGACGCGCTGGTCAGCGCTCACGCGGGCGCAGGCGCACGCACTGACGCAACAGCTCACTCGTTCGGAATTTTCCGTGATGGGAAAGAGTTTGAACAAGGACGAGTTTGTGACGTGCGGCGGGGTGAAGCTGGGCGAGGTGGATTTCAAGACGATGGAGAGCCGCGTCTGTCCCGGACTTTTTTTCGCCGGCGAACTGCTGGACATTGACGGCGTGACGGGCGGGTTTAATTTTCAAGCAGCGTGGACGACGGGCTTCATTGCTGGTTGTGCAATGGCGGCCTGATTCCAAATTGTCCGGCTGAATTGCTTGCTTAAGCGACCTGGCCCGTATTGAATGTGGCCGTCAATTCTAAAACCTATGGCCAGCCTTTCATCCGTCCAAATCTACCTTGCAGTTCGGAATCAAGACGAGCGGTCGCACATGGAAGATCATCTGGTGCTCGATGGCGCGAATGTTTCCGCATTCAAAAACGCGCAGGAACTTTGGGCCTGTTTCCAGACTCGTCCGGTGCGGTTTATCATCACTGACCGCAAGTTCGGCGGCGACTTCGGCGGTCTGGATTTAACGCGGCGCATCCGCAAAAATTTCGGCCTGCCTTACGTCTATATTTTGATGCGCGGGGTCATGGGCCAGCTCAAGGAAATTCAGGAAGGCCTTTCGACCGGCGTGGATGATTATCTCATCAAGCCGCACAACCCGTTTCAAATCCGGTCGCGGGTGCTGGTGGAGATGCGGTGGCTGACCTACATTGATTCGCTTACGACGGGTGCCGGAAAGAAAACGACCCCGGCTCCAAAACCGGTTTAAGCCTTTACGCCGCATTCCTGCTCGAAGCGGTTGATGTTTTCGCGCCGGCCCACCACCATCAACGTGTCATTCGTTGCGAACGCGAAATCGGCACGCGGTTCAAATGGTTTGGTTTCCTTTTCTCCATCCGGCCGGGCAATCAGGACCACGGTGACTTTGTAACGCTGCGGCAGTTTGGCCTCGACCAGCGTCTGGCCGTCGAGCGCCTGGCCAACGCGCACTTCGGCGAGTTGATAATCCCCGCTCAAAAGCTGGCGTTCGTTGCCGGCATTGTCGCGGAGACGTTCGGCCAGACGGTAGGCCATGTCGCGCGAAGGCAGCACGACCAGGTCGGCGCCCACTTTTTTCAAGACCTGTTCGTGTTTGGCGTCCTGCGCGCGCGCGATGATTTTTTTCGCCTTGAGTTCCTTGAGCGCGAGCGTGGCGAGAATGCTGCCTTCCATGTTTTCGCCGATGGACACGACCACGACATCCGCCTCCGCCACGCCCAGTTCCTTCAAGGCGTCCTCGTCTTCCACGTCCAGCTCGAACGTGTGAAAGCCGTCCTCGGCGAGTTCCTTGACGCGGTCCTCGTTGTTGTCGGCGAGCACGACGTCGCACCCGTATTCCGAAAGCCGCGAGGCCAGATGCGTGCCGAAACGGCCCGCGCCAAGAATGATGATTCGTTTTGCCATAATTTCAACCAAGTCCCACTTCTTCGCCCGGCCGCCGGATGTGCCACGGAAACGTCGGGCGGGCGAGATAAATTGACAGCATCAGGGGCATGACCCGGCCCGTGAACATGAGCAGCATGATAATCAATTTGCCGAGGCCGGTCAAAAGCGGAGTGACCCCCGCGCTCAAGCCGACGGTGCCGAACGCCGACACCGCTTCAAAAATCACGGCCAGCCAGTGCTCCGAGGTTTCCGACGAGGCGTGTCCCTGCTCGGTGAACATGAGCAATCCCACACCCGCCATCAGCACGGCGGCCGCGATCAACACAATCATCACGGCCCGGCCGGCCACCTGCTGCGGAATGCGCCGGCCAAACGCCTGGATGTTTTCCCGGCGGCGCAATGCGCTCCACGCCGTCAGCACCAGCACGGCAAAGGTGATGGTTTTGATGCCGCCCGCCATCGAGCCGGGCGAGCCGCCGATGAACATGAACAGCAAGGTAAAAAGCAGCGTCGGTGGATTCATGCTGCCGACATCCACGACATTGAAGCCCGCCGTGCGCGACATGGTGGAATGAAAAAACGACCACGAAAGGCGCTCGCTCAAACTTGTGCCGGCCAGCGTGTGATGGTCTTCAAAAATCAAGGCGATCAGCGTGCCCGCCACCAGCAGCAGCGCCGCCATGAACAACGACAGTTTTGTCTGCAACGTGAGATAACCGCGCCGGCGCGGATCACGCCGCCAGAAATAATAGAAACGCAGATTGATCAATGTCATCAGTCCGATGCCGCCGGCGATGACAAGAATTTCAATGACCGCTAGCAGGCCGGGCTGGTTGCGCCACGTCTCAAGATTGTTGGGATAAATGGAGATGCCGGCGTTGCAAAACGCGCTGACGGAATGAAACACCGCCACCCACAAGTTTTGCCAGACGGATTCATCCGGCATCGCACGGTTCAGTTGGACGAACAACGCCACCGCTCCCGCCAGTTCAATCAAAAACACAAACAGGCAGCCATAAATGAAAACATCGAACGGACGGACGCGCCGCATTTTGCCCACGGTGGCATGAATCGTATGTTCGTCGGTGAGCGACAAGCGCTGGCCATTCAACAAAACCAGCAGAATGCTGGCGGTGAAAATGCCCAGGCCGCCCGCCTGGATGAGGAACAAAATAACTGCCTGGCCAAAGCCGTTGAAAGTTTCCGCCACGTTCACCGTCGTCAATCCCGTCACACACGTCGCCGACGTGGCCAGAAAAAATGAATCCAGCCAGCCGATGGATTCCCCGGCTTGATGCGCCCACGGCAGCTTCAGCAAGAGCGTGCCAACAACGATGAGCGCGAGAAATCCCAGCGGCACCAGCCGCAAATCCAATTCTTTCCGCCGCACCACCGGCTGCGTCCACGTCGAAAGGAATTTTCCTGCGGCAGCCATGATCAGGGGCGCGATTGGGGCTGGTCGCCGAGCGGACCTTCATCCGCTTTTTGCAGCACATCGGTTTTGCCAAAACGCGCGATCATCTTGAACAGGTCGGGCCGGCGGTCCAGGCGCGGCGTAACCGTGTGGCCTCGCGAATTTTTACTGGAATTTTTTTCTTCGGCATGAGTCACCTTTGCTTGCGATCATCTGATGTTGCGCCAGGGCATTTCAAATTACCAGCCTTCACCGCGCAAACGGCCAGACCAGCGGGGTCAGCAGCGTCGCGATCAACCAGGTCAGAAGCGCCATCATGCCGCCGATGCGGAGGTAATGTTTGAACTGATAGCCGCCCGGTCCCATGACGAGAATGGTGCTTTCATGCGCCACCGGGGTGCAAAAGGCCGATGAAACACAAATGGCCAGCCCGACCAGGAACGGTTTGGGATCCACGCCGGTGTCTTTGGCCATTTGAAATGCCAGCGGCGCGAGGATGATCGCCACCGCCGCGTTCTCAATCAACTGCGTCAGGAGGATGGCAAACAGCAAAAGTGCTCCCATGACGACCTGCGGCCCATATCCTTGCAGCATCCCGACCACGGCGTGGGCCAGCCCGTCGGCGACACCGGTCTTTTCCAGCGCCAGGCCAAACGGAATCATCGCCGCCACGGTCACCACTGCCTGCCAGTTCACCGATTCATAGGCGTCCTTGATTTTCAAGCAGCCCAGCAGGATGGCCAGCACCGCCGCCAGCGGAATCGAGATGGCCGGGTTCAGCAGTCCGGTGATCGCCAGAACTGTCACCGCCGCCAGCAGCAACATCGTGATGGCCGCCTTGCGCCGGCCGAGTGCCGCAAACCGGGCCTGGCCCACCAAAATCAAATTCGGGTTGCGCGACAGCCGGCCCAAATCCGACACATGTCCCAGCAGGAGCAGCGAATCGCCAAACTCCAGCGGCGTGGCCATGGGCCGCTCGCGGATGGTTTTCCCGTGCCGCGAAATGCCCATGACGGTAAAGCCATAGATGCGGCTGAAATCCATCTGCGCCAGCGTGGCGCCAAAATAATCAGAGTTCGGCGACAACAGCGCTTCGACCGTCATCAAATCCACGCTGTGGAGCGTATGTTGATCCATCTTCAATTCTTCCTTGAGTTGAAAATCGGGTGATTTTAGCAGGTCACCCATGGTGGACACCGGACCCTGCAAAATCAGAACATCACCCGCCTGGAGCTTGATCCATTCGGTGGCCGGAATCCGCTCCTGGCCGCGGATCAAATCCACGACGGTCAGGTCATTTCGTTTCCACCAGGAAAGTTGGTTGAGCGCCTTGCCCACCGTTGCGGACTGCGGCGTGACCAGAACTTCCGTCAGATATTCGCGCGCCAGTGATTTCTCCGCCGACTCGGTCTGGCCCGCCTGGGGCAGCAGCTTTCGGCCGCGCAGGAGAAAATACGCCGCCGCCGCGACAAAAACGACCGCTGCGATGGGCGTGAAATCAAAAAACCCGATGCCCGTGCCGGTCCGCTGAAGCAGGTAATCGCTGATGATGATGTTGCTCCGGGTGCCGACCAGCGTCCATTGCCCGCCGAGCAGCGAGCCATAGGCGGCGCACATCAAATAACGGGACGGTGACAGGTTCCGTTCCTTGCACAGAGCCAGAATGAGCGGCATGAACACGAGCACCACGGTCGTGTCGTTCATGAACATGGAAAAAAGCGTGGACAGCAGGAGGATCGCAAATTGCAGCAGCCGTTCGCTGTGGGCGCAGGCGCGGAACAGCTTGCTGCCAATCTTGTCCGCCGCGCCGGTCCGCACCATCGCCGCCCCCAGCACAAACATCGCCGTGACCATGATGACGGCGACGCTGCCAAAACCGGAAAATCCCTCCTGATAAGTCAGGATGCCGCGCCAATGCCCGTCGGCGTGCGGCCAGGGCAGGATGAGGCTTAACATGACCAGCAAGGCCGTGAGATCCGTCCGCAATTTTTGCGTCCAGAAAAAAAACATCGCCACCGCCAGAATGACTCCCAGCGTGATGTATTCAGGATTCAGCGCCCGCATGGCCGTCAGATTAACGGCTGCCATCAAAAGTGACCAGCCAAAGCAATGGTGCTGTTTCTTTGGACTCGCACAGCAGCCGTCCAAGGTCAGATTATGTTCATGGACACGACCGCCCACAATGTCTGCGTTGGAGAATTCGGCAAAAACGCGGCTCCTAGACCGGCTTGCTTGTCATGCCGGTTCCTTTAGCGTGATGCCCATGTTGCAATGAGGACAGGCGATTTTTTCGCCGATGGAGTGCGGCGGAAATTCAATATGCCCATGGCAAAAGAAGCAGGACATTTTCAGGAGATCGTGCTTGCGCAAAGTGATTGCCGCCTGGCACTGTGGACACGGAATGGTCTGGCCAGCACGCATATTGTCGAACCGGATGTGAGCGCCACAGGCAGGACAGGCCATCTTGATGGTTTCCGCCTTCTCCCTCCGAACGCGTTGAAGAGTGCGTTCCCCGAACCAAAGCCAGAGCACCGCCGTATAACTACCCGACAACAGATAAACGGGAATAAACATTGCGATCAGCCCAAGCGAGTCACGTCCACATTGCCGCCGTCCCGGTAATCAAAGATTTTGATCCGACGCCGGACTTTTATCCACGGGTGAGACGGATGCTTTTTTGCGCTGGCGCAAGAGCCAGAACAAGCTGGCGTAGCTGCCGATGAGTAATACGCCAGAATGATTTTCATTGCCAAATCAGCGGACTGTGGCGGAATGAGCAACGCATCGGTAAGATTGCCCAAACAACTGCACGGTTGGTGATAACCAATTCAAACTAGAGCGACGGCGAATTCAATAGCACCGACGATACGGAATATATTCTTGAATTTCAATCCGGTCAACGGGCCATGTTGCAACAGGATTTAGGCACAGCCAGCACTGCTGATCAACTCCAACTTCGCTGCCGCGACAAACGGTGAAACCATCGCAGCCGAATAAAAAATAAACTAGCTGGTTTCATCCTACCTCTTGGTAAATTTTACAAGCCGAGCCTTGACGAGTTGCGAAATAAAGGCAATCTGGAATAGCCCAAGAATGCCAAACCCCATAGCAATTACTTGTTCCCATATGGGAACAGACATCCTTGCCCCAAAAACGATTCCAAGAACATACAGAGGGAACAAATGAAACGCAAATACTTGTAGTGAATGTTTGCTCAAAAACGCGAATCCCTTCCAAGCTATGTATTTTTCGGTCTGCCTGCGGACTTTGCAAACCAGAAAAATGAGACACGCTATGTTCAAGAGCCTCAAAGGGCCTAAATTCGACCTTCCAACCCATCTTTTGTTAAGATGGATTCCCCAGAGATCATGCCTAAACGAAAAGAAGGCCAATGCAAGAACACAAGCCAAGACCGGCAGTGTCCAGCCAGTGGGGAGCCAGCGACTATGGGAAGTGTATGTTTTGTGACCACAGATCAGGCCGGAAAAAAAGAGGATTTGCCATGCAAAAGAATTAAAAAATCCAAAGTGGATGTCAAGGCTGGACGGGAATAGCCTTATTAATTCAATACGAAGGCCATATTGGGCCGCCCCCCACGTCAGAAAACTAATGAGTCCCACCAGCAGGTAGTTCCGTCTTTCAAGTTGGTTGAGCATTATCGGCATAAAAAGAAGGAACAAGGCATACATGGGCAAAATCTCTAAAAATGTCGGCTGATAGAGCAGCGTGATCACTTTTGCTGAAGCCATCGGCAATGATTGGTCCACTAAATCCGCCCAAGCCCCCCATTCGAGAGCCCCCACGTTAATACATTTTGCAAGGGTTAATAATGCGACTGTTGCCACCACGTAACAAAGATAGATATTCCTGGCACGAGCAAGGGCTTTGCGCCAGACGGCACGTTGCCCTTGCTCACGGCCAACGCGAGTATAAACCAATGCGGATACGAAACCGGATAGAAAAACAAATCCTTCCGCCACGGAAAAAAATCCAAAAGGTGAATAAATGACGCTTAAAAAAATGAAAACACCCGGAAAAAAAACCGGTAAATGATCCATGAGCAAAACAATATGAAAGATTCCACGCCAGCTATCGAGAAAACCGTCGCGCGTGCCGCTTTTAGGAATTGAATTATTGTTCACCTTCAGCCGCCAAGAAATTGTTTCCGCTTGAATATACTAAGAATATGAATAGCCTTGTCTCAATCTTATGGGCTGCTAAAGATTTCCTTTCATTTCATGAAAGACCATTTATTCGGAAACCAGCTTAAAATTACCTGGAAGTGCGGTGGGATTGGCCATCAATCTACCTGTTTCTGCGCGAACGGCAATATTTTTGTCGTTCAAAAGGGATTTGAGCGCCGCCCTGGCGTGTTCATTTGTTTGTGCAAGCATTGAAAGTTTGTAGGCCCCGCATATCCGAACCCCAACGACAGGCGATTTGGCAAATGCCATGTCATAATTAAGTTCATCACAGGCAATCGGCGGCAGATGCTCTACCATGCGCGCCTGTTCTATCGAAAGCAACAATTCAGCGGCGTAGCTGCTTATGTAATCTTCCGACAATTTGTTGGTTAATATAGGCACAATATCTTCATTCTTAATGCGGATGCGTGACAAAGAATGCAGAACTTCCGTTTGAAGAACTATATTTCCGGTGCCCATGCTTTTAATGAGGTCTGGAACCGCCGCATGAGCCGCCGTCGGCCCCAGACGTCCCATTGCCCATGCTGCTCTACAACTCTCGGTGGGAGAATTGCCTTTGAGCATCTCTCTTAATGCCGGTAACGCGCCCGTGCCAAGATGTTGCAATGCGTTTAATGCCACATCCCGATTAGTTCTGATTCCTCTCGTCCAAACAGTTGCGGTTTTTCCCTCGTATGTTGGATCCCGGCGCAAGACAACGGTGATAAGGAGGGCAGCCGGCACACAGATAAAGGCAATCACTTTGATAATCGTGTTGAAAATGTGCCTGTTCATGCCTTATTCATCGGTGGGATGGAATCGCCGTGTTGAGATATGTGGCCAGCGAGACGATTTGCGCGTCCGTAAGCGGGCCGCCCTCTATGTCGGCAAACGCAGGCATGAGCGAATGTGGCCTGCCGTAGGAAATCCATGTGCGCCAGAATTCAACATCGGTCGTTTGGGGGATTGAATGCAGGTTCGGAACCATCGTGGCGCGATTCCCGCCTTCATGACAAATGGCACAATCTGCATCGTAAAGCTCCTTGCCGAATTTCCCATCACCGGCTTTGACATGACAACTTATACAATCACCTTTGAAAACCGCCTGCCGGTCGGCAATCGCCATTTTCATATTTTGTGCTCGTCCGGCATCAGACATGGCTGGCGAAATTTCCGGCGAAAGCATTGTTATTTTGACAGAAAGCATTGTCATTCCTTTATCGGCATTTACAGTCACAGTTTTTAACACAGTGCCGCTTTTCCCGGCCAGATTTACGGTTACACCAATTTGACCGTTTGCGCCAGAGGAAATTGTCCACGGCAACGGCGGCAATTGTGCCGTCGTGCAGCCGCAGGAAGGATGAACGCTCAATATGGTGACATTTGTGGATGAAACATTAGTGAAATTAAACGTGAAATGCGCTTCGTTTGCACCGGCAATAATATTTGTTGCTTTGGATTCGCTATCCCAATTGAACGAGGCAGCGGAAGCTGCACAGGTTTTAGCCGTAACAACGACTACGCAAATGATACAAAAAAACTTACCTGTCATTTTACAATTTTTACTTTTATTGAATTTGATTCAACCGTATATTCCTTGTCATTCAAGACGAATGGCCGCGTTGCTTTAAGCATATAATCACCAGGTTCAACAGCATCTCCAAAACGTGTCACGCCAAACGTCACTGGTATAGATTCACTTTTTTCCTCGCCAGGATTTATCATAACGGGTTTGGACAGCTCTCTAATTTTAAGCGGAGTTGTTATATGGTATAATTTCCCCGTTTCACTTTTTAACAAAACATCAAATTCTACCGTTGGGGCTGATACGTCTATAGTAATAGCATTCGTAGATGAGTTTCTAGTGACAGAAGTAACGACAGATGACGATCCGATTTGGAAAACCCTGTTTGTCATCGTGATCATCAATTGAACTCCTTGAACGCTTTGTCCCCAGTTGGCTGCTATTTGCGAATTATTTGACTGAGCCACACATTGGCTGACTCCAAGGATAGCTATCCAGATTGAAACCAAGGCGATTTTCTTCATAATGTCTAATTGATAGGTGGTCTGATGTTTTGGTATAGTTAATAACTATTTGTTGCGGAAAAGCCTCCACCAATACTAACTGACGTGATTACAATCCCATGCGGTGGGGTAGCCGGTGCATTTGTTTGAAAAACTTGAATAGTCTGCGTGTTTGGGAAGGTGCATGCTGCATTAGTAGAGCCATCGGCCGAGAAACAAAACAATTGATATGTTATATCAGTATAATTCGTCGTTGGGCTGCCAGGGTCATATATCAAATCTGCTATTCCGGTTCGCCGCGTTGGTATAGGATTTGATTGGCCTTGAAGTGGAGTGCCATCTGCTTCAGTAACTATTTCCCAAGAAAACCAGCCGTCATTACATTGGAAATTGTAATGAATCTTTGCGCCATAACTTCTTGCTGGAGCAAAATTCACAAGCCAGCAATTGGTAATTGTTGGACAAGGGAGATCCCAAGCAACAGTGCCTAGATACACCCGCCCCGGTGAAGGGCAATTGGTCGTGTCGCTGCTTGTCACAGTCACATACGCAGTTGAACTAAATGTATTTGTTATAGTGGCCGGCAAAGGAGGGTCCCATTGATAACCGCTCACCGAATAGGTAATGTTTTCAGTATTGGTGCTCACCGTATTGGTGCAATCATATGTGCCGGTCTGCTGCCATATGTTGGTTGGACTATAGAATGGAACGACTATGTTTGTGGGCATTGAAGGCGCACCTATGCCACATTGATGTATAATGGTAGGGCTCACTGATCCATTGGTCACTATTGATGGGCAAATTCCAGACCAGCTTCCCCAAGTCGGACCACATTCCGTGCAGCCTGTTGGCTCTCCGTATACATCATAGTTAGTGCCGCAGTCTTGGGCCAGCACCCGCCACGGCGTCAAAAGAGTTACCAAGATGCTCATCAGTATAGTTTGCTGAATTATTTTTATCATAGTTTTTATCTGGTTTCAAGTGGTTTTTTGCTTCAAATAATTTGGCTCTGATCCCGGGAATGATGGCTCTAACGAGTCCGCTCATTGAGCCTTAATTGCTTTTTGCTGATTTTTCTTCATCTCGCTTAAAAATCTTATTGTGGAGTATTTGACCAGATGGGCAAAAATTTTGAAGTCAAAACAGAGACCAAAACGCGCAACTTCATATCAAAACGCGCAATTATCCGGTTTTCGGGCCAATTGGGTTGATTTGTGTCGGGCAATATCCTATTTGCCTTTTGAATTCCCGCGAAAAATGGTTGGGTTGTTTGTAGGCCAGCTGCGACGAAACCTCTTTAACCAAATATCCATCAAGCAAAAGTATAACGGCTTGTTTTTGGCGTTGCTCCACCAGCCATTTTTTAGGTGTCCGGCCAATTTTTGCGTGAAAATACAATTCCAGTCCGCGCACAGAGACACTGCACAATTTTGCCAATCTGCTCACTGACCATTCGGCTTGCTGCGCCAGTTTCAGCCATTCGTGTTCTTCAAGGTATTTCAAACGCGTATTCATGCTGGCTCTTTCAAGGTGATGCCCCTGTTGCAATGGGGACAGGGGATTTTTTCGCCGATGGAGTGCGGCGGAAATTCAATATGCTCATGGCAAAAAAAACAGGACATTTTCAGGAGATCGGGTTTGTGCAAAGTGATTGCCGCCTGGCACTGTGGACACGGAATGGTCTGGCCAGCACGCATATTGTCGAACCGGATGTGAGCGCCACAGGCAGGACAGGCCATCTTGATGGTTTCCGCCTTCTCCCTCCGAACGCGTTGAAGGGTGCGGTCCCCGAACCAAAGCCAGAGCACCGCCGTATAGCTGCCCAACAACAGATAAACGGGAATGAACATTGCGATCAGCCCAAGCGGGCCGCGCGCCAAATGAAGCGGATCGGTGAGAGCGCCGATACCGGTGGTTTGCGGGTGAATGTGCATCATGAACGAGCCAATCCAATAGACCAAGTAATTAGTGGCCAGCCACGCCAGCCAGCCAAGCTGAAGCTTCAGGCTCCTGCCAAACAAACAGATGAACGCCACGACCAGCTCGAATCCACCAACCAGCAGCACGGCATAACGGATTGGCATACCAAGCATGGGTTCAGGCAAGGCCATAATCTGCGCGTTGCCGGCAGCGATGAGAAAGCGCATCAACGCCGCCGCCAGCAGGATGACTCCGGCAGACTTGATGAAAAGCGCGGTCAATTTCATGATTTCATTCCTCAAAGATGAAGTGCATCAATTCCTTGGATCGTTGGAGTTTGGCATCAATGCCCACCGTGCGATGCGTTTCGCCGGGGTGCGTGTAAAACTCCACAATGACGCCGGAATTGAGGGCATCTTTTTGATATTTATTGAAACGGTCCTCGTCGTGTTCTTCGCCGCCGGCGTCCAGCAGTATTTTGGGACGTTCTTGGAACAGGGGTAATTTTGAGAAATCCGGCAACGCACTTGGGTTGAGCAGCATCAATCCCCGCCACGGCGTGGAGTTGATCTGCACCATTTGACTCAAGTATGACGTTTCGGCGCTGGCGGCGAACAGATACACCCGGCGGGTGTCCACCGTCGGATCGTTCTTGAGCTGTTCATAAAGCCCCTGGACGTTCTCGGCCCATTGCTCGATGCCCACCGTCCACCACGGCCGCTCCACCACCGCTACGCTCGCGCCGCAGGCCGCCATGCCCGTCATGAACGGCTCGCCGTAAATCGGATCGGTAATCATGGTGTCGCCAATCACCAGCGGATATTTTTTGTGCGGGTCAAAATTGGCGGGCCGGTAAATGGTGCAGGTGACATTGCCGCCGGGCAGACTCATGGGTTCGTGCAACGCGGTGACGGC
This sequence comes from Verrucomicrobiia bacterium, assembly GCA_036511615.1. Taxonomy (GTDB): domain Bacteria; phylum Verrucomicrobiota; class Verrucomicrobiia; order Limisphaerales; family UBA11358; genus UBA11358. The sequence goes on along the minus strand of DATCBW010000286.1, from coordinate 850 downwards.
CTGGCTGGACGGATCATCCGAGACCGAAATCACCGGATGCCATGTGTCCGACGGCAGATCATATCGCCGGATGCCCGCCGCCGGCTCGTTGTTGATGTTTCCAAACAGGAACAATTGTTTTTGGTCGGTGGTCATTTTGAACCAGTCAAAACTTCCATTCCCCCACAACTGCAACACCTGTTTTTTCTCAACGCCGGATAAATCGGCCAGTTTCAGCCAGACCCGGGTGTCCAGCCGGCTGGCATAAACGAATCTGTCCGGGCCGGCCCATTGCGGGTCGCGCACGGATTGTCCTTGAACCACCAGGATCGGGCTGGCGTTGGTGCCGGCAGCCGTGTCCAATCGCACGATGGAATCCCGTCCGGCTTGCGTGCGGCTGATCAACAGTTCGCCAGTTTCCTTGGAATACGCCATGCCCGTCATCCCATCGAGTCCAGTGTCATACCAGACCAGCGAACTTGGCGGTGAAAGGGACTTTTTGCCAAACCATTTGGTGTTCAAATAATCTTCCACCTGGCGGCGCTCGGTGTTTTTCAGCACCCGGTCATACACCAGCAATTCGGCAAAATCACCTTCGGCGGCCTTGGCGTCGCTGCCGTCGCGAAAGCCAATTTCAACCCCATTTTCCACCGTGTCCAACTGTGCGCTGGCGGTGCAGCGAAGCAGGCCGTTGAGATAACCCTTTTGGTTCACGCCATCATAAACGACCTCCAGCAGGTTCCAGTTGGTGGACGTCTCATCAACATAGTTGTCCGCCCACCAGCCCGTCGGCAGAAACAGCCGCTCGCTCCATTCGACCCCAAACAACGCGCCGTGGGCGCTGGTGTCGCCCATGCTCACCATCATCGGG
>DATCBW010000285.1:0-5132 GCA_036511615.1 Verrucomicrobiia bacterium | reverse complement strand
GCGGCGCGGCGAAAGAAAGGCGACCATGTCCACGGCGGGAACATCCACGCCTTCCGTCAAACAGCGGGCATTGGACACGACGGCCCGCGCCGCCGCCCGGAAATCGCGCAGTTCGCGCTCGCGGCGCGCGGTCGGCATCGTGCCATTGACGTGGAAAGTTTTGAAGTCCGGCAGATGCGTGCGAACTCCTTCACTGCCGTCGGCAACAAACGAAGCGGCTGATGCCACTGTCTTGTGAAAGGTGAAAACTTTACTTACTCCGTATTTCTCAACGGCATCGTGCAAGGCAATTTGGTTGGCCACCTGCCGGGCGCGCACGGCGTCGCCGTTCACCAACACTTCGCCGTGACTCAATAGATCGTTCGTCACCATTTCGGAAGTGATGACGGAGATGATGACCTTGTAACCGCAGATGATTCCCCGGCGGGCGGCTTCGGCAAACGTCAGGCGATAGGCTTGCGGGCCATAGACGGCGGGATTGTCCATGGAGAACAACAGCCGGGCTTCGCCTTCGCGGTCGCGGTCGTGCGGATTGTAATGGCGCGGTGTGGCGGTGAGGAACAGGCGTTTGCGGATGGAAAGATTTTTGTCGTCGAGGGCAAAGGCAAAATTGCGGCCTTCGCGTCCGGCGGTTTTGTGCGCTTCATCGAACACGGCAAAATCAAACGCCTCGCCCGGCTGCATCGCCGCGCCAACGACGGACGCGGATTGGTAGGTGGAGAAAATCATTTTCACGCCGGCAAAGGGCGCGTCCAGAAAACGCCGCACGCTCGCGGTGTCGGTGGAGACTTGAAAGTCGAGATCGGATTGTTGCGTGGTGAGCGCGTCAATGCCTTCCTTCACGGTCGGGTCGGAGCAGACGCAGAGGTAGGCGAGACTCGGCAAATGAGTTTCGCGCAGCCATTCGTGCAGGGTCTGGCGCAGCAACGCGAGCGAGGGGAGCAGGATGAGAATGCGGGCGGCGGGATTTTTTCCCGGAGCGCGAGTTGTCCCAACTCGCAGCACTTCGCCATCCCTGACCGCGTGAAAATTATCAAGCGTCTCTGTCTGGCCATGCGCTGCGGATTGGGGACAATCCGCGCTCCGGGAAAAGGCAAGATTCTCCGCAACCCAAAGTGCCACGAGTGTTTTGCCTGTGCCGCACGCCATGATGGCGGAAACGCGGTCGTGCGTTTGCAACGCGGGAAGCAAGGCGTCCAGAGCTTCGGTCTGGTGCGGTTGTGGTGATTTTTTCGGCGCGATGAAAGCGGCGTCGGCCAGCCACGCTTCCATCGCGCGGAAGTCACCGGCTTCCAAACGATCCAAGTCCGCGCCACGGATGCAAAAGAATCCCTGACGGTCGTTGAGGACGGCGGGCAGTTCGTCGCAGTTGGTGAGCAGCACGCGGCTGTGAATGTGCGGGCTGTCGGCCAGGCCGATGAAGGTGGAGAGTTCGCGCCACGTCAGCGACGGGCGTCCGGTGCGGAACTTGATTTGATAGGCGTTGAACTGGCCGAGCAAGGTTTGCAACACGCCGTCCACGCCCTGATCCTGCTGCGTGAGGCCGAGATTTTTGAGGATGTCGAGCGGGACGGAACCGTGCGGCCAGACTTGCGCGGCGTCGTATTTCCGTTGCGTGGCGAGATAGGCTTCGGCGAAAACTTCAAACGCATCACCGCGAGATTGTTCGTCGGGCAGCGCGGCGATTTTCTGTTCCAGCCCGGCAAAGCTGGTCAGGCCAGAGAACAGATGTCGCTGGACAAAAAAGGTCGCTTTGGGATGGCGAGCCGTTGCCATGCGGAAAGAGTATCAATTTGTTCGGCAAAGAAAAGTCTCGTGCGAATCGGGGACACCTCATCCGGCCTCCGGCCACCTTCTCCCAGAGCGGAGAAGGAAATTTATTTTGCGCCCGGCACGGCGACGACGCCCCACGGGCTGCCGGGCGATTTGACGCGCGCGATTTCCTTGTCTGTCGCGAGGTCCACCACGGAAACATCGTCCGACGGGCCGTTGGCGGAGAACAGATATTTTCCATCCGGCGAGATGGTGATTCCCCACGGGCGCGTGCCGACCTTGATGTTGTCCAGCACGGCGTAAGTATGCGCATCCACGACGCAAACCGTGCCGCCGCGCCCGGTGCTGACATAAACTTTTTTCCCGTCCGGCGAGACAATCACGGTCTGCGGACGCGAGCCTTTCGGCAGGGTGATGACTTTCAGCAGCGTCTGGCTGGCCGTGTCAATCACGTTCAATTCGCCGACCGATTCCGACGGGATGAACGCGCGCGAGCCGTCCGGCAAAAACGCCACGCTGCGCGGGCGCGGATGCACCACGATGTGGCCGATGATTTTGAAAGTCCGGGCGTCAATCGCAAACACGTCGCCGGCGGTCTCGCAGGTGATGTAGAAAAATTTTCCGTCGGGACTCACGCCCGAACCTTCGGGTTCGCGGCTGACGGGAATGAAGGTCACAATTTTTCCGGTCAGAGCGTCCAGGACGGTCGCCGCGCCGATGTCCTCGTTGGAAATGTAAATGCGTTTTCCGTCCGGGCTTAGGCAGAACTGTTCGGGGTCGGAGCCGGCGGGAATTTTGCGCAGAAATTTGTGATTCACGGCGTCCACGAGACCGATGCCGTCGGCGGACTTGTCCGACTTGGCATTGTCGTCGTCATCGTCGTGGCCTTTTTCAAAAATCGGGTTGCCGTTGGCGTCGAGCTTCGGCGGGGTTTCAATGGGCGTGCCGCTCAACGCGACATAGACGGTTTTGCCGTCAGGACTGGCATGGATGCCGCGCGGTCGTTTGCCGACAGGAATGATGGCGGTGACTTTGAAATCGCCGCCGTTGATGACGGTGAGGTTGCCGGAATGTTCATCGGAGACAAAAACTTGGTAGCCGCCGGCGGCCTGGCTTTTGGCCTGAGCGATCCACAAAAGGAACGCGCTGCCAACGATGGCGGCGAAGCAGATTGTCCGAAGGTTTGTTTTCATGGAAACACTTATCCCAGATTTTTTGCGAATTGCCAGCGGGAATTCTCATGGCAATGGGAAGGGCCGGGCAGATCGTGACCTCCGTGTGGTGAAGCACCAGGTGTTGAGCACCCGGCTCAAACATGAACCGCGCGTATTCACCCCATGCCGGCGACAACGGCAAATCAGGCGGAAACCGGCGGCACGGCGGTTGTGGAGAGCAGCTTGCCTTGGTCGTCAATCATCCGCACATCCATCCGGTCGGACTGCAAGGCCGCAGTGATGAAGCCGGAGCAGCCTTTGGCAAACTTCGTGTGCGAACAAACTGGCGGCGCATCGCCCAACGCCGGCTGGGCGCGCAATGAATTTGATGCACAAATAATGATTGCCACTAACAACCCGGATCGAAAAGGCCTCATCTCCTGCATGGCTGGCAACGAAACATTTCCGATGATTCAAATCAAGTTAAAAGCTCAAATCACCAAATAGACAAGCGGGGGAATTTTACTTTTTGTGAAAGTGCCGTCAGGCCCGGCAAATTGGTAGCTTGGCGATGAAAAAATGTTCCAGCATCGTCCGGCTACAAAAATTCCGTTGCTGACGGAACTGAAATAGCCCAGCCATTTATGGCTGGTGCCGAATGCGAAAAGTGAAGAAGTCCCGCAAGGGACGACAGAAATTTCTTTCGTCCCGATGGGACTCATTGGCAATTACGCCGTTCAAGCCCAGCGTTAAAACGCTGGGCTATTTTCGCGTGCATTCGTTACACCGCGAGTTCATTCAATTGGTTTTTTATAGTTCGCGTCGAAATTCGCTAATGGTAAATGCTGTTCGGATAAAAAAGATGCTGATGGCATCTGGGTCATCGTCCAAAAGAGGCATACTAAAAACAGTAACTGGCATTTCAGCCATTTGCCGAAAAATACTTTTCAATGGCGTATTATCTTTGATCTTGAGCGACCTCTGCGAATGTTCCTTTGGATATTCAGTCTCACGAGTTTCGACACGTTTCAACGCTTGAAAAACCTCTTGTTTAACCGACGACTCAAGAGAAAGGATAAGCAACTCCTCTGGTGCTTCTGATGGAACTTCACTGGGAATAAGAGGTTCTTCGCAAGGCTCAAATACCAAAAGCGGTGGAACTTCACCGTTTTGTTCGTAGACGGTAAAAGTTATCTCAAATAAATCAGGCAGTTCACCCCAAGTAATTCGTTCTGAAATGGGCAATATCCGAATTTGCATATTCTGGCTAAATTGTCGCTGTTTCAGTTTTCACTTCCGGCTCCACCCACTTGTTATGTTCCTTGATGAGGTCAACGAGCCGTTCCACCGCCTCGGCTTCGGGAATGTTGAACCTGATGGCCTGCTTGCCGACGTAGAGATTGATCTTGTTCGGCGCGCCGCCGACGTAGCCGAAATCCGCGTCCGCCATTTCGCCAGGCCCGTTCACGATGCAGCCCATGATGGCGATCTTCACGCCCTTGAGATGCTCCGTCCGCGCCTTGATGCGCGCGGTGACGGTCTGCAAATTGAACAACGTCCGCCCACAGCTCGGACACGCGACGTAATCCGTCTTGAAACTGCGGCAGCCGGCGGCCTGGAGAATGTTGTAGGCGAGCCGCAGCGACATTCCTGCACCGGACTCACCGCGAACAAGAATCGCATCGCCAATCCCATCCGCGAGCAACGAGCCAATGACGACGGACGCGCGGAGCAGCGCGATCTTCGGTTCAAGCAGGACAGGCGTCGCGCCTGTTTCCATTTTGTTTTTGCCGGGAAAATCAGAGACAGGCGCGACGCCTGTCCCACAATCCAAACAATCCTTGAGCAAAATCGGATTATTGCGTCCGAGCTTCTTTAACTTTGAAGCGAGCAAACGGAACGCGGTGATGGCCGGAAGATTCACGCCGTCTTTCACGGTCACAAGCTGCGTCTCGCAGTTGATCTCAAAATCCTGCGTCGGATCAATTTCAAAAATGTTCAGGTCTTCGTAAATCGCTTCCGGTTTCACGTCGTCCTTCGGACGAATCTTCGGTGCGACTTTTTCCCACGTCGCGCGCGTGACGACGACGCGGATCAATTGTTCGCCGCCGCATTTAGTATTTTCGTTCAGTTCAATTTCCGGTGTCGCGCGCTTTTCGAAATGAAACGGATCAAAGGGAAATTCGGAATTCGGAATTCGGAGAT
>DATCBW010000284.1:0-43053 GCA_036511615.1 Verrucomicrobiia bacterium | reverse complement strand
CGCGCCTGATTCGGAATTTTTATTTCCCTCCCCGCAGCGCGGCGAAAAAGACGCGCACGCCAAGACATTCATGGAAAGTTTGCGGCTGGCCAGGGAAAAATCCGGCCTGGCAAATTTCAACTTCCACGATTGCCGTCATTTTTTCATCAGCTATTGCGTGATGAGCGGGATTGATTACATGACGATTGCGCGCTGGGTCGGCCACAAGGACGGCGGCGTGCTGATTGGCAAGGTCTATGGCCACTTGAATAATGAACACGCAAAAACGCAGGCGGCGCGGCTTCAATTCAGTCCGGTGCTGGTGGCAATTTGATTGTTAATTAAAACACCTTTCGTGGTGTTTTAGTTGACATTTGCATATTTATGCACCATATATGGTGCGTTATGAAACTAACCAAACAAGCGACGGATGAGACTGTTCTGGCCGAATTAGGTGGAAGACTGACCCGGATTCGCTTGGAACGGAACCTCACACAAGCCCAACTGGCTAAAGAAGCCGGTGTCTCGAAAAACACAGTGCAGCGCTTGGAAGCGGGCGCGGTGGCAACACAGTTGTCCGGCTTCATCCGCGTGTGCCGCGTGCTCGATGTGATTGAACGCCTTGATCTGCTCGTCCCGGAACCGGTGCCCAGCCCGGTCGCGCAACTGAAAATGGCTGGCAGGAAACGCCAGCGTGCTTCTACCACCAAACCGATCAAACCTTCAGCCAAAAAATGGCAATGGGGAACTGAACGATGACGCTGGCTGAAGTTCAACTTTGGGGACGAACGATTGGCGCTGTTTCGCTGGAAGACGGCGGCCAGTTCGCAGCGTTCCAGTATGACCCGGCGTTCACACGGAGCGGGATTGAAGTTTCGCCCATCACGATGCCATTAAGTAATCGGGTGTATGTTTTTTCGGATTTGCCGCAAAGAACTTTTCACGGCTTGCCCGGCCTGCTGGCCGATTCGTTACCCGACCGGTTTGGCAATGCGTTGATTGATGCGTGGCTGGCGATACAAGGCCGGACGCCCGACAGTTTCAATGCCGTGGAACGGCTTTGCTATATCGGCGCGCGCGGCATGGGTGCGCTGGAGTTTGCGCCATCCATCGGGCCAAAACCGCAGCAGGCGAAGAAGATTGAGATTGATGCCTTGGTCAAACTGGCATCAGAAGTTTTGACCCATCGCAAGAATCTGAAAACCACTTTTGCCAGCGCGAGCCGAAAAAACGCTTTGAACGACATCTTGCGAGTCGGCACTTCTGCCGGTGGCGCGCGGGCGAAAGCGGTCATAGCCTGGAATCGCGAGACCAACGAAGTGCGTTCGGGACAGATTGTGGCGGGAAAAGGATTCGATTACTGGCTGTTGAAATTTGACGGTGTCACCGGTAACAAGGACAAGGAACTCGAAGACCCCAAAGGTTACGGCGCGATTGAATACGCATATTATTTGATGGCAAAGGCGGCGGGCATCACGATGAGCGAGTGCCGACTGCTTGAAGAAAACGGTCGGCGGCATTTCATGACGCGGCGTTTCGACCGACTGGACGGTGGGGAGAAATTACATATGCAATCTCTGTGCGCGCTGGCGCATTTTGATTTTAACAACGCGGGCGCGTATGCTTACGAACAGGCGTTGCTGGTCATCCGCCAGTTGAATTTGCCGATGGACGCGGTGGAAGAACAGTTCCGGCGAATGGCATTTTACATCATCGCCCGCAATCAAGACGACCACGTCAAGAACATCGCCTTCCTGATGGACAAGACCGGTCGCTGGTCGCTCGCGCCCGCCTTCGACGTGACTTACAGTTACAATCCGACCGGCGACTGGACTGCCCGCCATCAGATGACAATGAACGGCAAACGCGACGGATTTACGCTGGCCGACTTTCGCGCCTGCGCCAAGAGCGCCCTGATGAAACGCGGACGCGCCGAAGCCATCGTCGAGGAAGTCCGCGCCACTGTCGCAAAATGGCCAGATTACGCGGAGCAGGCGCAAGTGATGAACACTTGGCGCAAGCAGATTCAACAAAATCTCCGGCTGGATTTGTCACGCGCCTGAAAATTGCCCTGACCCACTACCAAAGCAGAGACGGCAAGCTGGCAATTTATTACGGCATTGATTTTATTGGCGGGCGGTGGCCGTCGTAATTCGCAGTAGGGTTTTACCCCATGAGAAAACTCCAGCTAATCGCGTAGCTTCATCTGATGGTGAACATATTGCCATGCTATCCGGCACGCCCCGTCCAATTTTTTCGCCGCACTTTCCGAATCCATTCTTCATCGCCATCGCGACACCATGAATCATCCAGAACTTAAACGCGTGTTGTTGACCGGTGCCAGCGGTTACGTCGGTGGGCGATTGCTGGTCGAATTACAGCAGCGTGGCATGGCGGTTCGTTGTCTCGCGCGCCGCCCGGAATTTCTTTTGCCAAAAGTCGCGCCGGGAACCGAAGTGGTGGCGGGCGACGTGTTGGATCGGGACAGTCTTGCGCCAGCTATGCGTGGCATCGAGACGGCTTATTATCTGGTGCATTCAATGGCGGCGAACGATTTCGAGGAAACGGATCGTCTGGCCGCGCGCAACTTCGCGGAAGCGGCGCGGGAGGCGGGGGTTCAAAGAATCGCTTATCTCGGCGGCCTCGGCGCCGGCAGCGAACTCTCGTCGCACCTGCGCAGCCGTCAAGAAGTGGGAGACATCCTGCGTTCCACCGGCGTGCCCGTCATCGAGTTTCGCGCTTCAGTCATCATCGGTTCCGGCAGCCTATCCTTTGAAATGATCCGCGCGCTGGTCGAGCGTCTGCCAGTGATGATCGCGCCAAAATGGGTGGCGGTTCTCGCGCAGCCGTTGGCCATCAATGATCTGTTGCAATATCTCATCGCCGCGCGTGATGTGAGCGGACGGGAAAATCAAATTTTTGAAATCGGCGGTCCGGACCGGGTTTCTTACGGTGATTTGATGCGTGAATATGCGCGGCAACGCGGTTTGCGCCGGCTGATGATCCGCGTCCCGCTGCTGACACCGCGATTATCCAGCCTGTGGCTCGGCCTTGTGACGCCGCTCTATGCGCGCATCGGGCGCAAACTTATTGACAGCATTCGCAATCCAACCGTGGTGTGCGACGATTCCGCGTTGAAGGCTTTTGCCATTCGTCCCATGGGCGTTCGCGAAGCGATTGCCAGCGCGTTGCGCAATGAAGACAAAGAATTGGCGGCGACGCGCTGGTCGGATGCGCTGTCGTCGGGCGGCGCAACGCGGCAATGGGGAGGGACGCGATTTGGCAACCGCCTGATTGATTCGCGCCGTGTGCGCGTGGATGTTTTACCAACAATCGCTTTCGAACCCAGATCCAGATTCGGCAGCGGATACGTTTGCGCGAGCATCTGGTTTTTCAAAATGCGCCACACGCGGGCTTGTTCGGGATCAAAATTGTGTTGGATGAGCCACGCTTCAAACCGCTGGTCAACGCGCTGCTCGCGGCTGGGAAATTGATGCTGGCCGAGCGCGGCACGAATAAAATCCAGCAAGGAGGCGTCGGGCTGGTTATAGGCTTCGCGGAGATTGGTTTCGTTGAAAAAGTTTTCCGGCCCACCAAGCGCGGCGGCAAGCTGATCCAATTCTTCATCAGTGGGAATTTCGCCTGCTTGAATTTTGGCGATGATTGCATCCTTCGCGCCGCGCGCGGCGACTTCGCGACTCCATTCGTCCTGATAATCGCGGATGTCCACGCGCATTCCTTCCGGCCCGACTTCAATCCATTTGCGCTCGACGAAACTGTCCTGCACCGAGCCAACGGGGACAACTTTCAAATCACCACGCGGTGGGCGCGGCGGCGGTGATGGCGGCGTGCCTCGTGGTTTAGTGACAACCGCGCCGGTGCCAGGCGGTGGTTTCGTTGGATCAAACTGTGGGTCGTTGAATCGCTCGCTATTGTCAGTGAAATCGTAAATGAGAAATGAATTTTTCAGCGAGCCATCTGGTCGTTTGCAAATACGACTGCCGCGTCCGCGCATCTGCTGATAAAGAATTGCGGAGCGGGTTGGACGCATCATCAAAAGATTTTCGACGCGCGGCGCATCAAAGCCGGTGTCGAGCATTCCAACGGATACGGCGATGACCGGCATTTCTTCGCGCTTGAAACGACGAATGGCGGTCTTTGGATCGGCAACGTCAGTCGTGATAATTTCGGCATACTTGCCTTTCCACTGCGGATATTCGGCATTGAGAAAACGGCAGATTTGCGCGGCATGACGTTTGGTGCAGGCAAATACAATGGCTTTGCGGAAGCCGTTGCTTTCGCGGGAATTTTCAATGCGGACAAATTCTTTGACCTGAAGTTGAATGCGATCCTCGAAACTGATGAGCCGCTCCAAGTCGGTCGGCGAATAATCTCGCCCTCGAAGTTTATGCCTTCCGACGTGATACGGGTTTTGGCACTGTAAATATCATACTCGGCCAGATGTTTATCTTTAATGCCGTCGAGAATCCCGTAACTAAAAACCGGGTTGCCTTGGTCGGTCAGCGGATTCCAGCAGTCGAAAAATTCGTAGGTGTTGCGGATGAGTTTCTTTTCGGTGTCGGAAGCAAAAGCATATCGCCCGATGTCCGGCGTCGCGGTCAGCCCGATATGAATGGCGTCAAAATGAAGCAGCGTGTGTTTGTAGCTGGAATAAATGGAGCGGTGACATTCATCGGTGATGACCAAATCAAAGTAGCCGGAAGAAAAACCGCCCGCGCCGAGTTGCGAGGTGATGGTCGGCAACGTGCCGACGGTGATTTGTCCCTCGCGGCTGCTGCGTCCGCCGGTGAGCAGCACGGACGGGTAATCGTTCAAATAAATATCAAACGTCTCTTCCTTGGCTTGGCGGGCAAGTTCAATGCGGTCAGCAAGAAATAAAACGCGCTGGACTCGTCCGGCTTGGAACAGCCGCTTCAACATCAAGGCCACGGTGAACGTCTTGCCCGTGCCGGTTGCCATTTCGACCAAAAGACGGCGTTTGCCGCTCTCAATTGCCGCGTCAACTTTTTCCAAACATTTTCGTTGGTATTCGCGGACTTCGCGTTCGTCAGAACCAAAGCAAACTGTCTTTTCAATCGGAATTGTTTTGAGCGGGCGGCGCTGGTGACGGAGCGCGACGAGCCGTTCCAAATCGGCACGGGTGAAAAAATTCTCAACAAGCCGTTCAGGATGGTTTTCGTAATCCCAAAAGTAGATGACTTCACCATTGCTGAGAAAAATAAACGGTGCTTTTAGACCGCGAGCGTATTCCTCCGCTTGGGCTTTGGCCGTGATTGGGTCTTTGGAAAAACGCTTGGCCTCGTTCACCGCGAGCGGACGGCCTCGTGAATCGAGCAAAAGATAATCGGCGCGACCGTCGGCGGCAGGTTCTTCGGTGGCGACTTGATTGGCGTCCTCGATGTTCCACCCCGCCTCGCGCAATTTGCGATCAATCACAATCCGGCTGTCAGTTTCTTTGGACATTTGAGCGCCTGTTTCCAATTGATTGCGCGCAGTGTGCGCGGGAAATTTATCAGCGTCAACGCGATTGAACCAAAAGGCTGAAAGTGCAGCCCAGATATTCGGATGAGGATTTGAAATTGGTGCGTGCGGTTCGCATTACATTTTGAACCGGGGACGTTTCGAGCCGGAGCGGATTTTCGCCGGCGTGATGCCTTTGACTGTCAACATGGCCTCGGCGACAGCCCGCATCTGCTCATCCACAACTTTCGGCGGGAGAATTTGCGCGAAGCGGCCTTTCATCTGGTCAATTCCGTCCGGCACGTCGGATTCGCCAAAACCAAAGAATTTTCCATTGCCGCTGCGGATGATGGGCAGGAATTTCTGCTTCTGCACGTCGCGTGCTTCGCCCATGAGAACGATCACCTCCTGCCGGTCGAATGACTCGGACGGTGGTTCGGTCATGTCGAGTTTTTCACCCGGCTTCGCGCATTTCATCCAGGCTTCCAACGCCATGACGGCGGCGGTGGCCGCGTGCGCGATGCACATGAGGCGCGCGGTCGTGGCGAAATCGTCCTTTGCGTGTTCGTCGGCGAGATTATCCGGGATAAACATAAATGAGCCGTTCGCGCCGATCATGAAAAGTGTCGGCGGCATCCGTCCCATGTTGCGCATGGAAAAGTTCGCGTAATGCTCGGCGTTGACGAGCAGGTCGTCGAGCGATTCCGGTTTCGGTTTTGGCTGCACACGGAAAGTTTGAATTGAGAAAGGACTGGACGCAAACGGAATTGGACATTTTGCGGACAGTCGGCTGACACGGAAAGTCCGACGACAGGAACATGGATTGAACACGGTTCTGGATTGTCCGAGGACATGGAAAGCCCATGTCCATTTCATGCCCGCGCCCGGTCTGCGTCCATGGACTGTCCGTGGACACGGATTGTCCCCGGACTGTGCGCGGTTGTCGCGCGAACTGCTTCGCGACTTGCCAACCGGATGCCAACCCGACCGCTTCGTGATTTGCTTCGCGGACTTCACCGGCATTTGCCCGGACATTTACCAACCGTTGCGCGCACATTCATCGCCTGTTTCATGAGACGTTTCCCGCCTCTGCCCGGACACTGCGTGGCTGCTGCCCAGATGCTTCGCAGGACGCTGCGCGTATGCTGCGTGAATTGCTGCGCGGACGCTGCGCGACTTGCCAACCGTCTGCTTCGTGTCTGCCAAGCGGACTGCTTCCCGATTTGCCAACACTCATGCTAACTTGGCTGCTTCGTGACGTGCTTCGCCAAATGCCAACCATTTTGCTAACCGAACTGCTAACCTTGATTTCATTAAGGGGATGGTGTCTATCCAAAATGTTCCGGTTTTCAATTTCAGAAAACCGTCCGCATTCACGTTCGACGGAACGCACAAAATTGGGTGATGATTGGCGCAGTGAACGTCCGTTTCTGAAATCCGAGCGGACAAAGCGGCTGTGGAGTCGCGGGATTTTGGAAACGGACGTTGACTGCCCTGCCATATAGGTTCAGTTCAGAGGCGATTTGTCTGTCCGGTTTCCGTCGCGTCAGCCGGAAAGCCGGACAGTCAAAGCGCCGGTGATTCGCCAAAAATACTGTGACGGATTGAGTTGATGGAAAAGTCCCCCGCAATTTCCAAAGTCACATAATGGAGTTTGAAATCAATCTGGCCGGGTTGCAGCCAGACCGCTTTTCCGACATGGGCAATCCATTTTCCATCCGTTTGATAAGGTGACTCGTGGATATGCCCGCTACAGCCAAGCAACGGTTGATTATCAGTGGCGAACTGAAGCACCGTGGGTGACCCGACACGTTGACCATTGCCGCAAATGTCCATGCCCAATTCCGTCGGCGGCTGATGAACCATCCAGATGCTCCGCCGCATTTCACCTTCGGCCAACTGGTTTTTTAGCCGTTCCAATTCCTGTTTTATGGACGGTTTGGCGGACAGATGTTCCACCAAACTTTTCAACGGCACAAATTCGCCGTGTTCGTTCACGGTCAACCCTTCGCCGCAGAATTGTTCCGGGCAGGTCAGAAATTTTTCGTCCGGCACGCACCAGTGTTTATAGCCGAACGGATAATCACGGACTTTGTTCATACCGCAAAACACCAATCCATCCTCGCGGTGAACCCGCCCGTTCAAATTGATGCACAGCCCCTTCGCCTCCAGCTTGTCGAGCAACGGTTCAAGAATGTGAAAATCATCATTGCCCAAATATGTCAACACCGTGGCCGAATCGCTGCGTTTCATTTCCCGGAAATAAGTTCCCATTTCCGAAAAGAATTTTTTCTGTGCCGCATAACCGCCGGTTTTTGGCAACAGGTCGCCGGCGATTAAAATAAAACGCGGTTTTTCGCGGCTGACGGCTTTCACCAACTCCTTCCACTTGGGAATCCACTGATGCAGGTCGCTGGTGACGAGGATTTTCATTTGAATCTTTGAATTATTGATCTTTCGGCCAGTTCAAAGTCGGGCCCGCCGGAAAAAAACGAGACGGTGGAATTCTAAAAGCTGCAGCGAAGAATGCGATTCGCTTGTCAGTCACGGCAGAACGGCGAGTTTCAATATTGGCAATGATGTCGCGGCTTATGTAACACCCAAGCACTTGCATTCTGGCGGCGAGAAATTCCTGTGTCCAGCCTGCTTGATACCGAAATTTGGCGATATTTCGTCCGATGATATTTGCATTTCGTGACATATATCCGTCCTGATTTATTCCTTTACTCAATCCTCCGGTCGCTCGCCGCTCGGTGCCATCTTCACCAGCTTGGGATCAAACTGGCCGAGCACGGTGACTAAATCATTTTGTGCCGCCATCACTTCACGGATGTTTTTGTAGGCCATCGGCACTTCGTCGAGTCCGGCGGAAATTAAAGTCACCCCACGCTCGCGCAAAAGTCGGTTCACGTCTTTCCAGTTGAATTTTTCGTTCGCGGCTTTGCGGCTCATTGTGCGGCCTGCGCCGTGTGACGCCGAGTTCAACGACTCGGCATTGCCTTTGCCGCTCACGACGAAGCCCGGCGTTGCCATTGAACCGGGGATGATTCCCAAAACGCCCGCGCCTGCGGGTGTTGCGCCTTTGCGATGCACGATTACCTCGCGTTCAACGCCGCCGATGACGTGCTTTTCTTTCCACGCGAAGTTGTGGTGGTTCTCCAGATCGAGCAAAACTGTCGCGCCGAGATTTTCTGCGATGTGGCGGTGGATGCACGCGTGGTTCGCTGCCGCGTATTGGCCCATCAACTCCATCGCATTCCAATATTCCTGACCTTCCTGCGAATCAAGCGACAGCCATGCAAGCCATTTCAATTCGGTTGGCAAATCAGGAAACTGGCTGAATGCAATCTTGCTGTAATGATCGCACACCGCCGCGCCTGTGCCACGACTGCCGCTGTGCGAGAGCAACGCCACATAAGTTCCCGCTTCAAGGTCGTTGATCTTCGAGTGCGCGGTAAAAATACCGAACTCCACGAAATGATTTCCGCTGCCGCTCGTGCCGAGTTGCGACCACGCGCGATCCTTGTTCTGCTTCGTGATCAGGCTGACCGACCAATCCGCGTCCAGCACGTCGTGCATGCGGCGTTCCTTGAAATTCGCGCCCACGCCGAAGCGCGTCTCCGCCTCGATGGCGCGCGTGAGGCGATCCTGCTTTTGCTCCAGGTCGAGCAACGGAATATCCAGCACCGTCATCTTCATGCGGCAGGCGATGTCCACGCCCACGGCGTAGGGAATCACCGCGTTGTCCGTGGCCAGCACGCCGCCGATGGGCAGGCCGTAGCCGACGTGCGCGTCCGGCAACAGACACGCCTTCTCCATCTGCATCACCGCGTCGTGTTCGAGACCTTCGCCCCACTGCCGATATTTCACCGGCTCAGTGCGCGGCGGTGGCGGCGCGTTGAGCAACGCCTTCGCGAACTCGCCGCGCAACGGGTCGTCCACGAACGCCGCCGGATTGGCGACAATGGCCGCGACTTCCTCGTGCAACCGCGACTTGTCGCCGCCGCCGAGGATGAATTTGGAAATAAAATCCGTCGCACGGCGGGTCGCCTGTCCCAACGGCACGCCGAGACGGAGAAAATCTTTGGTGTTCACAAATATATTTATTATTTGTCGGTGGTTGGTTTATCAGGGTCAAGAAAACCAATAGTTTTTCCGTCAACCAACTCCATAATCAGAGCCAAAGGATGATTCGCGCGGATTTCACCAAGTGTCGCCATTTCTGAAAGCGAAGATAAATTAAGGCGCGAGTCCGCTTCTATATCCGGACGAATCTCTTCTGCAAAAGAAAGCCACCAATCATACGACGGATATGTTTCAGTTCCGCTGCTCCATCGGAGTCCCAGCGAAATCCAGCAAAATTTTTCACCTTCGATGAAGCCAGTGTCTTGGAAATATTCACAACGCCCGGTGAATCTTTTATCTTTGAGCATTTTCAAAAAGGCTTTCAATATGTGCGCGGAATCAACTTTGCCGTTTCGTTCGACCTCTAGGGTGAACACATATCCAGCTTTATCGTCACCAATTGGCATTGAAGTTACAGATTGGTTTTCCTCGTCTAGGAAACGCGTCTTCACGTTTGCATTTCCTGATCCCTCGACGGTCTCAAATCTCCCGTTCAGATAAAGGCTCAATTCATTGAGCGTTTTTCCGAATACGACGTGTTGTTGCAACTCAATAAAATCAATTGCATGGAATTTAGCTTGAGCTTTGCGACTCGCCGCAATCAATTCGTTGGCAACTTTGGGCCAAGGAAGCGATAGATTCGTTGTAGAGAGCAGAGCAATTCCGTGAATTGTTTTCACAGCATCGAGATTGATGCAGATTTCAGAACCATGCTTCGTGTAGATAGTTTTCCGTTGTCTTAACATCCGAACACTTCCGCCCAGTTGGGCAACTGCCTTTTGAAAATTCGAGAACACATTCGACGCTCGTCTTTCTGTGGTCTGGGTTGGATTCCGTTCCAACATTGCCATGACTTTCGATTGGATGATGAGCAGTTCGCCAACTCCGACAACAAGCACATCACAAAATTCTCGTTTGTTCGGTCCATCGTTGAATTGAGGATTCAAATGTGCTGTCCCAGGATAATTTGCTTCCAGAAGCAAATATGCAGATTTTTCAAGCCCGCCACCTTCGTCCGGGTCATCCACTGTGAACGTGCCCGATTCAATCGAACTCACTTCGACAGGATGAAGATTCTCAAACTGAAGCGGAATTGCATTCCAGCTTTGCGCTTCGGAAGAACCGTCGCCCTGATGCCATTTTGAAATGCTAACTTCTGCCAAGTCCATCGCTTCGATGAGCAGTGTGCGACGATTCCCTTGATAGTGCGGCAAAGTGCGATTCAAATTTGCGGCTGCAATGTTCGCGTGTTCTTTATCCCAAGAAACTTTGCCTACAACGACGGGGCGAACCAGTTCGTCAAAGAACGTGACCAAAGCGCTTTCCTTTTCAAGTATTGCTAGGAAAAGTTTTTGTTCCCTCGCGATCTCTTGCGGATGATGAATAAAAATGGGGTCGTTTTTATCATCTTCAATCCGCAAACCCACTACGCGAAATGTTCTGCTTGAAGTATGTATTGAGGTTGTCACGAGCGTGACAGGTGCTCCTTTGAGAACAGCTTTCATCAAATCCGTGGTCAATTTGATTGCAAATTCAATCGAATCACCATTGACCAGCTCTGGCCAAATTCCGGTGTGAGAGCCAACCATGCGCTCGTATGTTTCTTTGCAAGGAAGAAGCATGATTTTATTGTAATTATTAAATTTTGGAAGAGCGAGCTTTGACACTCGCCCTCCCGGTGTTTCATTCATTGAGGAACAGTTTCCATTCCGCGATGCCGTGGGCGTTGCGGAGGAGCGCCGTCACCGGCAGTTCCTTCGGCGCGCGCGGCTCGTGGAGCAGCTTCAAGCCGGCTTCGTGCGGCAGGCGGTTGCCCTTGCGGGTGTTCACCTGCTTGCTCGACCACACGAGGTTTTCCCACGTGTCCGGGCCGCCGCGCGAGCGGGGCACGACGTGGTCGAGGCTGCCTTCGTCCGGGCGCAGCAACGCGCCGGTGTATTGGCAGCGGTTGCCGTCGCGCTCGCGGATGGCGCGGGCGCAGAGCTTCGGGCGCTTCTTCGGCACGCGCGCGTAGTTCATGGCCACGATGACGGTCGGCACGCGGATCGCGCCATGCACGGTGCGCACGGCATTGTCACCGTCGCGAACCGGCAGCGTGATCCACTCATCCCACGCGACGGGGCGGAGTGCTTCCGCACGGGCACCTTCGCCAAGTTCGATTTCGAGCGCGGTCGCCACGTTGGTTGCCATCTGGCAGAACGCATCTGCCGGCGTGCGAATGTTGATCGCCTGCCAGTTGCGGTTGAGCACGAGCACGATGGTTTTGTTTAATATGTCGGACATAAATTTTTGGTGTTTGTTCTTTATTGAAAATTGGCTGCCTCGCTTGGATTCGCACCAAGACCGCCGGTGTCAGAGACCAGCACGCTGCTGTTACGCCACGAGGCAAATGGTCGCCTGGGAAGGTTCTGCCCCCTCGACTTCTGGGTGTAGGCCAGACGTGATTCTATTTCACCACCAGGCGGTCGAAGCTCGACTTGCCAAAACTGGCTGCGGGAGCCGGATTTGCACCGGCAACTGCGCTTTCAAAGAGCGCCAAGTTGCTATTACTCCATCCCGCAATAAATTGGTGGCCCGCCAGGGTAACGCGCCCTGTTCTGCGGATTAAAAGTCCGCTGCATCACTTTAATGCTTGCAGGCCAAATTGGTGCTCGTGGTCAGATTCGCACTGACACTGGCGACGCTCTCGACGTCGTGCCTCTGCTAGTTGGGCTACACGAGCAAACACCTCCGGTCGGTCTCTTCCACCGACTCATGCCTCGAAATGAACGAGGTCGCTTGAGCTACTTCGCGCTCGGAGATGTAAAATGGTCGGCGTGCCGGGTAACGCTCCCGGACTCGGCACTGATCTAGTGCGATTCCGTTTATAAAACGGACGGTTCTCTTTGAACTACACGCCGATGGCGGAATGCCGTGGACTTGCGCCACTTGCCCGAAAGCACGCACTCGTTAGCACCGAGGCCCGGCTCGCTCGTCCGGTTGACATTCCAAATTGGTCCGCGTGGCAGGACTTGCACCTGCAACCTTTCCGTTTTGAGCGGAACGCCTCTTCATTGGGCTACACGCGGTGGTGCCCACGGTCGGACTCGCACCGACACTGTGCGCGTTTTAAGTGCGCCGTCTCTGCGTTGGACTACGTGGGCAAAATAAATTTGGTAGCGCGTGAAGGATTTGCACCTTCAACCTTCCCGTCCTGAGCGGGACGCCTCTTCTGTTGGGCTAACGCGCCGAAAAATTGGTGCACCCGGCAGGACTCCCACCTGCAAACTCTCCGTTCGAAGCGGAGGATGATAATAATTTCACCACGGATGCGAAATGGGGCCGACGGAGAGACTCGCACTCTCGTGGGGCAATGCCCGGCAGTTTACAAAACTGCTGCTGTCGCTGCTGAGCCACATCGGCAAAATGGTGGGTTGCCTCGGATTCGCACCGAGTTCTCGCCGGTTAAGAGCCGGGACTTCACTGTCAAAGTTTGCAACCCGAACGCGAACGCGAAGGCGGAGTTGAACCACCGCAGTCAGGTCTGTGAAGTCCTGACCGGCACCGGTGTTCGCGTCGCGAAAATGGTCGAGCATCAGGGTAGCGCGCCCTGTATTCCGGTTTGGAAGACCGGCGTGTATCTCTCAACACCTATGCTCGTTGGAATCCCGTGCTGGAATCGCACCAGCCTCTACGGTTTTGCAAACCGCCGCCTGAACTGCTCGGCCAACGGGATATGAAATTAAAGTGCGGATGGAGATTTTCATCTCCGTCCGCGTTGATTAACTACCGCGAACAAAGTCCGCGATCACGGCAGGCGCCGTCGTGTCGAAGCCAACCACGTCCATCATGCCGCGGTCGTTCGGGTCGGCGAGGGTGAAGCTATTGGAGGTCATGCCCACAACAACCGCCTTCGCGTCACCGACGAACTCGCTGCGATACTGGCGCAGCGCCTGTGCCGGGTGGATGTTGCCCGCCCACGTTTCGCTGTCCGTGTAGGTGATGAAGCCCGACACGTCCAACTTGTTGCGTGCAGCCCACAGCATCGGCAGCGCGCAGTCCGTGCCACCCATCGGGATGGCTTCGACGCGCTTGATGACGTCCGCCAGCCGCATACGTGGCGAGAGGTTCACACGGGTTATACCCGATTCACCACCGCCCCACTTGCCACCATGACCACTAGCCGCAGCCGAGAACGCGATGATCTCGTGTTCTGGTTCGGTCGCCGCCGTGATGAGTGCCATCGCCGCGCTTGCTTCGCGTGCCGAGATGCACGAACCAGCGATCATCGAGCCGGCCATCGAACCGCTCACGTCGAGCGCGAGCAGCACCGGCTTGCCGCATGGTTCTACGTTCTGGAACGTCGCGTAGAACGCTTCGTCCAGCGCATCCACGACCGCCGTAACCGGCGACCACTTGAGCGCACCCTTGTCACCGTGACCCTGGGCGTAGATTTTCTGCGCCACGAGGACCGCGAGCGGGTGAATACGCGCACGCTTGAGCGCCGTCGCGTCGCGCAGCTTGCGGACGATGAGACGCTTTGCGTCGCTGAACGGCGCAAGCAGACCGAGGCTCGTCATCTTGCCGAGGTTGCGGATCATCGCCGTCATCGGCATCCGTTCGAGCAACGCTTCCCATACCACCGCTTCGTTGAGCCACTGCGTCGGAATCGCTTCGCGTGGCAGGTCGAACTCGTCAATGAGATTCACGATTTCGCCTGCAATTGAAGCACGCTTCGCTTGCTCAAACGCTTGAACGAGCTTCGGCAGTTCGCCGACCGCAGCATACTTTGCGACACGATCTTCACCGCGAACCTTGCGCTTCACTTCGCGTTCGCCGAGCGAATCCGCGCCAGCCAGCATCCAGCGAAAGATCGCGTCGTGCTGCACGGACGGAGCCTTCGGGTGAGCGAGGCGGAGCAGGTCCGCGTGCGACCAGCCATCACGCTGCTGATACTTCACGGCCTGGTGAGCGAGGTCATCGGCACCGCGATCCACATACCAGTGCCCGACAGCGTTGCGCAGACCGCGACCCCAACCGCGCATCGCGTTCACGTATTCCGCGAAGTGGAACAGGTGCGTGCCGATGCGGCAGACCATGCTCAAATTCGCGAACGCGTGCGTCTTCGCCTGCGTGTCGCCCTGAGTCACGACGAGCGCGAGGGCGAAGATGGCTGGATCATTCTTCGGCGCGCGACCGGCTTCGCTGATTTCAACGATGCGGTTCACGGCACGAACGCCGTCGGCCTTGATGCAGCGGATGAGCGCGTCGTGGTTCTGCTTCACGAGTTCGCGTTCACCGATGTAATACGTGCCGCCTTCGGCACCGAGAATCAGGAAGCGATCGAGCCGCGTCCAGTCATCCACCTGCCACGAGTAGCCGCTGTTCGAGTTGCGAACCTGGGTCGAACCCGGAATCGGCTGCGACTGCGGCGTCACGCGGCGGTTGAAGGGCTTTGCATAATTGATAGCCATAATGGTTTTCCTTTCGATTTGTGTGCCGCCAACTCCCGACACGCTGATTTGATTGCACTGCGGACAAGTTGGTGAACTTGGGATTGGTCATTTACAGTGATAACCCAAGTTCTTCGGCCCACAGAAATTGCTTGGTAACTACTCGCGGAAAAAAGTGATTCCGATTTGCGCCGTCGTAACGCCCGGAGCGGAGACAGCAGTTTCTAAAAGCTGCGTCCTGAACCACACGGGCATGGGTCGTTGCGGCCCAACTTTTCGTTGAGCTCCTTGTCCCCATGCACGATGCGCACGCCGCGTTTCACCTGCGTCTCGGATGGGAATCCTTTGCGACGTTTGCTGGTGATTTCGAAGTTGGATTCTTCCCATTCATGTTTGTGTGCCATACGGCCTCCGTGGTTGATGGTTGCGGTTGAATCATTGCGGCACGCGCCGCGATAAAATTGCAGATGGGCAAGGGACGACGCGGGGATTGCTCTACCAACTGAGCTACCGGGGCAGCTTGAGCCCCGGATTGGAGTCGAACCAATGACAGATAACCCGATGTCTTCGGCCCATCGAAAAGCGAGCGGACAAGAAGCGATGGTGGATGTTGACTGCTGCTCTATCCAATTGAGCTACTCGCGCCGAACGCGAGGGCGGATTCGAACCGCCAACCAACAGTTCCGATAACCCACAATCTACGGCCCGCAAAAAACCGACGGATAAAGAACGAACTGGGGATTACGTGCTCTACCATTGAGCTACTCCGGCGTCTGGTGCCGAAGGCTGGACTCGAACCAGCGACCACGTCGTTATGAGCGATAACCCAATCCTGCGACCCGTCGAAAAATGGAAGACGGACAAAGGGCGAGTTGGGAAGTCATCGGTTACCCGATGGTGCGGGATTTGCACCCGCTCGCGGTTTCCCGCTTACGATAACCCAAACTCAACGGCCCGTCTAAACTGACGCTCCCGATGGGAATCGAACCCACATTTCCCGGTTATCTTCCGGGTGTTCTATCGCAGTTGAACTACGGGTTAATCCGACAAACTGCACAAATTTCTTTGTGCAGTTTGCGGACGCGGTCTTGCGCCGAAGACAGCGCAATGGCGCGCTTCGGCAAAGGCAGATGGACAAGTGACGTGATCGAACGGAGGCATTCCATGCCGGGAATCGAACCCGGAGCGCTTATGCTTTCGCCCAAGACGCTACGCCCTCCTGTGTTTGGTGGAGGATAAACGATCAACTTCGGCCCATCTAAATTGGTCAGGAAGCCGGGATTTGCACCCGAACCGTCGCGTTCACAACGCGAAGTGCTGCTATTACACCACGATCCTGATTTGAAATTGGAGCCTCTGGTCGGACTTGCACCGACGAATAGCGGTTTACGAAACCGCTCCTGTGGCTGCTGAGGCACAGAGGCGAAATGGTGCTCTCACGTGGACTTGCACCACGAACCTCCGCCTTCGCAGAGCGGCGTGCAGAACTAATTACACCTTGAGAGCAAATTGGTATCCGTGGCCGGACTCGCACCGGCTAGGTTCTGCTTGAAGGGCAGATCGCGCGAGCTGCTTTGCATTCACGGACGATATGGCCACTGGAGTCGGGATTGCGCCGACACCTCCGGTGCTTCAGACCGGCGTGCAGACTGACTACACCATCCAGTGAAATCGGATTTGCGATTTACGATTGTCGCGTTCTGCTTTGAATCAGAAGCGGCACATTGGTTGAGCGCGTTGGGCGAAACGAAATTCGCGCGACGCGTCCGATGCGCGAAGGTTTGTAACTACGGCGAATGAGTAATTTTCTTTTGAAGCGAATTGGCATTTTCATAATTGATCCTTTGGTTGAATTTGAAAGTGGTCGTCCCGGCAGGTAGCGCTCCTGCGTCTTCCGGTTATCAGCCGGGTGCTCTGCTTTTGAGCTACGGGACGTGGCGGAAGGCGTCGGTAATGCTCCGACCTCGGCGATGCCGATCTTGTTTTCGAGACAAGTGCAGCCAGCTTATATCTGCCTGCCTTCCAAAATTGGCTGCCAGGGTTGGACTCGCACCAACACCGCACGGCTTAACAGGCCGGCGTGCTACTTTGACACTACCTGGCAATGGTGCTGCCGGCAGGATTCTCACCTGCATCGTTCCGTTTAGAAGACGGATGCCTCATATATTCGACCACGGCAGCGATTTGAAATTGGTCAGCGCGGCAGGATTTGCACCTGCGATCCCTCGGTCCCAAGCCGAGTGCGTTGGCTGCTACGCTACGCGCTGATGCTCCGAGCGATTTTAAGAAACGCTGGAGTGGAGAAACGCGGTGCCGAAACCCTGGGAATCGGCCTCGCGGTAAGGTTTGAAATTGGCGCTCTCGATGGGACTTGCACCCACACTCTTCCCGCAGACAACGGGCTGCTTTTCTATTCAGCTACGAGAGCGAAATGGTGGGAAGTGCTGGTAACGCTCCAGTCGTCGCTTCCGGTTTTATTTTGCGACACCCGATTTACAGTCGGGCAGCCGGATCACTTCCCATATAGATATTGGTTGCGGGGGTGGGAGTTGCACCCACAGAGGTAGAGCTTATGAAACTCACCTGAATCTGATTCTCCCCGCAGTTGAAATTGGTGGAGTCGGTGGGTAACGCTCCCACATCAACTTGCTTGCAAGGCAAGTGCATTGCTTGTCTGCCACGACCCCAGGAAAATTGGCAGGCCGCCTTGGTGCTGCCCCAAGCAAACTGAGTTTTGGAGACTCTGGTGCGCAAGCTGGCGCGCGGCCTATTAAAAAAATTGGTGCGGTTGCCGGGAATCGCACCCGGACGTGCTCCTTGGCAAGAAGCCATTCTGCTGTTAAATCACAACCGCGAAAGTAAAAGGGCCGGGAGCTATGTGCTCCCGGCCCGTGCCATTTCAATAAAGAACAAACACCTCTTGGTGATCTATTCGATCCCAACCCGCGGTTTCACGGCGGTTGTTTCGGTGTTTATGGGCACACCTCCTGCGAAGCCCTTAATATGTAAAAGCGTTTCAAACCATCCCGGCGCGCTTATGAGCGACTTGTGGGCAGACCCCACCGGTGAGGAGTTTTGCATCCTCTGCGCCATTTTTAGTTTTGTGCTGTCAGACATCATCGAGACGTCGTTTTTTTCTTGTTCACAGATTACCACTCTTTCGTTTGGTTACTTTCACACTGCCAAGTTATGCAGGGAAATAAAAAACCCTGCCTACACGGGGTAAGCAGGGTATGAAAATTCGGTTTTCGACTCTTTACCTGCTTGCCTCCAGATTATCCAAATTGGTTTCCGGCTTTTGCCCGGAATACGCGATGGATAGGCCAAGGCTAAACACACAACCCTGGCTTAACCGGCTATGACGTGTCGCTTTCGCGACCGACATAATCGGCCAACTCGTAGTTGATATGTTTAAGCTAGTTTTCATCGAACGGGAAGACGAATACCATAGAAGCATGGTTACAGTCAAGTTATATTCGGAAGAATAATGAACTTTCTTTCAATCATTGCATCTTGATAAGAAGATAATCAAGGAGTGTGAATGCCCTTTCTGCAATTGTTCTCTATTCTGTATTCAACAGCCGAAAGAGTTCCGTGCGCGAGATGAGAAACTTCCCGCGCAGCGCCCGGCACGCCTTCAATTTCCCCCGTTGGACGAGCCGATAGACGCTGAAATAATCCAAGCCCAGCATCTCGGCGGCTTCGGGAATGGAATAGGCGATCCGCTGATTTGGCGGTTCGGTTGCATTTGATTCGCTGGCATTCATAATGATTTGCTGCATTATGCCATTGTGCGGGAAAAAGGTTGTGACGGCTTCATCACAACTTTTCATTTTTTCAACTCGGCAAAGATTTCGGATACATTCACCGCCAGAACGCGGGCAAAATAAAAAATGTGGTTGTCCCGGATGCAGTGACTCTGGCATTCCATTTGAGCGAGCACGTCACGGCTGACGTCCAGCCCGTCGAGTTGAAGCCGCATAGCCAGCTTGGATTGTGAAAGGCCACGAGCAGATCGCAGTTTACGAATCTTCGGCCCCACCATATTTTTGGTGCGGTCAGATGGATTTTTTGTGAGCGTCGCAGACATTGCAAATTGGCTACTTTCTCATCATTGACCGTCTATGGGCACAGGCTGACCGTTCTTTCTCCCGTTTTTCGTCCGCCAATATTGCATGATTTCTTTCGAGGCTCGAAACAACCAATGGGTGTCTTGTTTCAGTTCGCAAAGGGTTGCCGTGGCAAAATGTTTGTTGGCATTTTGAGCTGGCTGGCCAAGAGGCTTTAGCAGTCCCGCCGCAACTAAAATCGGCATGGCGTGCGGCGCAAAACCAAGGAACCAAGCGGCTTCTTCAGCCGTCAAACGCGCGGGTATGTTTCGGAGGTTCAAAAATTGCAATTATTGTGAACTCATAAAATTGTCAGGCGGAGGATTTCGACTTTGCAGCGATACGAGGTGAATTTTCCCATGCGAGGATTGCCCGTTTGCGAACCTGTCCCCACCGATAATCACCAATTACTCCTGTTTCACGAATCACGCGATGGCACGGAATGAGATATGCCAGCGAATTCTGTCCCACGGCTGATCCCACGGCACGGGCGGCAGTCGGTTGATCCAGCGCTGCGGCCAATCCTCCATAACTCACCAACGCGCCGCTTTGAACTTGCAACAGCGCCCGCCACACGCGCACTTGAAACGAGGTGCCACGGACGAAGGCGCGCAATGGCACTGATGAATTTCCAACTGTCTTCGAATGGAAAATGCGATTGGCAAGTTGGCTGGCGGCGGCGTTGTCTTGTTGCAACCGTGCTCGCGGCCATTGTGCTTTCAATGTGTTCAAAGCAGCTTTGTCGCCTGACTCGACAAATGAAAGATGGCAGATGCCTCGATGACTTTCGCCCACCAGACATTTGCCAAACGGGCTGCCAGCAAAACCGATGGTAATTGTCCACCCTTCGCCGCCCGACTTCACTTCACCGGGCGAAGCGGCTTCCAGGCTGACGCACAGATCATGCAGACGACCGGGGCTGGAAAGCCCGGTATCCAAAGTTGCATCCAGAACGCTTTTGCCCTGTCGAAGCATTTCCCGTGCGTGAGTGAGCGTGAGACATTGGAGAAAATCCTTCGGTGTGATGCCTGCCCAAGACGTGAACAAACGATGAAAGTGATGCTGGCTCAAACCAATGTGCCGGGCGAGCGTTGTCAGGTTGGGCTGGTCGGCGTGGCTTTCATCCAGATACCGGATGACGCGCGCAATCCGTTCGTAATCGTTCATGCAGGAACTCTACTACGAGGGAATAATCACAACCACCCGCTTCTTGCTGCCAAAGTTTGCGTCTTTCCGAATGGTTTAACCCGTTTTGGCGGACTGGGTGTTTATGATTTCGCGCAACTGCCGAAAACCTTTCAATAAACTTGGTCCGGGCTGGAGAATATGTGCGGATTTGATTTCATGAACGCGGCCATTGCGAACCGCCGGAATTGCATCCCAGCCGGGTCGCTGGCAAATTTCATTGAAGTTGACTTTCTTGCCGCACCAGCTTGCGATGATGATGTCCGGCTGACGGCGGATGATTTCATCACCGGTCACAACCCGGTCGGGCGCGCGTGAGTGGTTTCGCAATTCAGGAAAAATATCTTTGCCTCCCGCCGCCTCAATCAATTCACCCGCCCAACGGATGCCGCTAATGAACGGGTCGTTCCATTCCTCGAAATAAACTTTCGGGCGTTTTGATTTACGCAAACGGCTACTGAAAATCTCCGCGCGCATTTTGTCCGCGAGTTTTTGCGCCAGCGCTTCGCGCCCAATGACGCGGCCAATCAACAAAATCGTCTCGAAAATTTCGGCCAGCGAACGCTGGTTGGTCGCCAGCACCGTATGCCCGCGCCGGATCAATTCTTTCGCCGCCTCCGCCTGCACATCGGAAAATGTAATAACGAGATCGGGCTTGAGCGCGTCCACCTTGTCAAAGTTGACGCTGGAAAATCCGCTGACACGAGGTTTGCGCCTCACGGCAGGTGGTTCAACGGCGAAGCCGGTGACGCCGACAATCCGGTTGCCACAACCGAGAGCATAAATAATTTCTACCGCCTCGGCACTCAAGCAAACGATTCGAGAAGGATAATTCTTTGCCACGCAGGACGAATAGCAGGTGGGTTACTCTGGTGCAAACATCGAAATCATTTTCATTTCTTGCAAAGCTTGCAACTTCGCCGCTCCGAATTCCGCTGGGCTGACAGCTATAAATTTTCAAAAGTCGTGGATCAGTATGTTCCAAAATGGAACAAACCGGACTCGGCAATCTGGAAAAATGGGCCATGAATCATTTTGTTCAACGCTTGAACATTAAGTGCGGCGATTTTTGGCAGAGTGGGTGATGAAGGTGCATTGAGCCATGTGATTGACTCGATGGGGCGGCAAGACGGGAGCCGCATTTTGTGTCCCAAAGACAACTTTGGCGATTCGCCTTCGCGTAAAATAACAAAACGAAAAATGAAAATATTCGGGAAATTAAAAGTTGTTTGGAAAACGAACAAAGCTTTTTTGCAAAACAGATAATGTCGCGTTTTATGTTCACAGCCATTGCCCATAAGAATCTGGCCGATGCCGAGAGCTACTTCGACGAGCATCTGGCACAGAACGATTATTACGCCGCCGGTGAAATCCGACCCGGCCAGTGGATCGGCACGGGCGCGGAACGATTGGGTTTGAGCGGGCAGGTCACGCGCGAACAATTTCACGCGCTTTGTGAAAACCAGCATCCGCAGACTGGAGAACAACTGACCTTGAGACAGAACGCGAAAGACCAGCGCCGGGTGTTTTTCGATTTCACCTGCTCACCGCCCAAGTCCGTGTCGGTGCTGGCGGTGACAATGAATGATAAACGATTGGTGGCGGCGCATGAGGAAGCGATGCGTATTGCTTTTGGCGAACTTGAAACTTTCGCGGCAACCCGCATTCGCAAGAATGGCAGCCAATGTGATCGCATGACCGGCAATCTGGTCGCTGCCGCGTTTGTCCATGACAGTTCCCGCGAACTTGACCCGTTGTTGCACACGCATTGCACCGTGTTCAACGCCACATTTGATGAGCGCGAACAAAGTTGGAAGGCGCTTCAAGCCCGACCGATGTATGACGCGATCCGCTATGCCACGGCGGTATATCGGAATGAATTGGCGCAACAAATTCTGGCCATCGGCTATCGCATCCGCTCGGCGAAACACGGTTTTGAGATCGAAGGTGTGAATGACAAGGTGTTGCAGAAATTTTCCAAGCGCGCGCAGCAGCGTGACCAGGCAGTGAAAGAAATAGAACGAAAGCTGGGTCGCAAACTTACCAACACCGAAATTTCCCATGCGGTGCATCAAAGCCGCGCGAAGAAACTCAAAGGCATCTCAACCGCTGAAGTGCGTGAACATCAACTGGCTCAATTATCTTCGGATGAAGTGCAATCGCTCCGCAGAGTTTCGGCATCCGCACGAATTGGACGAATCTTATCGGATTCAAACAACGAACCTAAAATGCTGGCGTATGCCATCGCTCATGTTTTCGAGCGCAACTCCGTCGCGCCGGAGCATGAGTTGATGGCGGTTGCGCTTTCGCGGCGTCCAGGCGAAGTAAATTTGCCCAGGCTAAAAACAACGGTGAGTCAATCGCCGGATTTGGTGCGAACACAATATGGTTTTTCCACGCGGCAGATTTTGGCAACGGAACTGGCGTTGATCCAGACGGTCAATGCCGGATGTGACATGGTCGTGCCGCTGCACGCGAATTATCAACCTGCCAGATGGCTCGGCGAAGACCAGCAACGGGCAATTTTGCACGTCCTAAAAACCAACGACCGCATCACCGGCATCCGTGGGCTGGCCGGCACGGGCAAAACCACGGTGTTGCGCGAACTGGTCAACGCCTGCGCTGAAGTGAAGATTGAACCGCTGTTCTGCGCGCCGACAGCGGCGGTAACGGAGGTTTTGCGGAAGGAAGGATTTGAGGCGGTTACGCTGCAAAGTTTGTTGCAATCAAAACCCGCCCTATCCAAAAGGCAGTTGGTTGTCCTCGATGAAGCCGGTGCGGTCGGCATTGACGACATGAAACGGCTGTTTGAGATGGCCGGTGACGCGCGCATTGTTCTGTCAGGCGATACGGGCCAGCACGGTTCGGTGGTGCGTGGTGATGCGCTGCGAATTTTGGAGCAACAATCCAGTTTTCAATCCGGCCAGTTGACTCGAATCCGTCGTCAACGTCGTGCCGAATATCGCAAAGCCGTCGAACTGGCGGCACAGAAACGAACAACTGAAGCGTTCGCACAACTGGAACGCATGGGCGCGGTTGCAGAATTTCCAAATGACAAACTTCACGACTCGGCTGCGCAGGCGTATCTGAAGGCGTTGGAACGGAACCAATCCGCTCTGCTGGTCGCGCCAACGTGGAATGAAATCGAGGCGGTGACGGAGAAAATCCGTGACACATTGAAAACATCCGGGCGTCTGGCCGGTGATGAAAAAGAATTTCAGGTTTTTGATTCACTGTCGTGGACGGAAGCGCAGAAGCGCGATGCGGGGCAATATCGTCCCGGCATGGCAATACAATTTCACCAGCGAAAAGCCGGTTTTGACAAAGGCGAAACGGTTGCTGTGGCCGCCGTCGAAAATGATTCAATTAAAGTTCAACGCGCCGATGGTTCTGAAAGTGTTTTTAAGTTGTGTGCAGGCTCCGCCTGCTTTGATGTGGGGGAGAAACGGAAATTGAAAGTCGCCGCCGGAGACAAACTGTTGCTGCAATCCAATTGGCAGAAGAAGTTTGTGAATGGCGAACTCGTCGAGGTGAAGGCAATTCAGGGTGATTCCGTTTTGCTGGCAGATGGCCGGGTCATTCCTGAAAATTATCGCACGTTCACGCATGGCTACGCCGTCACGTCCCATGCCGCCCAAGGCAAGACGGTGGATGAAGTGTTAGTGGTCGCATCCTCGCGTTCGCTGCCCGCCGTCCATCAGGAACAATTTTATGTCAGCATTTCGCGCGGACGCGAACGCTGCCAAGTTTTCACTGACGATGCTGAATTGTTACGCTCGCACGTCACCCGTTCCAGTGCGCGGTTGGCCGCTGTGGAAGTTATTCCGCACATTGATCGGCAGAAATTCATCCAGAACATTTTGCAGCGCGGCAATCGTTTCATAAAACAATTCCGCCAGCGCGTCACGCAATCCTTTTCGCCCCGTAAAAACATCCAACAAACCCATGAATCATCCTATGAACACCAACGCCAACCCCGACGCGGCATCAGCGTCTAGCGCGCACAACAATCTTTGTTTCGACATTGATCCCGCCGTGGCCGCGCTCAACGCGCTTGCCGACGACGAACGCAGTTATCAACTGCCTTACGCCCAATTCCTGTATGCCGAGTGGACTTCCAATCCCGCGCTGGAACGCGAGCCCGATGCTCCATCCGAAAAATTAGTAATCCGCTTTGTCAAAGCCGAAGTCACGGTGCTGGGCAGCGGCCTCAAGACTCTTATGCGGGCGATTCAGAAATACGAATTGAAATTTGTGAAGTCGGCGGACCGGCGTTACGCCGCCGCGTTGAAAACCCATATCACCGCCGTCACCGTCACTTTTATCAAGGAATAACAATTATGACTCATGCGGCAGTCATCAGTTTGTCCAAATGGCTGAATCAGGTTGGCGTGACTCCTTGCACAGCCTGGCGCTGGCGCAAGAAGGGCTGGCTAAAAACTGTCAACATCGCTGGCAGACAATATCTCACCCAAGAATCAATTGACGAATTTCATCACCGCGCCAGCGCGGGCGAGTTCGCCCAAGTCCATAAAGTGCCCGCAACCAAGAGCACATAAAATTTGTTTGCCAAAAAATTTCCGAAGTCAAAAAAGTGAAAAATTTCAGATAAAAAATTGCGACACTTTTTGCTACACTTTGCCACTTCCAATCGAAGCCCTCAAAAACACTTTTTTAATCGCCTGAAAATGAGTTTTAACCAATATAATCAATAGTTCTATGCACGTTTAATGAAACGATAAGAAACCGCTTAAAAGTGGTCAAAATCCAATTTTAAGTCCTGTGCGTCTGCCATTTCGCCACACCGGCAACCTTTATTTTATTGGCAAACCAATAGATTCTGCTTCTGTGGGATTGACTTGTGCTAGAGTTATGGCACGAAAACGATTGATACCGTAAGCAATGGCACAGACACGGTTGGCAAGCGTCAATCTCATGTAGCCACTTTCTCAAAAGTTCTCGATGGGCGCAAGCAGCCGATTCGCGGACTGTGGGATTTCCTTTGCGCCAAGCTCCTTCAGCAACCGCTTGCGGATGACCGTGTTTTCAAAAAGAGGGAAACTATCGCTGTGAACAGTGTTCCGCAGCACGACGTAGGAACACATACCTATCAAAGCATCCCATCGGAAGCAGGTGGGATGTCTGCGCTGATTTTTCAAGCTCCGCGATAATTTTCCATCAGGCGCAGCATTTCCTTGACGGCGGTTTCCAGCCCGGCAAAAACCGCGCGGCCCACGAGGCTGTGGCCGATGTTCAATTCCACCAGATGCGGCACGCGGAAAAGCAGCGGCAGATTTTCGCAATTCAATCCGTGCCCGGCGTTCACTTTCAAGCCCAGTGCGTGCGCCTGTTTCGCGCCGGAAATGAGGCGTTGCAATTCTGATTCGCCTTTTGCCTGGTCGCGAAATTGTTCCGCGAACTGGCCGGTGTGCAGTTCAATGAACTGGCTGCCAACCCGCGCACTGGCGGCAATCTGCTGTTCGTCCGGTGCGATGAACAAACTCACTTCAATTCCTGCGTCGTTCATTTTTTTTCGCGTCTCGGTCAGGGATTTTTCGGCGGCGACCACGTCCAGTCCGCCTTCGGTGGTCACTTCCAGCCGCCGTTCCGGCACGATGCAGACGATGTCCGGCTTCAATTTCAGCGCGATGGAAACAATCTCCGGCGCGTTGGCCATTTCCAGGTTCAGCCGCGTCTGGACGACTTCGCGCAATTTCCAAACGTCACGATCCTGGATGTGCCGCCGGTCTTCACGCAAATGCGCGGTGATCCCGTGCGCGCCCGCCGCCTCGCAAATCCGCGCCGCCGCAACCGGATCCGGTTCGCCAAAACCGCGACCGCGATAACGCGCCTCGCGGATGGTCGCGACATGGTCAATGTTGACGCCAAGTTTGAGCATAAAATTTAATGGGCCGGTGCCGGCGCGGGCGGCGGCCTGGCGACCGGAGCGTTTGGATTGGGCCGCCGGATTCTTTGCGGACGCGGCGGCACTTTCAGATCCCAGCCGGGAAAATTCGGCGCGTCAATCCAGTTCACCAGGGCAAGCAGTTCAAAGGCGGTGAATCCGCCCGGAGCCGAGCGCGTGAAGGTCATTTGATCCGGCGCGTTTTTTGTGACCTCGGTGACAGTAGTGCCGAGCGTCGGAGTGATTTTGGCGACCCATTTGAACGCGGCGGATTCTCCGTCAAGCTGCCGGTGCTGGGTCAACATGAGACCAAGCTGGCCCAAATTGAGCAGCATCGGCTCCCGTTCGGCGGTGATTTCCCAATGATAGAACACAAGGTTTTTCGCCGCCAGCCTTTGAAACAGTTCCGCCGGCGGCGGGCGTCCAACTGGTGAATTTTCAAAAGCCCCGGCCAGCAGAAACTGACCGCCCGGTTTATTTACCGCCTGCAGGAACGGCGCGGCAAATGGCACACCCGCCAAAGTAACTTCACCGTTGGTTTCAGACAAATTGAACGGAGACATAAAATGGGCCGCCGTCTTTGCCGGATCAAAAACCGGCTGCAACCGCGCGTAAGCCTGCGTCAGCGCCTCCGCCGAATCTGGAACCGGCACCGCCAAAAAGGTCTGGAACGGCATGCCCGACAGCGCCCAGATGAAAGCCTGGTCCGGTGTGGGCGTGATTTGGAAAACCTGCGCCCACTCCTGTGATTTCAGCCACGACGCAAACCCGCGCACGGCGGTGAAGCTGTTGAACGGCGCGTGAATCACATTCGTCGGCAGTTGCCAGTCCGCCAGGTTCAGCGGCAGATTTTCGGGAAAGAAAAATTTGCCGTCAACGTGCAGGTTCGCATCCGGCGCAGTGACGGTGAACTGTGTTTCCGGCAGTCCCAGTTCGTGCAACTTTGGATACCAGCGAGCAAGGCGCGGCCAGTTCACGTCCACGGTGAGCCAGCCGGCCGGCGGCGCGGAAATTTTTTGCGCGACGCTGCTGCCGAGATTGCCTGTAGCGGAATCAAAAATCAGCCAGCGGCCGGACTGATTGAATGTGGCCGAGCCGAAGAACGGCTTCAGATTCGACTGCCAGACTTGTGCGCGACCAGCCTCCAGTTTGATGGCGACGGCCACTTCGGGCTTTCCATCCGCCGCCGCCCGCGCCTCAAGAAACCATTCGGATTTCTGCAAATCGTCAAGCAGCGGACGCAGCTTTGCCGCGCCGTCTGGCACCGTCACGCCGAGTTTTGCCTGCAGCCAGCCCGCGAGCCACGGCGCAAGTTTGTCTGCAACCTGGCTGCGCAAGGCCAGCGCCTCGGCGGAACAGAATTCATTTGTGAACGAACTGAAATTTTTTTCGGCGGAAATTTTTTGCGCACCGGCAAAATGGATTTGCGCGATCAAGTCCGGCTCCGGCAGCGCCGCGCGTCCGGCCAGCGCCGTCAGCACCAGCGCAAAAATGACAATCGTTTTTTTCATCGGGGCTTTTGTGTGCCAAAAGCGGCGTCAATTGGCAATGGCAAATGCTTTGTGAATGGATGTGAAGCTTCAATTTCTGATTGCCGCCAGCGCTGATTCCAGTTTTCATCCGGTGCCGATGCTGCGAACCTTTTTGAAATACTGGCTCCCCGTGATTTTGTGGATGGCGTTGATTTTCACCGCCTCCGCCGACGCCAGATCGTATCAGCATTCCTCCACGCTGTTTGAGCCGCTGCTGCATTGGCTCTTCCCGCAGATGTTGCAGCCGCACGTCGAGATGATCCACCACGCCTTCCGCAAATGCGGACACCTGACCGAATACGCCGTCCTTGCACTGCTCCTCTGGCGCGCGATTCACCGGACAAAGAAAAAAAATCTGCGTCATCCGAATTTGCCGGAGTCAGGCACAGGCGGATGGAAATGGGACGAAGCGGGACTCGCGCTCGCCATCGTTTTTTGCTACGCCGCCAGTGATGAATTTCACCAAATTTTTGTGGCCACGCGCACACCTCAAGTCACCGACGTGCTGATTGACACACTTGGCGGCACAATCGGGCTGTTACTACTGTGGGCTGGCAAAAGAATTTTCCAACGCCGCTAAAATGAACCGTCCGCTCGCCGCTGTCGTCCTTGCCTACGCCGCCGGCCTGCTGCTCGCTCAACTTTTTTGCCTGCCGCTCGACGCATTGTTTGTTTCCTCATTCTTCGTCCTCTTCCTCGTCCTCGTCCTCAAAAAACTTCGTCTTCAGTTGATCTGGCTTTTGCTGATTTTTGCCGGCTGGACCAATCTCGAAACGCGCACCGCCGTCGTTTCGCCAAACGATTTGCGAGCGCAGCTCGGCAACCGCGCCGCCATCGTCACCGTGCGCGGAAAATTGGCCGAGACACCGCACTTGAAAATCATCGAACAGGACGATCAGGAAAAATGGCACAGCGTCGTGCGCGTCCGCGTTTCTGAAATCCGCCGCGATGAAAATTTTTCTCCGGCCAGCGGCGAAATCATTGTTTCCACGCCGGACGTGCTTGCACCGGAATATTTCGCCGGCCAGCCGGTGCAAATCTCCGGCGTCATCGCGCCACCACCACCGCCGCTCGCTGAAGGACTTTTTGACTATCAAAATTATCTGGCCACGCGCGGAATTTATTACGAACTCAAAACCAGTTCGACCAATGATTGGAAACTGCTCGAACCCCATCGGCTCAAGCCGCCGCTCACCGACCGCTTTTTGAACTGGGCGAAAGGCACGCTCGCGCTCGGCCTGCCCGCCGAGG
This sequence comes from Verrucomicrobiia bacterium, assembly GCA_036511615.1. Classification (GTDB taxonomy): domain Bacteria; phylum Verrucomicrobiota; class Verrucomicrobiia; order Limisphaerales; family UBA11358; genus UBA11358. The sequence continues at coordinate 14,054 of DATCBW010000284.1, read as the reverse complement.
ATAAACCGCTGCGGCTGCTTTGGGCGATGACGCTCGGCTGGCGCACCGCCTTCACCGGCGACATCAGTGAACCTTTTCTGCGCGCGGGCACAATGCACATGTTCGCGATTGACGGACTCCGTATCGCCCTGCTCTCCGGCATGATCGTCACGCTGCTGCGCGTGCTGCGCCTTTCGCGCGCGTGGTGCGGCGCGATCGCGGTTCCGACCATTTGGTTTTACACCGCCGCCACCGGCTGGGAACCTTCCGCCATCCGCGCGTCCGTGATGATGACCGTCGTCCTCGGCGGCTGGGCGCTGAAACGGCCCGGCGATCTGCTGAACTCCCTCGCCGCCGCCGCGTTTGTGATTCTCGTCTGGGAACCGCGCCAGCTTTTTGAAGCCAGCTTTCAACTTTCCTTTTTCGTCGTCCTCATCATCGCGCTGATGCTGCCGCCGCTGAATGAATTCTTCGACCGCGTTTTGCGCCAGGATTCGATGCTGCCCGACGAACTCCTGCCGCGCTGGAAAAAAGTTTCGCTCTGGTTCTCGCAAAAATTCGCGCGTTACTGCGGACTTTCTTTCGCCGCATGGATTGGCTCGCTGCCGCTCTCGGCAAAGTATTTTCACCTGTTCAGCCCGGTTTCGACACTGGCCAACATCTTTGCCGTGCCGCTCGGCACGCTCGCGCTCATGGCCAATCTCGGCGCGCTCATCTGCGGCCACTGGCTGCCGTGGTTCACGGAACTGTTCAACAATGCCGCCTGGTTTTTCATGGTGGCGATGACGTGGGTGAGCGCGGAGTTCACGAAAATTCCCGGCTCCTATTTTTACGTTCACGAACCGTCGCTCGCTACGATTGCCATTTTTTACGCCGTCGTCATCGCCATTTTCACCGGCTGGTTTTCCAACTCGCGAAGAAAATTTATTGGCGCGGCCATCCTGCTTTTCATCGGCGGCGTTTATTTCTGGCAATGGCAGTCGTCGCGCGATGAAACCGACCTGACCGTGCTGCCGCTCAACGGCGGCCACGCGGTTTTCGTGGACGCCGCCGGACGCAAAAACGACTGGCTCATCAACTGCGGCAACGAGAATGCCGTCCAGTTCACGCTCAAGGATTTTCTCCGCGCCCACGGCGTGAACACCATTCCCCGGCTAGTCTTGACCGAAGGCGACGCGAAGAATTGCGGCGGCGCGGAACTGCTCGACCAGCTTTTCGGTGTCGGCGAACTCTGGACGAGCAGCGCAAAATTTCGTTCAACCGCTTATCGCAACGCCGTTGCCAAATTTGACGATGGCGGCTCTCTGCTTGGTGGCCGTCCACAAGAACCGCAGCACAAAATTATGAATTGCGGCGACACCATTGGCTGCTGGCAGGTTTTGTTCCCGGCCTCGACCAATGGGTTTTCCAGAGCCGATGACAGCCCGCTCGTGCTGCGCGGCGATTTTCACGGCACACGCATCCTGCTGCTCGCCGATTTAAGCCGCGCCGGCCAAAATGAATTGCTTTCACGCACCAACGATTTGCGCGCCGACATCGTTGTCGCCGGCCTGCCGAACGATGACGAACCTTTGTGCGACGCCTTGATTGACGCGGTTCAGCCGCGCGTCATCGTCATTGCCGATTCGGAATTCCCCGCCACGCGCCGTGCCAGCCGCGCCTTGCACGAACGGCTGACGCAAAAGAAAATCCCCGTGATTTACACGCGCACTTCCGGCGCGGCAAAAATCGTGACGGATCAATCCGGCTGGGAATTGCGGACGATGGATGGACAGGAATTTCAGAGCCGGTAATTCCTCACCTTTCCCGCGTCAACAAATAATCCCAGACGAGGACTTCGGGCCGTTGCTTCAGCGCGCATTTCATCTTCCATCCTCCATCCTTCATCCGCTATCCTTCACACCGTGCAATTTCGGAAGATCACCATCCTCGGCGTCGGCTTGCTCGGCGGCTCCATCGGGCTGGCCGCGCGGCGGCACCGGCTCGCCGGGGAAGTCGCCGGCTTTGTCCGGCGCGCCGCCAGCCTGAAGGATTGCGAACGCGCCGGGGCGGTTGACTACGCCACGACCGATCTGCTTGCCGCCGTTTCCAATGCCGACCTCGTCATCCTTTGCACCCCGCTCGCGCAGATGCGTTCGCTGACGCAGCAATTTTTGCCGGCGCTCAAACGCGGCGCGATTGTCACCGACGTTGGCAGCGTGAAAGCCGACGTCGTGCGCGAACTGGAATCGCTCGTCGCCAAAGCCGGCGCGCATTTTGTCGGCGGTCATCCGATGGCCGGCGGCGAAAAAATGGGCGTGCTGGCGGCGAAAACAGATTTGTATGCCAATGCAGTCTGCGTGCTCACGCCGACAAAAAAATCCAGCGCCGCCGCCGTCCGCAAACTTGAGCAGTTTTGGAAATCGCTCGGCGCGCGGACGCTGCGGCTGGACGCGGCGCAGCACGATCTACTCGTGAGCCGTTCGAGCCATCTGCCGCACCTCGTCGCGGCGGCGCTGGCAAACTTGGTGTTGCATCCGGCCAGTCCCAAAACGCAGGCCGCCCTGTGCGCGACGGGTTTTCGCGACACGACACGCATCGCGTCCGGCTCGCCGGAAATGTGGCGCGACATCGCGCTGGCCAACCGCAAAAATCTTTCAAGGTCGCTGGACGCTTTCATCGCCGACTTGCAAAAGTTTCAACGCACCTTGAAAAAGTCCGATGCAATAGCGGTTTCAAAGTTTTTTGCGACGGCGAAATTGCGTCGCGACAACTGGTGCTTGAGTTCAGCTTCAACGTCGTCGGAATAATGGCGCTTCCCGAACTCATCGAAATTGTGCCGCTCGACAAACCGGTGCGCGCGGAAATCACCGTGCCCGGTTCCAAGAGCATTACGAACCGCGCGCTGATCCTCGCCGCGCTCGCCGACGGCGAAGTCACGCTCACCGGCGCGCTTTGGAGCGAGGACACGCAAATCATGGTCGAGTGTTTGCAGAAACTGGGATTTGAAATCCGCGTGGAAAGTGATCCGGATGAATTTTGCAATCGCACCATCAAAGTCAAAGGTCTCGGCGGAAAAATTCCGCAAAGTAGGACAGGCATCTTGCCTGTCAGTGACAGGCTGGAAGCCTGTCCTACGGAACTGTTTGTCGGCAATGCGGGAACGGCGGCGCGGTTTTTAGCGGCATTCGTTTGTCTGGGTAACGGTGTTTATCGCTTGAGCGGCGTGCCGCGAATGCACGAACGGCCGCAGTCGGCGTTGTTTCGGGCATTGCGCGAACTCGGTTATCGCGTTGAATCGGAGAACGGAAATGACAAGCTGCCGGTGAAAATATTTGGCGGTAGGGCTGACCTGCCGGTCAGCCTGGACGCGCGGCAGCGAGTCCCTACCAAAAAATGCAAGGTGAGCATCGAAGAAAGTTCGCAGTTTGCGTCGGCGCTGTTGCTGTGCGCGAAAGTTGGAAATTGGGAAGTTGAAGTCGTTGGCGAGAACGCAGAGGAATCGCCTTATGTGGCGATGACTTTGAAATTGATTGAAGCGTTTCCAAAAAATGGTGGAACTTTTCAAATCGAGCCGGATGCTTCGAGCGGAAGTTATTTTTGGGGAGCGGGGTGGCTGCTTGTCGGCAGCGAGTTTTCTAAATTTGTTTCGTCGGCTAAAAGAGTAAAAATTCAGGACAAACCTGAAACCTTTCAGTTGGTTGGCAAACCAGATTTGACAAAATTGAATGTCAAAAACTGGCCCAAAAGCGGATGGCAGATTGATGCGGATTTTACAGTCTTTATTCGTGCTGAAGTTGCGTCTCATCCAATTGAAATTTCCCGCGCTCATGATTTGGGCGACAGCATTATGACTGCAATTGTTCTTGCTCCATTTACAAATCAACCAGTGAAGTTTCCTGATCTTGGCCGTTTGCGCCTTCAAGAAACCGAGCGCGTCGTTGCGTTGCGGACGGAGTTGACCAAGTGTGGCGCGAAAGTGGTCGAGGAAGGCGACACGCTGACGGTTTATCCGGCGAAGCCGGAAGAATTGCACGGCGCGGAGATTGAAACCTACAGCGACCATCGCATGGCGATGTGTTTTGCGATTCTGGGATTGAAAGTTCCCAGCATAAAAATTAAAAATCCCGCCTGCGTGAAGAAGACGTTCCCGAATTTTTTCCAGAAGCTGGCCGCGCCGCCGCCGCACGGTCTGGGCGCGGAGATTTGGGAGATTAAAGACGGCCAGCGGACGCGGAAATTGAGCGGTGAAGATTTGTTTGCGGAATAAAATCCTCCTCATCGTCATCCTCATCCTCATAAATCAATTTTGAGGATGAGCATGAGCACGAGGATGAGCAGGATTGAGAATGAATTTGAAAAAACATCCGATAGTCATAGCCATTGACGGCACGAGCGCGAGCGGCAAAAGCACGAACGCCAAGCTCGTGGCGAAGGCGCTCGGCTACGTTTATGTGGACACGGGCGCAATGTATCGCACGCTGGCGTGGCATTGCCTCCAGAAACGGGTGGACGTGGATGACGCGAAGGCCGTCGCCGTGCTCTGCCGCAGATGGAAAACGTCGCTGGAGTGCGTGGAGAAAAATCATCTGCGCGCCGTGCATCTGCTGGTGGACGGCTATTTTCCAGAAAAAGAAATCCGCACGCCGGAAACCGCCGCCGCCGTGTCGCACGTCGCCGCGATTCCGAAGGTGCGCGATTGGATGAAGAAAAAACAGCGCGCCTGCATCCAGTTCGGCAATCTCGTGATGGAAGGCCGCGACATCGGCACGAATGTTTTTCCTGAAACGGATTTCAAGTTTTATCTCGACGCGAAACTGGAGGAGCGTTCCGCCCGCCGCGCCGCCGACGGCGTTCCGGAAAATCTCGCCGCCCGCGACGAGCGCGACAGCCAGCGCGCCGCCGCGCCGCTGATGATCGCGCTCGGCGCCAAGGTGCTGGACAATTCCAGAATGACCTCCGCAGAGACCAGTAGTTGGCTGCTGGTAGAAATCCAAAAAGGTCTTTTGCAAAAAAAATGAACCACCAAGCCACAAGGACACGAAGTGGGATTTTGTTTATCAAGACCTTGGTGACTTGGTGCCTTGGTGGTTAAAAAATGAACCCCATCTATTTTTTCGGCTGGTGCTTTTTCCGGTTGATGTATGTGGTGTATTTCCGCTGGCAGGTCTTCAATCCCGAGCGCGTGCCGTTGCAAGGCGGCGTCATTCTCGCCTCGAACCACGCGAGCTTTCTTGATCCGCCGATCATTGGTTCGGGGCTGCATCGTCCGATGAATTATCTCGCACGCGCGAGCTTGTTCCGCTATCCCGGCATCGGCTGGCTGCTGCGGAAATGGAATTCCGTGCCCGTGGATCGCGACGGCGGCGGCGCGGCGGGTTTGCGCGCGATTCTCGACCGGCTGCTCGCCGGCGGCGCGATCATTTTATTTCCCGAAGGCACGCGGACGAAGGACGGCAAATTGCAACCGGCGCGTTCGGGCATCGGATTGACCGTGATCAAGTCGGACGCGGTGGTGATTCCGGTGCGGACGTTCGGGACGTTTGAGTGCTACAATCGCAAATGGAAATTTCATATGCCGATCCGCCTTGCGGTGAAATACGGAAAGCCGATGAACTTTGAAAAACTGCGCGCCGAGTCGAAAACCTGCACCAAGCCGCGACTCAAAGAAATTTACCAGCAGGTCGCGGACGAAATCATGGCGGCGATTGCGATGCTGGAGCCGCGCGAGGATTTATGATTTACGATTTATGATTGATGATTTTTAGAACAGCAGCGGCCGGCTGAAAAATCGTAAATCGTAAATCATCAATCGTAAATTTTTCAAATCCCCAGGTTCGACAGCGTGTTGCTGATGCTGTTGACGATCTGGGCGAGCTTGGGATGCGACTGCTCGAAGCCTTCGACCGACGAGCGCAGGCCGGCGACGGAATGTTGCAGCGATTCGGGATTTTGCTGCTTGCGCGTGGCCTCGTGCGCGGAGACCTGCGCGAAACCAGCGATGCTGTCGGCCTGTTCGCTGTGTGTCTGTGCCAGCGAACCGACTTCGGTTTTCAATCTGCCGAGCAGTTCGAGCAGTTCGCGTTTGCGTTCGTCGCCGACGGCTTCCGTGCTGCGAACCTTCGCCTCAATCTCGCTGATGGTTTTTTCAATCATGGTCTGACGCAAACTTACCTTGCCGTTTGAATCCGGCAAACAAATTTGCTGTGCATTTTTTTGGAGCGCGGCTGTGCGCAGAGTGCCAGACGCAGCGGGTGGAAAATGCTGCGGCTGGTCTGCAACACAGCCGCGCTCCAAAATTCACCATCGCCCGACCTTGGGCAGGACGGGATGGACGACGTTCCAGATTTCGGCGCAGACGATGTCAAACGCCTGATTGCCGTTGATGAACTTCACGCGCTGCGGCTCGTTCGCGGCGATGACGCCGAAGCCGTGCGCGACGCGCTCGAAAAATTTCCGATCCGCCTCCTCGATGCGGTCGCGCACAAAGGGCAGAGTTGCCTGGCGCGAACGCAGACGTTCGGTGCTTATTTCTGGCGGCACATGAAGGAACAAGGTCAAATCGGGTTTCGTTTCACCGATGGCAAATTCGATGACGGCTTTCACTTTTTCCAAATCCAGTTGCCGTCCGTGGCCTTGATACGCGGTCGTGGAATCGTAAAACCGGTCGCACAAAACAATTTCACCGGCGGCGAGCGCGGGGCGGATGACTTCGCGGACGAGCTGCGCGCGGCTGGCGTTCATCAGGAGCAGTTCCGTCTCGGCGGTCATCGCGGAGTTTTCCAGGCTGTGCTTGAGGGTGTGGCGGATTTCCTCGCCGATGGGCGTGCCGCCCGGCTCGCGCAACGTGCGCACGCGATGCCCGATGGCCTGCAGGCGTTCGGCGAGCAATTTGACCTGCGTGGACTTGCCGCAGCCTTCCGTGCCCTCGAACGTGATGAATAAACCCTTCATGGGAAAATGCAAAAAACAAAACATCCAACATCCAATCTTTCCGCCATTCGGCGTTGGATGTTGGATGTTGGATGTTGGATGTTCGCTTGAAATTTCATCTTCAAATTTTCTTCAATTTGAATCCCTTGGGCGAATCTTCCACGACCCAGCCTTTGGATTTTAATTCGTCTCGGATTGCGTCGCTGCGTTTGAAATCTTTCGCCTTCTTCGCGTCGGCGCGTTCCAAAACTAGCTTAATTATGTCTGGGTCGCCTAACCAATCAGACGCAGGATCGCCCATGGAAAAATTCATTAGAACACCGTTTGTCTGTTCAGACAAACCAAGAACGGAATTAATTTCCCCCCATTCGATCAATGCCATTTCGGCGGCGGTCGGACTCAAAGAATGTTCGGCGAGGCGACGATTGATTTCGCGAATCCATTCAAACACCGCGCCCCACGCGCTGGAAATGTTCAAGTCTTCGTCCAACGCGGCGGTGAACGACGGCAGCAAGCTGACAACGGAATTTTGCCCGGGATTTTTTTCCAGCGACAGCATGTCCGACGCGCGTTCGCGCAGCTTGCCCACACATTCATCAATGCGTGCCAGCGCGGTCTTCGCGCCGGTCAGACCATCAAGCGTGAAATTGAACGTCTCGCGGTAATGCGCGGTCAGCAAAAGATAGCGCACTTCGCGGCCGGTGAAACCTTTGGCCATCAAATCTCGCAACGTAAAATAATTCCCCAGCGACTTGCTCATCTTCTTGCCTTCGACGAGCAGGTGCGCGCCGTGCAGCCAGAATTTCACGAACGGTTTACCGGTCGCGCCCTCGCTCTGCGCGATTTCGTCCTCGTGATGGGGAAATTTCAAGTCCTCGCCGCCGAGATGCAGGTCAAAAGTTTCGCCGAGCGCCTTCATGCTCATGGCTGAACATTCGATATGCCAGCCGGGCCGGCCTTCGGCAAACGGACTCGGCCAGAAAACGTCGCCGTCATCCGGCACGCGCGCTTTCCAGAGCGCGAAGTCGGCGACGGATTCCTTCTCGTATTCGTCGGCGGAAACGCGCTCGCCGACGCGCAGTTCGTCGAAATTTAATTTCAGCAACTGGCCGTAATGGCAGCCGCAGCCGCGATATTTTTCGATGGAAAAATAAACCGAGCCGTCCTGCGCCTTGTAAGCCACACCGCGCGCAATGAGTTTTTCGATGAGCGCGATGATTTCGGGAATGTGTTCCGTGGCGCGCGGCGTTTGCTGCGGCGGCAGGCAGTTCAAGGTTTTCAAATCCTCGAAAAACGCGGACTCGAATTTGCCGGTGAAGTCGCGCAGGGTGGTTTTGTTTTCGCGGACGCGCTTGATGATTTTGTCCTCCACGTCGGTGATGTTCATGACGTGCTTTACATCGTAGCCGGAAAATTCGAGCGTGCGACGGACGAGGTCGGCGAAGACGAAGGTGCGCCAATTGCCGATGTGCGCGTAGTCATAAACCGTCGGCCCGCAGCAATACATCCCGGCTTTTTTCTTTGCCGGGTCGAGCGGGACAAACTCCTGCACGGAGCGCGTGAGCGTGTTGAACAATTTCAGAGCCATTTGCGTCCGCGAAAATTAAACGGCGGCGCGGGAAAGGAAAGTGAATTCAGCACGTCTGAAATCAATGGACTTTGCCCGCCGGGAAAATTATATTGCAGCAACCCATCCGGCTGTTCGCGGGACAGGAAACAAATCGTCATGAAACGGAAAGCCGTCTGTCAGTGCGGTCAGAAATCCAAGTTTGACGTGGATCTGGTCAATGGATGGTTGCCGTTGCGGGCGGAGAACCTCGCTGTCCGGTTGCCGCATTAACGGGTGCCGGCTATTTACATACTTATGAAAAACCTTAAATCTGTCACCGCCGGAATGCTCGTCCTCCTCGGAGCGATCCCCGGCCACGCCGCGCCGCTGTTTTCCGAACACGAAAAGCAGGTGGACGCGCTGCTTGCGCAGATGACGCTTGACGAAAAAATCGGCCAGATGGTCCAGGTGGATTCCGGTGCGTTGAAAAACAAGGCCGACGTGCAAAAGTATTTTCTTGGCTCCGTCTTGAGCGGCGGCGGTTCCGATCCGTCCGCCGGCAACACGGCGCAGGACTGGCTGAACTTCGTCACGGAATTTGAAAAGCCGGCGCTGCAAACGCGGCTGAAAATTCCGCTGCTTTATGGCATTGATGCCGTTCACGGCCACAACAACGTGGATGGCGCGGTGATTTTTCCGCACAACATCGGCCTGGGCGCGACGCACGATCCGAAACTGATCGAACGCGCCGAGGGCGTCACCGCCGAAGAAGCCGCCGGCACCGGCATCCGCTGGGCGTTTGCACCGTGCGTCACCGTCCCGCAGGACGAACGCTGGGGCCGCACCTATGAAGGTTTCAGCGACAACACCGCGCTGGTTTCTGCACTGGGCGCCGCCGCCGTCCGAGGATTTCAGGGCGATGAACTTTCTTCCACGCCAACCTCCGTGCTCGCCTGCGCGAAACATTTCATCGGCGACGGCGGCACGACCAACGGCATTGACCAGGGCAACACGGTTTGCGACGAGGCGACCTTGCGGAAACTTTACCTGCCGCCGTATCGCGCCGCAATCCAGGCCGGCGTTGGTTCCATCATGGTTTCCTACAGCAGTTGGAACGGCGTGAAAATGCACGGCAACAAATATCTGCTCACCGACGTGCTGAAAGGCGAACTCGGCTTCCAAGGTTTTCTCGTCTCCGACTGGGCGGCGATTGACCAGCTTTCGCCCGACTACAAAAACGACGTCGAACAATCCATCAACGCCGGGCTGGACATGATCATGATTCCCAACGGACCGGGCCAGCCGAACAATTACGTTCAATTCATTAACGATTTGAAGGCGCTCGTGGCCGATGGAAAAGTTTCGCAATCGCGTATTGACAACGCCGTGCGCCGGATTTTGCGGATCAAATTTCAACTGGGCCTGTTTGAAAATGCGCCGACCGATCCGAAGCTCACCGCCGCCATCGGTTCGCCGGAACATCGCGCCGTCGCGCGCGAGGCCGTGCGCGAATCGCTCGTGCTGCTGAAAAACGAAAATCATGTGCTGCCGCTCTCGAAACAAATCAAGCGCCTTGCAGTCGTCGGCGTGGCGGCGGACGATTTGGGAATGCAATGCGGCGGCTGGACGGTTGACTGGCAGGGCCAGCGCGGCAACGTGACGCACGGCGGCACGACGCTGCTTGCAGCGATCCGCCAAACGGTTTCACCGGAAACGCAGGTCACGTTTTCGCCTGACGCGAGTAATTTGAAAGATGCCGACGCCGTCATCGCCGTCGTGGGCGAACATCCTTACGCGGAAATGAAAGGTGACCGCAACGATCTGAATTTGCCGGCGGAGGATCTAGCTTTGATTGTGAAGGCAAAGGCCGGCGGCGCGCCGGTGGTGACGATTTTGTTTTCCGGCCGGCCGTTGATTTTGAATTCCGCCCTGACGGACAGCGATGCCTTCGTCGCGGCGTGGCTGCCTGGCACGGAAGGCCGGGGAATGACGGATGTTTTGTTCGGCGATTTCAAGTTCACCGGCAAACTCCCGCGCAACTGGCCGCGCAGCAACGAGCATGTCGCCACCGCCGACAAGTCGGAAAGGCCCCTGTTCCCGTTCGGCTATGGTTTGAGCCGTTGATCCAAACTGTTGCCTGGCACTTTTGACCAGTGCGTAGGCTCACTGGACGCCGAAGTCAAAGGTCACTTCCCCCTTGTGTTCGCCTGAAACTTCTTTTTCCGCCGACTGCGGTCCCATTCGTTCCTGCGTCAGAAACTTGGTGCGCATCGCCGGAATGACATCCAGAAACGCCAGCCCGGTCTGCGGCAGATCAAGCAACGCACCCACCGGGCCGCTGTTGGGTTTGTAGATGCCCAGATACGATTCGGGCGCGGCGGTGCTGACGGTGAACTTGCCGTCTCTCGTGTCAAACGTGGCCCAGCGCCAGTCGCGGAAATAGCCTTTGAATTCTGGATCGAAGGAATAAACCACACTGGGAACGGTGTTGTTGTAGGCGTTTTGCCAGACATCGAGGCGCGTGCCTTGCAGACGATTTTGCCAGACGCGATAAGGACCGTAGCCCAGCCACGTGATGCCTTTCATGTCGGCTTCGGGAAAATCAAAATTGACGCCCAATAAATCCACCGCGCCGTCAAAGGCGTAGGTGTAATTCAGTTTCACGCGCCCGTCCGGCGAAACGCGCCAGCTCGCCTGCTTGAACGCGCCGTCGTAATCCGCCTCCACCACCAAATCATTTCCGTCCGCATGCGGTGTCAGGCCGGTAAGCGTATTTGTTCCGGAGATGTCTTCATACCTCACCGTGCCGCGTCCTCTGGGATTATGGGTGTAGGCGATGAAACGCGGGCCGTTGCCGAATGGAATGATTTTCCCGCCGCTGCTCACTTTGGTTAAAAAGCCGGAAGTTTTGTCAAACTGCAATTCCAGCGCGCCTGCGTTGACGATCAATTGCCCGCCGTGTTCCGTCGTCGTGATTTTTGGCGCTGGATTCGGGGTTGCAAACTCAACAACAGTCATCGGCAGCATTTTGTCCGCCGTCGGGTTTGGGGCTGGATTTGAATCGGACGCGACCGGCCATGACCAAGTCCACAAATTCTGGCCCAAAGAATTTTTTGCCGTAAAATAAACCGCCTGGACGCCGGACATTGCGGGCAGATTTAATTTCAATTCACCAGTGCCGTGCGGCGCGACGGATGGAGCCGGGATTTCACCGCTGGCCAGAACCGTGTGTCCGGAGCTGTTATCAATCGGTCCGGGGAACCACACATACTCCCACGAAAATGTGCATTGATTGAGATCGGTGAAGTCGTAGCTGTTGTGAATTATTATTGAGCCTTGAAAACCAGGCTGCAAACCTTCCGCCGGCGCGTCAATTTGCACGGGCGACCAGATTTCCTTGATCGTGTAATAACTCCCCTCCTTTTCACGGCGCGGCCCCATGATGCCGTCGGGCCCCTGGTCGCCGGTGTTGTCAATGATTTCACCCTTGTCCGTGCGCACCACGCCGTCGTCGCAAAACACCCAGAAAAACGCGCCGCCCAGGACGGGACTTTTGCTCATCACCTGCCAATAATCATGGAACCCGCTTCCCAGGCCGCCGTCATACAGGCCGTGCAAAAATTCGGTCGGGAAATAAACCGCCGGCCCGCCGCTCTGACGGACGACGGTGGCATAATCGGGATAGTGCGGGTCGTTGACGCCGCGATCCGTCGAGCGCGGGTGCATGACTTTGCGCGCCTGAATGTCCCACTTGGCGAACTCGCCGTTGAGGGCATTGTTCCAGCCGCCTTCGTTGCCGTTGTCCCAGACGAGCACGGACGGATGATTCACGTCGCGCCGCACCATTTCGCCGACCAGCTTCTGGCCGATCGGCGTGTCATAGGCGCTCTGCCAGCCCGTCAATTCATCCAGCGCATAAATTCCCAACTCGTCGCAAGCGTCCAGAAAATCCCGGTCCGGCGGATAGTGCGACATGCGCACGGCGTTCATGTTCATGTCCTTGATCAGCCGCGCGTCCGCGTAGTCCAGTGCCGGACTCAAGGTGCGCCCGGAATCCGCCCAAAGGCTGTGCCGGTTCACGCCCTTCATCACAATCTTCGTGCCGTTCAAATAAAAGCCGTCGTTCGTGCGCAGCTCGATGGTGCGAAAACCAAAACGATTCGTGATCGTGTGCTGCGGCACGCCGTTTTCGAGCAACGTGAACTTCACCTGATACAAATTCGGAGTCTCTGCCGTCCAGAGTTTCGGCTTGTCAAAATGCGAGATGACAAATAGCACATCGTCAGGCGGATTAGCCCCAATTTGCGGCAGGTCCAAACCATGTATTAGAGCGCCAACCGGCTGGCTATTGGAATCGAATATTTGCGCCGTCACTTCCGGCGCGCTTGCCTTGACGCCCGGGCCGAAGTGCAAAAACGCCGCGAAATCGCCATTCGCCTTCGCGTCAATTCCAGTCCAGTCAATGTAATGGCCGGGCAGCACTTCGAGATATACTGGACGGTAAATGCCGCCGAAATTCCAATAATCACCCTGCCGCTCGGCGCGCATCACGCTCGGATCCTGCGCGACCTTGCTGACCGTCACCTCCAGCAAATTCGTCGCGCCAAATTTCAAGAACGGCGTGATGTCATATTTGAATTCGTAAAATGAACCTTCGTGCGCCGGCCCGACCGACTGGCCGTTGACGAACACCTCGGTCCTGACCATCACACCCTCGAATACAATCCGCACGACCTTTCCCTGCCACTCCGCAGGCACATTAAATTGGGTTTTGTATTTGCCCTGTTCCGACGCGAACCCTGGACGAAGCGAGACATCGTCATTCGCGTTTCGACCGCGGAAACGCGTCCCGTAATTATAGACGCCAAAACCCTGCAATTCCCAGCAGGACGGCACGGCGATTTTTTTCCACCCGCCGCTTTGCATTCCGGCGGTGCAATAGAAATCCCACAGGACACCATCATCCTTGCCGGCGCCGGAAAGGTATTTGATCTGCGTGCCCGGCCCGGTGGCGGCCAGCAGTTCCTCCGTGTTGAAGCTGATGGCCAGCAGCAAAACCAGACATATGCTGATTCGTGAAAGATTCATGTTGAGGCAATGTTTGCCGTGATTCTCCATTCCTTCTGGCCGGCAGGCAAATTTTTTTGCGAGATTTTATGCGGACCCCAACGCATTCCCGAATTGATTGGCTGACCAGCCGCGCACTCGACTTTTAACCGGTTTTGCCCTCTAATGCCGGCGTGATTTCGCGTCGTCCAAAACAATTGATTCGTCCGCTCGTTCGCGACCTGCACGCCTATGTGCCGGGCGAGCAGCCGAAGATCAAAGGGCTGATCAAGCTCAACACCAACGAAAATCCCTATCCGCCTTCGCCGAAAGTTTTGGCGGCAGTGAAGAATGCAACCGACGCGCGATTGCGGCTCTATCCGAATCCGACGGCGCTGGCGTTGCGCGTAAAACTGGCAAAGCTGCATGGCTGCGCGCCGGAAAACATCATCGCTGGCAACGGCTCGGATGAACTGCTGGCGCTGGCCGTGCGGGCGTTTGTGGAGCCGGGTCCAAAGTCCAGAGTCCAAAGTCGAAAGTCGGAATTGGCGAAAGCAACCATGCAGTA